>JBOHGX010000464.1:0-7664 GCA_050700255.1 Pseudonocardiaceae bacterium
GCGTTCGATTACCGAGTTCATCAGCCTCAATGGGGTCCGGCCACGGGGGCCGGAATCAGCGACAACCTCGTGATCAACCAGCCACGGTTTACGGGTGCCTCAATGGGGTCCGGCCACGGGGGCCGGAATCAGGGCTCGCGAAAAACGGAGCCTATGACCTGGGAACATACAGGATCGCGCGAGGGGTGGCACCAGGGCAGGCTGATGCGGCGGAAGCGCAGCCGTGGATGATGGCGTGAAGGGGCGCTGACCTGCATGCGAGCGCTCCCCGGGCTTGGAGGCAGTACTGGACCGCTCGCAAACCATCACACGATCTGCGGGCCGGTGGCCGGTAGGCGACGGGGACGTCCCAGGGTGCGTACCGCAGCGGGGGCGTGGAGCGGCCCGAGGTCGATCTGGATGACGCTGTCCTCATGAAGGTTCATCACCCCCGTCACGGCCGATTCCAGCTCCGCAAGCTCGGCAACCGTGAGATCACACAGGAATACCGAATACTGCAGACGCTCACCATGGTCCTCCATCAGGGTGCAGATCCGACGCAGCCGCTTCGCATCGGCGATGTCGTAAGCCATCAGGTACCGGCGGCGGGCCACCACATCACCTCGTGACCATCGCGATGTACTCCGGTATCTCGCCGACCAGCACCGCCGCCAGCAGCCGGGCTTGTACATCGAGCACCCGCCGGTAGCTGATCCGGTACTGAAACACCGGGTGACGGATCTCGGTGTCCAGTCGCCGCTCGTAAGCCTTCAGCACGGTGCGGCGCCCCTGGGCGGTCAGCGATACGGCCCCGACCCGCCGGACGAAGTCCAACGGGGTGATCTCGCCGTTGTTGAGCAGGCCGATCACCACCGAATCGGCGATCAGCGGCCGGAACTCCTCGGCGAGGTCCAGCGCAAGCGACGGCCGGCCGTAGCGGGAGCGGTGGTAGATGCCGAGGTAGGGATCGAAGCCGACGCCGAGCGTGACCGCAACCAGGTCCTTGGCGAGCATCGAGTAGCAGAATGACAGCAGCGCATTGAGAGGATCCGGCGGCGGCCGACGGTTGCGCCCCAGCTGGGAGAATTCAGCGCCGAACGGTTGCGCCACGTCGCCCAGCATCGATGGCAGCGCAGCGAAGTACATCCGCGCCGCGGTGCCCTCGATACCCAGCAGGCTCGAAAAAGAGCCCGTCTCGCGGGCCTGCTCCGCAAGCCGCTTGAGCGCGGCCACCGTGGACGACACGTCACCGCGAGAGTTGCGACGCAGCAACGTCCGGCAGTTCATGATCTTCCCGGCGATCATCTGCTGGGCGAGCCCCGCACCGCCCTGTGCGTGTGCCACCGTCTGCTGCCGTCGCAACTCGACATACTTGGACGGCTGCCCGAGAGCGAACCCCTGCAGCCACCCACCGCTGCTCAGCCACAACACCGGGATCCCCCGCGCGAAGCACTCCCCCAGCGCCTGGGTACTGACCTGAACCCGCCCGAACACCGCCAGCTGCGACACGTCCAGCAGGCGCCACGAGGCGAGCTTCTCCTTCTTCAAGGTGACCTCAAGGCGTCCGCTGCGGACACCGACGAAGGCGCCAGGCTCGGTGACGTAGACCGGTCGCTGGTCCGGGTCGCGGGGCACCAGCCGCCGCGGTGGCTGCTCGCGGCGGGACAGCAGCGCGTTGGTCTCGTCCGGCAGGCACAATCCGACCAGCGAGCAGCGCGGGCACTTGGGACTGTCGACCAGCGGTAGCGGCGGGCTGGCCCGATCGGCCACTCCCCGCGCGTCGGCCACCACGTCGGCTGCCCAGCTCAACCGTTCCGGCGTCAGCTCCACCCGCACCCGCTGGCGGCTCTCGGCGTACCACAGCTCGGCGTGATCGCATAGATAGCCCTGCTCGCGCAGCAGCAGCGCCTGCAGGCAGACCTGCACCTCGTCGCTGGGCCACGGCGTCCCGTCAGGTTGCGGTGCTCCTTTCTTGTAGTCCACTGGCACGACGCTGCCGCCGTCGCCTTCGATCAGGTCGAGCTTGGCGATCACCCCGAGCCGCTCGGAGCTCACCGTGACCGAACGGGCCCGGCGCAGCTCACCGTCTTCAGGCAAGGGGGCCGCACCGGACTCCACGTCGACCTTGCGGTGTACCTGCTGGCCGAGCCGGGTGTCGTCGTTGTCAGCAAACCGGGCCTCGACCCACTCCAGGTAGAACAACCGCGGGCAGTAAACGTATTCGTTGACCATCCGGGCCGGCAGCAGGTCGGAGTCCACGCCTCAGCGCTCCTACACGGGCAGGCTCATCACTTGAGCCAGAAGAGTCTAGTGATGGTTACCATGGCGATCTCGTCGCCGACAACGTAGAAAATGAGGCCCATCCCGCCGAATGTGGTGGAGTAACAGCCCTCGCGCTTGTCATAGACGCCGACGAGGTAAGGATCGCGTCGCAGATCATCGACGCTGGCGTCGAACATGGTACGCACCGAGCGGGGGAGCTGGCTCAGCTGCTCAGCGGCGTAGGTGAGATACCTGACGTCGTATCGAGCCATGCTCCCGTCTCACCTGACTGTCTAGGGCACATCGTCGGCGAGAACCGACTCGTCGCCTGCGGCAAGGCGGGCGATATCGGAAGCCATGCCGTCGAGCATCCCGGGGTTAAGGCATATCACCGCCCGCACCCACCAGGTGCGCTGCACCAGCGTGAGTACCGGCTCCAGATCGAGAGTGTCCGCAGCACGCGCGAGGGCGGCGCGGTACTCCAATTCGAACTGCTCACTCTGAGCTGGATCCAACGCATCCCGGATCGCCGCCGGCGTCTTTTCCAGTCCCCGTACACACACGGTGACAACATCGCCGCTGGATGAAGGCAACGGCGGCATCATAACGCGCGATGGGTGAGCGGTGGACATGCTGGCCTCCTTCGGGCAGATCACGCGACTCCGACACCTGCGAGCCGACGATGGTTGCCTCAAAGGGGTCCGGCCACGAGGGCCGGAATCAGGGCCGACGAAACCGCGACCCTGGCCGTGCACACTACAGGAAGTAGGCGGTCACGCTCCTAGCGCAACTGGCCCGAGCTTCCCCGCTCAGGCACGAACAGTCCAAGCCCGAAGTGGCTCAGATGCCCCAGCACCAGCGGACCGCACGTAGGCTCGGCTAGCTCGATCCGCAGGAACGCCGAGACGCGAGTGGCCTGGCCCTGCCGGGTGTCGCGGCGCATGCGGGCTGACGGGCGGTAGCGCCGCCACGACTGCCACTGTTCATCCAGCAGCGTCACCGCGCGCAGTGTCGGCAAGCTGCGGTTGCGCAGCTCGGTGGCAACCTCGGTACGGAGGTAGTCCAACTGGCCGGCGTGGCGTTTGGGGTAGCGCGGCGGGGTGAACGGCGTCACCGACCGCCAGACGCTGGCCGGCTGCTGTGCCACCAACTCGGGTGCGACCTGGGCGAGGGCGCCGATACCGGCGACTCGAATAATGAGCCGCCAGTCCGGGTTCGCCGGTGTGTAGAGCCGATCGACGGTGGTCAGTGCCTTCAGCTCGTCCTCGGGCAGCCCGTTGGGTGTCCAGACCACCAGGCCGGTGAGCCTACGATCGGTGATCAACGACAGGTAGTGCGCATGCCCGTGTCCCTCCATGGCGTCGCCGCCAGCCGTGCGGCCGCCCAGCTGCGTGCTGGTGCATTCCTCGGGTAGTCGGCCTAGCTTGCTGAGCGCACCCAGCCGCAGCAGGTCGGTGTAGATCAGCGCATCGGTCTGCGGCGGCAGCCCGGCTTGCAGCACGCTGAACCCCACCGCAGTGGGCTCCTCGGCACGACGCCGCAACTGCGGGCGGAGCCTGGGGGCCGGGTGGCTGCGCTGATAGGCCAGCAGGTGCGTCCCGACGGGGAAGAGCAGGTTGCCCTTGCGCACGTCGACGGGCCGAGCGAGCAGCGCGTCGAGCTGTAGCGGCAGCTCCGGAGCCAGCACCGACGTTGTCGGGGTATCAGAGATCGACTCCGCCACGTCCACCGGCGCCCACGTGTCATGCGGACCGGGCTCCCACTCGGTGGACAGGAAAGCCGAGCACAAGCTGTCGGCCCGGCCGAAGTACGGGATCGAACCGGCCAACCGCCTCAGCGCGGCCCGCTGTGGCGTGGTCAGCTCGAAGGACCAGTGCACCCCGAGCTCGGCGTCTCCCTCGAACACGACGACGCCATGCGCGACGCTGTGCCGGGGAACATGGAACGTCGGTGGCTCAGCCAACCTCGCGAGCAGCGCGTGCGCCGTGTCCTCGTCGACTTCCGGAGCCCTGGTGCGCCATACCGCGTAGAGCGCGCGCAGCAACCGCCACGGCGACGGCGGCAGCTCTACCACGCCCGCGTTGACGTGCTGGCCCCATGGGGTGGCCCGATATCGCCCAGACGGGAAACGCAGCACCAGCGTCGTGGGCATCTCACCCTCTCCCGACTAACACCGACGCACCACCGAAGCTCCCGTAGCCACCCTGTTCGGACCGCCGGATGGGTGCTTGCATCACCTGAAGTACGCCCCGAGCGCAAAGCTCGTCCGGTAACAGGCGGCGATCCTTCCCGACCACTTCGGCGTCACCCACCAGCGACCAGATGGTGTCCCGCTCAAGCGGAACCGTCCACAGTGGCCAACGAAGTGCACTTCGCTTCCACGACCTGTCACACCCACTTGTCTTAAGGGATACCGGCTGGCCGTAATTTCCCGTGACGGCACGAGTGGGAAAGAACACCAGCCCGAGGAAGGCCAACCAGTCGGCACCCGGCACGCCGAGACGCTTCTCGCTGGACGGATTGAGCGCCCGCAGCGCGTAGATACGCTCACCCTGCGAATTCCAGGACAGAGCCGGTAGTGGGCTGTCCTCCCGCCAGGGGCCGAAAATTGCCTCTCGAATTCTTTCGGCGTCAACTCGGCTCGCCAGTTCCCGCACCATCACAAGGAATTTCTGCTGCCCGGCGGTGAAGTGCAGGTGGGTCGGCTTACCGTTACCCTTGCCGTCCACAGCACCTTCAGCAAGCAAGCCGCAGAAGAGGTCTGCGTCGGCACGATCGGAGCCGAGGGTGCCAACAACCTCCCGTGCCCACTCGCGGTGCACCCCGGGCAGTGGCTTCAGATCGTCGAGCTGATCACTCGCCGGTCCGTGCAGCACGACACTGTCTTGCCAGCGTGCCCGATCGGCATCGACCAGCTCAATCAGCTCATCCGGGTCCGACATACCCTGACAGACCGGTACCGGAACCAAGTCAGATGTCCAACGCATGGTCGGTTCCCGCCCAGCCCGGTGCAAGACGTCCAGCACCCCCAGCGCGGCGAGGAATCCAAGCGGGTTCGTCCCATCCAGAGCCGGCAGCTCCATGTCACGGCTGACTGTCATCCAGCTCGCTCCTCGCTGGCCTCGCTCGCCCTATGGTCGGCCAGCCGCAGCACCGCCTCCAGCCAGGCCAGCCCGTACCAGCCGTATCGCCGTACGCACCGCCAGAATCGTTGCGGAACGCCCGAGTCGAGCCGCAGCAGGCCGTGATCACTGCACGTCTGCAGCACCCGGCCATCCAACTCCGCTCGCAACTGATGCGGAGCGTCCGCACAGCTCACCGGGACGACCGGACGGGCGTAACCGTGGTGGCTGGCGATCAAATGCAGCACAAGATCCCAGTCGTTCGCCTGACCCTGGAGTTCCCGGTCGTGCTCGACCAGCGCGACAGACACCAGTTCGTGCCGAGTGCCAATGGGATAGCAAGCCACCTGCTCGGCGCGGCGCCGCCGCCGGTAGTCGGCCGCGGGGACGACGGATTTCGCCAGCGGCTCGGATTCCCCGACCACCTCGCCCCCGCGCAGGATCAGCTGAAAACGCGGATCGACCTTGCCGAGGTCGTGCAGCCACCCGGCCAGCGCCAGATCCTCGACGATCTCAGTCCGGAAGTCGCACGCTTCGCCCAGGCGCCGCGCCCAACACTTCACATCGGTCAGGTGCTCCTGCAGGAGCACCTTGGTGCCGAGAAAGGAACTGGTCGACGGCTCCGTATCGGCACGGACGGCTTCACCGCGATGCCCCAGCGCCGCGACACGCTTACGTGATCGGACGACGAACATCTCCACCGGAGCCTGCCCATTCTGCCGAGCAGGAGAGATCTCCACCCGAATCACCTCTGGGCGTGTCTTACCGTCCCGCAGCGCGGTCACCACCGCATCGAGCAGCCGCAGCTCGGCGTGATCCACGTCGGCGGCTTCCTCCGCCAGCTCGGCTTGCTCCGCCAGCTCTTCGAGCCAGCCGCTCACCGTGTCACTGTCCAGATCCTCCAGATCCGGTTCGGTTGCTGGCGCCGGATATAGGCGAAGCACGGCTCGCGCCCGCTGGTTCGCCTGCACGGCGGTGCCGAGATCACTCACGGGGATGCGCGCGGCCGGATCCCAGTTGTCCGCGCGGATGCCCCCGTATGTGGCCGGCACCACGAGAGTCGAACCGGGTTGAATGTCCTTGGTAGTGATCACCACTTTGCTGTCGTCGCCGCGCCAATGCAGCGCCGGTTTGACCGGCGGTGCTTTGTTAGCAGCATCGTTTTCATCCACGCCGCCCAGCGCGGTGTCCGAGAACGATGGGGCAGCACCCTCGCCGCTGTGCAGGCTAGCCAGCCAGGCTCGGACAGCGTGCAGCGGGAGCGACATCGCCTCGCCGCTGCCGGGCGGGCACCATGACACCACTGACGTGACCCGCTGCGGAGTACCCGGTTCAGTGAACGCCTCCGGCACTACGTCCGCACGCCAGACCACGTTGACTTCCGGGCTATCGGATTGCACGCCATGCAGCCAGTGCGCTGGGTCAGGGTCGGCGTCGGGTCTGGATGAGGTCTGCACCCATCGGTCGAGGTGGCTCGGCATGAGATAGGGCGCGTCCTGCGGCTTGCTGCTCAACTCTTTCCGCTTCTTCACACCAATCTTCTTCACACCAATCGTGAAAGCATTGATGCCGAAATCAATCGGGCGGTCTTTCAGCCATGCCCAGGTGAGCCGGAGCCGGTCACCATAAACGGGGTCCTCTGCTGTGGCGGTGACGTCGGCCGAGGTCGCGAGGATCACGGAAGCAGCGGGGTGACCACCCGCCGCGCAGTCGCCGGCTCGGTCCACCCGGCCGAACCGCTGGACCAGGGCGTCCAGCGCCGCACACTCCGTGACAAGCCCGTCGAGGTCAATGTCCGCACCCGCCTCGACCGCCTGGGTAGCTACCAAGACCAAAGGCGCCGCGTTGTCGTCCCGGGTCCGGCCGGTGTGCAACCGCTCCCGGTACTCCCCCAGCAGCCGGTCACGATCGAGCGGACGCATGCGCCCGGTGAGTAAGACCGTGTCGATCTTCTGCTCGTCCAGCAAACGGTGCACCCGGGCAGCGGTGTCGACGCGGTTGACCACGACGCCCACAGTGCCCACGCCAGGGCGATCGAGCAGCTTGCGAGCCTCGGCCGCTGCCTCCGAGGCCAGCTCTGCACGGTGCTTGGCCTGGTCCGACCCGGACACCTTGACCAACCGCATGCGCGCCGGCTTTGACGCATCCAAGCGCTGGGCCAGTACCGGCGTTTCGCGGTCGTCGTCCCCGAGCTCCAGCACGTCATCCGGGGAACTGATCGGTGTCGCGGACAGTTCCACCACCGAAAACCGGTCTGGAAGGCGCGCGTCCTTCGGCGGACGGTAGCGGTGGCGGATCGCG
>JBOHGX010000465.1:0-4305 GCA_050700255.1 Pseudonocardiaceae bacterium
GGCCACCGCCGCTCGCATACCGGCGCAGCCACTCATGCACCGTCTGCCGCGTCACCCCATACCGGCGCGCGACCTCGATCACCGACGCGCCATCGAGCACCTCCAGCACCGCCCGATACCGCTGCTCCACGACATCCAGCTCCACCAGCACGACCGGCTCCTCCCCGACGACCACGAGATCGCAGGGAAGGCCGACAACCAGCGGCGCGAACGTGACCCAAGCGGCAGTGTCGCCCACCTACCGGAACGACTGTCGCCCACCTACCGGAACCGCGTCCGCAACCTGTCAACCAGGAACCGGAACCCGAACGTCAAGCATGAACCGGAGAAGCACAAGCACAGGCGGCCAGCCATGCGTACACGGTGCGTACATGAAAGAAAGAGGCCTGATCCGGAGACTTCCGGATCAGGCCTCTGACCTGCGGTTTTCCTGGTAGCGGGGGCAGGATTTGAACCTGCGACCTCTGGGTTATGAGCCCAGCGAGCTACCGAGCTGCTCCACCCCGCGTTGGTGACGCCACCCTACGCGGGCGGCGCCGGGAGAGGCAAATCGCCTGGCCAGCGGTCAGCCACCACCGCCCGGCGCGGGCTCGGCCGAGGGCGCCGGAGCAGCCTCGCTGGCCGAGGACGCAGCGGCCGTGTCGAATCGCTTGGTGGCGGCGTCGAGGTCGGCCAGTGCCTCGCCCTGAGCAGTGAAATCACCAGCACCCTGAGCCTGGCGCAGGCGGTTGAGCGCATTGGCGATGTCAGCAACCGCCTGACGCATCTCCGGGTTGACAGTGCCACCGACCGCCGCTGGGGGCAGCGGCGAGGCCTGCCCGGGAACGTTGGCCTGCTGGTCGGGCAAGGCAGTCGCATCCCCGGCACCGGCGCCGAAGACTTGGTTGAGTGCCTCTCGCAGGGTCGGGGCGTACCCGATCCGGTCGCCGTAGGCCACCAGTACGCGGTTCAGTTGCGGGAACGCCGCTTGCTGATTGGCGCGCTCGATATAGACGGGCTCCACGTAGAGCAGCCCGCCGCCGACCGGCAGAGTGAGCAGGTTGCCGTAGCGGACATCGGTCTCGGACTGCCGCAACAGGTTGAGCTCCGTACTGACAACCGCCGAGGACACGAACCGGTTCTGCACCTGTTCCGGACCCAGCGTCTGGGATTCGCCGGGTAACTCGAGAACCCGGATCTCGCCGTAGTTATCCGGGTCTGACCCCACCGAGATGTAGGACGCCAGGAACGGCCGGCGGAGGCTGACCAGCGCACTGGTGAGCTGGAACTCCGCGGCTCCTTGCCCGATCGGCGGCCCGGCCAGTACGTAATAGGGCGGCTGGTCAACGCCTTGCTGGTTTTGCGTCGGGTCGGAAGGAACATTCCAGAAATCATCGTTGGTGAAGAACACCGACGGGTCGTTGACGTGGTAGCGGGTCAACATCTCGCGTTGCACCTTGAACAAGTCCTGCGGGTAGCGGAAATGCTCGCGCAACTCAGCGGCGATCGCGCTACTGGGCTGTACGGTACCCGGGAACACGTTCATCCATGTCCGCAGTACTGGATCACTCTCATCCACCGCGTACAACGTCACGGTGCCGTCGTAGGCGTCAACAGTGGCCTTGACCGAGTTACGGATGTAGCTGATCTCGTCATTCGGCAGGCGGGACACCCCGGACAGGGAGTCGACGGTCGCCCTGCCCAACACGGTTCGCTGCGCGTACGGGTAATTGTCCAGGGTCGTGTAGCCGTCCAGGATCCACTGAATTCGACCGCCGATCACGGCAGGATAGGGGTCGCCATCGACGGTGAGCCACGGCGCGACTTTCAGTACTCGATCCCTCGGGTGTTGATTATAGAGGATCTTCGACTCAGAGCCGATCGCCTGGTTGAACAGGATGTTGCGCTCGCCGTGGTACGCGGCGAACAGCAACCGGTTCGCCCAGCCCCCGATCGGTACCCCGCCCCGGCCTTCATAGGTGTAGTTCTCCGGCCGTCCGTCGAACTCTCGGGCCCGGGCACCGGGGTCTCCTGCGACAATCACGTAGTCGTCGATCAGTTCGCCGAAGTAGACCCGCGGCTGCCGCACGGGGATGTCGCCCTGCTGCGAGGTGTCCGACACGGTGAACACCGGATAGCCGCCCTCCCCGGAGCCGGCATCGTTCAGCGCTGAGTTGACGGTATTGGCAGGGGCGGCGACGAAGCCGTTGCCGTGGGTGAAAGTGAGGTGCTGGTTGATCCAGTTGCGCTGGTTGGCGGCCAGCGAAGCGGATTCGAGCTCCCGCACCGCGACGATGTAGTCCCGCGTCTCACCCCCGATGGTGTAACGGTCGACATCGAGCTTGTCCGGGAAACCGTAGAAGTTCTCCCGCTGCTGCAGCTGGGTGAAAGTCTCCGCCAGCACATTGGGGTCCAGCAGCCGTATATTCGGGATCGTGGCGGTGTCGCTCCGTACGTCGGCCGGCGAGGCTTCGCTACGCCCGGAGTACTGGGAGTACGTGACCTGCTGGTCGGTGATGCCGTAAGCATCTCGAGTCGCGGCGATGTTGCGTTGGATGGACGGCGCCTCGCGCTCGTTGGCGTTCGGGCGTACCACGAACTGCTCGAGAATCGCCGGCCACGCTGCCCCCACCAGAATGCTGGAGAGCACCAGCAGTGCGATGGCGATCGCCGGCAGTTGCAGGTTGCGCAATATCGCACCGACGAAGAAAGCCACCGCGCAGATCACCGCAATGCACATCAGGATGATCTTGGCGGGCATCACCGCGTTGAGGTCGGTGTAGCTGGCGCCGGTGAACAGCGGATTGCGGTCGGAGAACAGCAGCCCGTAGCGGTCGAGGTAGTAGGCCACCGCCTTGAGCACCACAAAGACACCGGCCAACACCGCGAGCTGCACCCGAGCCGGGCCGGACAGCTGCCCGCCGCGGCCGGCCAGCCTCAGCCCCCCGAACAAGTAATGGGTGATCAGAGCTCCGAGGAAGGAGAGCACCACCGCGACGAAGGCCCAGGCGAGCATCCTCCGGTAGAAGGGCAGCTCGAAGGCGTAGAAGCCGACGTCGTTGTTGAACTGGGGATCGGTCACGCCGAAATTGGTGCTGTGCAGGAACATCTGGACGACCTGCCAGTCGCCCAGCGCGGACAGGCCGGCGAGCAGGCCGACCAATGCCGGCACGCCGATACCAACCACGCGCAGCCGCTGGACAATCGCGGTGCGGTATCGCGCCACCGGATCGTCGGGTCCCGCCACCGGCACAAAGACCGGCCGGGTGCGGTAGGCGATCACAATGTTCAGCGCAAGCAACCCGCCGACCACCAGTCCGACGACGAGGAACTGCACGATCCGGGTGACCAAAACGGTGGAGAACACCGAGCGGAAGCCCACCTCGCCGAACCACAACCAGTCCACATACGTATCGACCAGCCGCGATCCGACGATCAGTACCACCAGAGCCACGGCCCCGACGGCGATCAGAATCCTGGCGCGCCGGGAGAGGGTGGGAACTCCGGCGGGAGGCCGATTGGCCACAGGACACGCTCCCTCGAAGACAGCGACGACGGCGATGCAGTGCAGACCCCCCTCGCCGCAGCCTGTGCTCCCCTACGCCGGGTTGAGTCCTTTCCTGTCCAACTCTACGGAGTGCCCTGTGGTTCCGATCCCGGTGGCCGCACCGCTGCGTACAGTGTTCAACTCCGGTGCGACCATGGGCGGGTGAGCGAGCCGACGCCGTACCCGTCCCGGTCCCACGCCTTGGAAGCCACTGCGCGAGAGGTCGAGGAATTCGTTGCGGCCGCCGGCTGGGACCAGCAGCCGCAGCTGTTCGCACTGGTAGCAACACCGACCTTGCTGGCCAGCCAGCCTGAATTGGCCGGTCAACTGGACGCCGACGCCGAACTCACCCCGGTGGCTCAGGAGGCCCTGCCCGGCGGCGAGCTGGATGCCGCGCTGGCCAGCATCGAATGGCCCGAGGCAGTCGCCGGCTGCGCGTTGGTCCAAGAAATCGTGGTACTCCCGCCTGCGGCGCAGGCGTGTCTGGGCGAGTTGCCGGATGACCCGGAGCAGGCCCGCCGTGCCGCCGCCGGTCATCCGCAGCGGCGAGAAGGCAGGCTTGTCGCGGCGGTGCTCCGGGACGGCGTCGGGGCCTGTGTAATGCGGCTGCGCGCCGAGTCCGGGGACGACCAGGGACACGACGAGTTGGTCGAAGACCCGCAGCTCGCCCCCAACCTGCTCCGCGCGCTGCTAGAAACACTGCGCTAGCGCGCTCGTGAGTGGGAAACAGTGTTATAACACTGTTTCCCACTCACGAGCGCGCTAGCGCAGTGTTTCTA
>JBOHGX010000466.1:0-19199 GCA_050700255.1 Pseudonocardiaceae bacterium
GCGCTACCGCTGGCAGTCCTGGGCCGCGGCGCTGACGGGCGACGTTCCCGCACGGTCGCTGCGGGTCGTGGCGTGTCGCGCCGGGCCCGGCGTCGGGCGCCCGAAGCGCCAGGAGCACCCGGATTCACAGCTGTCCCGCCCCGGCGACGGCGTCTGCGCTAGTAGTGCCGCGGCGCTGCAGCTCGGCAATCAACTCCGGGCCGAGCACCGTCACGTCACCGGCTCCCATGGTGATCACCAAGTCACCGGGCCGGGCCAACTCGGCCAACCGCACGGGCACTTGCGCCCAGCGCGGCTCGTAGTGCACACATCCGGCCGGCAGCGGCACGGCTTGCGCGATCAGCGCTCCGGTGACACCAGGCAGCGGGTCCTCCCGGGCTCCATAGACGTCGAGCAGCAGCACCACATCGGCCAGCGCCAGCGCGGCGCCGAACTCGGCGGCGAAATCACGGGTGCGGGAGTACAGGTGTGGTTGAAACGCCACGACCAACCGTCCCTCCCCCACTACGTGACGGGCACCACGCAGTGCGGCGGCCACCTTCGTCGGGTGGTGGGCGTAGTCGTCATAGACCCGCACACCGGCTGCCCTGCCGGTGAATTCGAACCGGCGGCGGACCCCACTGAATCCGGCCAATCCCGCTAGCAGGCCAGGCAGCGGCGCACCCAGCTCCAGGCCGGCCAGCAAGGCCGCGACGGCGTTGCTCGCCATGTGCTCACCGGGCACCGCAACCTCGAGCTGCACCGGGTGCGCAACCCCGTCCGGCCCGGTCAGCGCCACGGTGGCGACCCCCCGCCCACCGTCGGGGGTGTACGCCAGCAGGCGGGCGTCGGCCGGCGCGGTGGCGAGCCTGCCGTAGCGGCGCACCCGCACCCCACTGGCAGCGGCCCGGTCAGCCAGGGCTGCTGAGCCGGCGTCGTCGGCGTTGGCGATCAACACACCGCGCGGCGTCAGCCGGGCCACGAAGGCGTCAAAGCTGGCGGTGTAGGCCTCGATGGTGCCGTGGTGGTCCAGGTGATCGGCCTCGACATTGGTGACCACGGCGACGTCGGGCGAGTAGGCCAGGAAGGTGGCGTCGCTCTCATCGGCCTCGGCCACGAAGGTGTCCCCGCTGCCGTGGTGGGCTCCGGACCCGGAACTGGTAAGATCGCCACCGATCAGGAATGACGGGTCGGCGCCACAGTGCTGCAACGCGACCGTGAGCATCGACGTGGTGGAGGTCTTGCCGGCGGTGCCGGTGACGCAGGCGACCCGGTAACCGGCCATCAGTGCCGCCAGGGCCGCGGAGCGGTGGATCACCGGGATGCCCCGCCGGGCGCCCTCGACGAGTTCCGGATTGTTCGGGTCGGCCTGGTGCACCGCCTTGGTACTGATGATCGCAGTGGGGTCGGCGCCGAGCTGATCGAGGTTGGCCGCAGCGTGCCCAACGGTCACCTTGGCGCCCAACGCCCGCAAGGCAAGCAGCGCCCGGGAGTCCTTGCCGTCCGAACCGGACACCGCACCACCGCGGGCCAGCACGATCCGGGCGACCCCACTCATACCGGCACCCCCGATCCCGATCAGGTGGGTGCGGGCGAGTTGCTGCGGCAGCGATGGTGGGGAAGGCGGGAATCCGGCAGTCACCCGGCAACCTCCAGCACGATCTTGGCCAGCACGTCGTCGGCCTCAGGTCGGCCGGTCAGCCGGGCAGCGGCACTCATCGTCGCGAGCCTGCAGGGATCGGTGAGCACTCCCACCACCTCCTCGACGACCTTGGCTGGGGTCAGCTCCGCATCGGGCACCAGCATCCCGCCACCGGCCTCGACCAATGGCCGCGCGTTGAGAGCCTGTTCGCCGTTGCCGTGCGGCAGCGGCACATACACCGCGGGCAGGCCGACCGCGGACAGCTCTGCGACGGTCATCGCCCCGGCCCGGCACATCGCGAGATCGACGGCGGCCAGCGCCAGGTCCATCCGCTCCAGGTAGGGCACCGCGACGTAAGGGGGTGCCCCGGGCACCGCCGCCACCTGCACAGTGTTGTGCCGCCCGTGCGCATGCAGGACCCCGATCCCGGCAGCGCCGAGCTGGGCCGCCGCACCCGACACTGCGGCATTGAGGGTGCGGGCACCTTGCGAGCCGCCGGTCACCAGCAGGGTCGGCGCCTGCAGGTCCAGCCCGAAATGGGCCCGGGCCCGGGCCCGCAAGGCGGTCCGGTCCAGCGACGAGATCGCCTGCCGCAGCGGGATCCCGATCACTTCAGCTCCGGGCAGCCCGCTGCCGGGCACCGCGGCAAACACCCGCACCGCAAACCGCGCCCCGACCTTGTTGGCCAGCCCGGCGCGGGCATTGGCCTCATGCACGACGATGGGCACCCGACCCCGGGCGGCGAGATAGGCCGGCAACGCGACGTAGCCGCCGAAACCGACCACCACGTCCGCGTCGACCGCGTCGAGCACCTCTCGGACCCGGCGCACCGCGGCGCGAACCCGCAACGGCAGCCGCAGCAGGTCCGCGCTGAACTTGCGCGGCAGTGGCACCGGGGGGATGAGCTCCAACGGGTAGCCCCGCTCGGGCACCAAGGTGGTCTCCAGGCCGCGCTGGGTGCCCAGCGCAGTGATCCGGGCCTGCGGTACCGCGCGGCGCACCGCGTCGGCCAACGCCAGCGCTGGTTCGACGTGCCCCGCAGTGCCGCCCCCGGCGACCACGACGGACACCGGCTTGACCCCACCCGCGCTCACCGTCTGCTCCCGGGCTGGCCGCCGGTTCGAGCGGGATGCGGCATGCGAGGTGGCGGCGGTGCCGGGGTGTAGGGCACTGAGACGTAGGGAACTGGGGGGCGCAGCCGCAACAGCCGCGAGATGACACCCTGACTCCCGGAACGGGTGGTCTCCGAGCGCAGTGCGCAGACCGCCTGCGGTTCATGCCGGGCGAAGTTCGCCAGCAGGCCGAAGCTGAGCATCGTCAGTGCGACAGAGGTGCCCCCCGAGGAGATCAACGGCAACGGGATCCCGGTGACCGGCAGCAAACCCACCACGTAGCCGATGTTGATCGCAGCCTGGCCGACCAGCCAGGTGGTCACGGTGGCCGATACCAGCTTGATCCACGGATCGGTGTTGCGCGCCGCGATCCGGATGCCCACGTAAGCCAGGGTGCCGAACAGCAGCAGCACCACCAGGCAACCCAGGAAGCCCAGCTCCTCGCCGATGATCGCGAAGATGAAGTCGTTGTGCGCGTTGGGCAGGTAATCCCATTTGGCGCTGCCCTGCCCGAGCCCCACCCCCCACCAGCCGCCGTCGGCCAGGGAGAACATCGCTTGGCGAGCCTGATACGCCGCTCCCTGGGCGTCGGCGCCCGGGTTCAGGAAGGACGCGATCCTGGCCGATCGGTAGCTGGCGACGCTGGCCAAGACGAGCGCAGCGGCGACCGCGGCGATCGCGATCGCGCCGAACAGCTCACCCGGCGCACCGGCGAACCACAACAGGGCGAGCAGCACGATGGTCAGCGTGATGGTGGTGCCCAGATCGGGTTGCAGCATCACCAGCCCGAAGATCACAACGGCCACCGGAACCACCGGCACCAGCAGGTGGCGCCACTGGTCGAGCATCGTTCGCTTGGTGATCAGCACGTGCGCACCCCATAGCGCCAAGGCGAGCTTGGCGATTTCGGAGGGTTGCACGGACAGTGGGCCCAGCCGCAGCCATTGCTGCCCACCGTTGATCCTGGCGCCGGCCGGGCTGAGCACCAGGAGCAGCAGCAATACCGACACCACCAGGAACAGCCCACTGGTGCCCCGCAGCAGCCGCACAGGCATCCGCAGCCCGATCCAGAACAACACCAGCCCGACGCCGCAATACGCCAGTTGCTGGATGAATACCGCATAGGACGACCCGGCCTGGGTGTAGGACTGCACGTTGGACGCCGAGAGGACCATCACCAAGCCGAAGAGGGTCAGCAGGCCGAAAACGGCGAGCACCAGGTGCAGCGAGGTGAGCGGCCGGGCCAGCCAGGCGGTGAGCTGGGCGGTGAGCTGGGCGCGGGCCGCTGCCCACTGAGTCGCGGGGTAGGTCTCCTGGCGGGAAGAACTCTTACTCACCGCGCCTCCGGATGCAACGGCGTCTCGCTGAGGGCGGCGACTGCGGCGGCAAAGGCCCGACCACGCTGGGCGTAGTCGGCGAACATGTCCATCGACGCCGCCGCGGGGGCAAGCAGCACGACATCACCCGGACGGGCCAGCTCGGCGGCGGCTGCGACCACCTCCATCATGGCGCTATCGTCTCCCGAATCCACCATCCGCACTGGGAGGTTGGGTGCGTGTCGCGCCAGAGCGGCGGCAATCACCGCGCGGTCCGCGCCGAGTAGCACCGCGCCCACCAGCCGATCCCGGATGTCGATGACGAGTGAGTCCACGTCGACGCCCTTGAGCAGGCCCCCGGCCACCCATACCACCCGCTGGTGGGACAGCACGGCGGCCCGCGCCGCGTGCGGGTTGGTGGCCTTCGAGTCATCGACATAGCAAACCCCGGCGTATGCGCCGACGGGTGCCCCACGGTGGCTGCCCGGGATAAAGGCGCGCAGTCCCTGGGCGACAGCCTGCGCTGGGACTCCGATCGATCGGGCCAGCGCCGCTGCGGCCAGCGCATTGGCAAGGTTATGTGGACCGCCCGGGCGGACGTCGGGAAGTTCGGCCAGCGCAGTGCCATCCGCAAAGACGCGGTCGACCAGCTGCCGATCCACGACCCCCAGCTGACCCGCCTGCGGCTCGCCGGTAGTGAAGCCGACCCCGCCGCGCGCGGTGGCCAACCGCGTCGACCACTCGTCGTCAACGTTGAACACCGCTGTGGTGTCCTGGCCGTACACGCTGCCCTTATCCGCTGCGTAATCTGCCATGCAGCCATGCCAGTCCAGGTGGTCGGCGGAGACGTTGAGCACCGCAGCGGCTCGCGGGTTCAGCTCGCGTGACCAGTGCAACTGAAACGACGACAGCTCCACGGCGAGCACCCGGTGGCCGGCCCGCACCGCGTCCAACACCGGGAACCCGACGTTGCCACACGCCACCGCGTCGATTCCGGCGGCGTGCAGGATCGACTCGAGCATCCCCACCGTGGTGGTCTTGCCGTTGGTGCCGGTGACCACCAGCCAGTCAGCTGGGTCACCGTGAGCACGGTCAATCCAGCGAGCCAGCGTCACGTCCCCGATCACCGGCACTCCGGCCTGGTGCGCGGCCACCATCAGCGGCGCGTCGGGCCGGAAACCAGGACTGGTCACCACGAGGTCGGTGCCACGGGGCGGAGCAGTTAGGCCGGTGGCCAACCGCCCTGGACTCTTCGCCGGGGAGCTGGCCAGCGCCTCCAACTGGGCCGGCGACGAGTCGGTGATGGTGACGATGGCGCCCAGCTCGGCCAGCGCCCGCGCGGCCGACACTCCAGTGACCCGCGCCCCGGCCACCAGCACCCGGGCCCCGGCGAGAGCGGCGACGCCGCCGATCGGTGTAGGCATCGGTCACCCGCCGGCAGCGTTGAGCCACTCGCTGTAGAACACTCCTGCGCCCAAGGCACAGCAGATCGCAGCGAGCAGCCAGAACCGGATGATGACAGTGGTCTCAGCCCACCCCGCCAGCTCGAAGTGGTGGTGAAACGGAGCCATCCGGAACGGCCGGCGCTGGGTAGTGCGAAACACCGCCACCTGGATCACCACCGACATCGCCTCCACCACGAACAGTCCACCGATCACGATGAGGAGCAGTTCCGTTCGGGTCACCACGGATAGGCCGGCCAGCAGGCCCCCGATGGCCAGCGAGCCGGTATCACCCATGAAGATCTTCGCCGGGGGGGCATTCCACCACAGGAACCCGATGCACCCACCCACCGCGGCGGCGGCTACCACCGCCACATCCAGCGGGTCGCGCACCGTATAGCAGCCGGGAACAGCCTGGACGGTGCAGTCCTGGGTGAACTGCCAGAACGAGACGATGACGTAGGTCACCAGCACCATCGCAGCTGACCCTGCCGCCAGCCCGTCCAGGCCATCGGTGAGGTTCACCGCGTTCGACCAGGCAGACACCAGCAGGTAACTGAACACCACGAAGCCGACTGCTCCGAAGGAGACCACGGCGACATCCCGCACGAACGACAGCTGAGTCGATGCCGGGGAGACACCATCGGCGTCCCGGAAACCCATCGCCAGAATCCCGAAGAGCACCGCGGCGACCAGCTGCCCGACCAGCTTGGCGGTCTTGTTGAGCCCCAGGTTGCGCTGCCGACGGATTTTGATCAGGTCGTCGAGGAAGCCGACCACCCCGAGCACCGTGGTGAGCAGCAGTACCAGCAGGCCAGAAGCGGTGATGCCGTGCCCGGTGACGGTGAAGTGAGCAACCAGGTAACCGCTCCACATCGCCAGCAGGATGGCGACTCCGCCCATCGTGGGCGTGCCCCGCTTGCTCTGATGAGTCTGCGGTCCCTCCTGCCGGATCTCCTGCCCGAAGCCCTGCCGGGTGAACAGCCGGATCAGGTAGGGCGTGAACAGGATGGACGCCAGCAGGGCAATCCCCGAAGCGACCAGGATGGCGCTCACCCGCTGCTCCCGCTGCTCGAGCAGGTCAGGGAACTCAGCAGTCCTTCGGCAACCCGTTCCAGCCCGACGGCCCGAGAGGCCTTGATCAGCACCACATCCCCGGGAGCAAGTTCGCGGCGAAGGAACTCAAGCACCGCAGGCACATCAGTCACATCAGGCACCAGCACTGGATCCGACCCGGCGGCCGCCTGGTACATCGGTTGCGCCTGCTCCCCCACCACGACGAGCCGGTCGACGCCGAGGTGAACCGCGAGCGTGCCGATCTCCCGGTACGCCTCGGTCTCGGCCTCGCCGAGCTCGGCCAGCGGGCCGAGCACCGCCCAGCTGCGCCGTTGGCTGCCGGCCATCGCGACCAGGGTCCGCAACGCGGCGGCGACCGACTCGGGGTTGGCGTTGTAGGCGTCGTTGACCACGGTCACCCCGTCGGGGCGATCGGTGACCTCCAGCCGCCAGCGCGACGCCGGCCGGTAACCGGCGAGCACCTCGGCTGCCAATGCTGGGGTGGCACCGAGTTCCAGGGCCACGGCCACCGCGGCCAGTGCGTTGGATACCTGGTGCTCGCCGGGCACCGCCAGCTGCACCGGTGTCTCACAGGCCGGGGTCACCAGCTGAAAAGAGGCGCAACCGCGATCGTTGAGGACGACGTCGGTAGCGCGTATCTGGGCCGCAGCAGACCGCCCGAAGCGCACCACCCGGGCAGCGGCGCGCCGGTCCATCGCGGCGACCGCGACGTCGTCGGCGTTGAGCACCGCGATCCCACCCACCGGCAGCGCCTCGATCAGCTCGCCCTTGGCGGCGGCCACCGCGTCCCGGGAGCCGAACTCGCCGAGGTGCGCCGAACCGACGTTGAGCACCACCCCGATCGACGGCGGTGCCGCCTGGCACAGCGCGGCGATCTGACCCGGTCCGCGCGCGGACAGCTCCAACACCAGATGCCGGGTGGCCGCGTCAGCGCGCAGCGCTGTCCAGGGGTGACCGATCTCGTTGTTGAACGACCCCGGTGGTGCGACGGTGGGCCCCAAGGGGGCCAGCAGCGCGGCCACCATGTCCTTGGTGGAGGTCTTGCCCGACGATCCAGTCAGGCCCACCACGTGGAGCCCGGTCTGACTCAACGTGTCCACCACGGCGTGCGCCAGGCGGGCCAGCGCAGCCAGTACCGCCGCACCGGCACCGTCGATATCCGCGGCCAGCGCGTAGGGCGCCCAACGCGCACCGTGGGCTGGCGGGGTCAGCACCGCGGGTGCACCGACGGGCCGCCCGGCGAGTACTCCGGCAGCGCCCGCAGCCACCGCGGCGGCGGCGAAGTCGTGCCCGTCGACCTGCTCGCCGGGCAACGCGACGAACAGCCCGCCCGGCCCGACCCTGCGGGAGTCGAACTCGACGCTGCCGGATACCACCTCGGCGCCGTCGCAGCCGTGTACGACGCCGCCGACCACGCTGGCCACCTCGGCCAGAGTCAGTGGGATCACCGCGCACTCCGGTTAGCCAGGGCGGCAGCGAGCACCTCGATATCGGAGAACGGGTACGTGACACCGTGCACGTGCTGGCCGGTCTCGTGGCCCTTGCCTGCGACGACCACCGCGTCTCCAGGGCCGGCTCGGGTGACGGCGTGCGCGATCGCCTCGGCCCGGTCGGCGATCTCCACTACCTCGGCGGGACCGGCGCGGGCGCCGGTGAGCATCGCGGCGCGGATCACGGCGGGGTCCTCGGAGCGCGGGTTGTCGTCGGTGATCACTAGCAGGTCCGCGTGCCGGGCCGCCTCGGCGCCCATCAGCAGGCGCTTGCCGGTGTCCCGGTCCCCGCCACAACCGAGCACCACCAGCAGCCGACCTGGGACCTGGGTGCGTACCGCATCGAGCAGGGCCGCGACGGCAGCCGGCTTGTGCGCGTAGTCCACTACCGCAAGGAAACCCTGACCGGCGTCTACCCGCTGCATCCGGCCGGGCACCTCAGCAGTGGCGACCCCCTGCAGGACCACCCGGGGGTCAGCGCCCGCGGCGTGCGCGACAGCCAGCGCGACCAACGCGTTGGTGACGTTGAACGGGCCCGGCAACCGCACCGTTGCACGCTGATCGAACCCACCGGGACCCAGGACGCGAAACGACTGGCTGCCAGACCGGTGGGCCACGATGTCGGCCGCGTGCCACGTCGCCTGGCCGGCCAAGGACACCGTCGTGGTCTTGCTGGTCACCAGCCGCTGTCCCCAGGCATCGTCGATGCAGACCACCTCGGCGCCGGCCCGCCCGTCGAACAGCCTCGACTTGGCGGCGAAATAGTCCTCGAGATCGGTATGGAAGTCCAGATGGTCCTGGGACAGGTTGGTGAACGCGCCGACCACGAAGCTGGTACCCGCGACCCGGCCCAGCGCCAACGCGTGGCTGGAGACCTCCATGGGCAGGTGAGTGATGCCTCGCTCGACCATCAGTGCCAGTAGCGCCTGCAGGTCCGGGGCCTCCGGAGTGGTGCCTCCACTCGTGAGCAGCTGCTGCTCACCGATCCGCAGCGCCACGGTGCCGAGCAGCCCGGTGACCAGGCCAGCCGCCCGCAACCCCGCCTCGAGGAAGAACGCCGTGGTGGTCTTGCCGGAGGTACCGGTGATACCCAGCACTGCCAGCTGGGTGGAAGGGTTGCCGAAAATGTGGGCGGACAGCGCGCCCAGCACCGACCGCGGGTCAGGGTGCACGAGCACCGGCACAGTCGCACCAGCCAGCGCCGCGCGGTGTGCACCGGCGGGGTCGGTGAGCACGGCGACGGCACCGGCGGTCAGCGCGATGCCGGCGAAGTCGGCGCCGTGCGGGCGCCCGGGGCCCAGGCTGGGCAACGCCGCAAAGAGATCGCCGGGGACGACCAGCTGGGCCCGCAGTGTGATACCCGTGACCATGGCCTGACCTGGGGATCCTAGGACGGTCGCGCCGGCCAGGGTGGCGAGCGCGGTCAGCGGGATCGGGGCGGTGTGCGACGGCCGCAGCGGTGTCTCGGTCAACGAGGAAGTCACAGAAGCAGTCACGGTCCGGGGTCTAGTGGAAGTGGTGCAAGCCCAGGGGGTAGGCAACCACCGTCGTGGTGGGCGGGCTCCGTAGGCACGCTAGTCCAGGGTGAGGGTGACTATCGGGCTGGGTCCGGCAGACAGCGGGATCTGGTAGCGCCCGGCCAGGTAGGAGGCGATGTCGTGGAACAGCGGCGCTGTGTTGCCGACCGCCGGATCGTCGAGTGTGATCCCGACGACGAAGCGGGGGGCGTCCGCGGGCAGGATCCCCACGAAGTTGATCCAGTAGTTGGAGTTGCTGTAGCACCCGCAGGCCGGGTTGACCTGCTGGGCGGTGCCGGTCTTGCCGGCGATCTGGTAGCCGTCCAGCGCCGCCTGCGGGCTGGTCCCTTGCTGCGCCGGCCGCCCAGGCACGTCCTGCACGACCGCGCGCAGCATGTCCCGAACGGTCCGGGCAGTCTCCGGGCTGACCACCCGGACGCCGTCTGGCCGTGGAGTCGCGGTCCGGGTGCCGTCCGGGGCGATCTCAGCGCGGACGATGCGCGGCGGGATACGCACACCGTCGTTGGCGATCGCCTGGTACATGCCGGCCATCTGTAGCACGGTCATCGACAGCCCTTGACCGATGGGCAGGTTGGCGAACGTGCTGCCCGACCACTGCTCGCGGGCCGGTACCCGGCCCGCGCTTTCCCCGGGCAGCCCCAGGTCGGTGCGCTGGCCCAGACCCATCCGCTGCAGCATGTCCACGTAGCGGTCCTCGCCGACCCGCTGCGCGGCGAGCAGCGTGCCGACGTTGGACGAGCGGGCCAGCACCCCGGTGAAGGTCAGATCCAACGTGCCGTGTGACCACGCGTCGGAGACCGTTCGGTCGGCGACTCGGAGGTGGCCGGGAACTCTCAGCGGAGTATCCGGCTGCAACACGCCGTTCTCGATAGCCGCGGCAACGGTGACCACTTTATTCACCGAACCGGGTTCGAAGGGTGCCGACACCGCTGGGTTGGCCAGCAGTTCAGGAGTCGCCGCGGCGAGGTTGTTCGGATCGAAGGTGACCTCGTTGGCCATGGCGTATACCTCGCCGGTGTGTGCGTCGAGCACGACGGCGCTAGCGCCCTTGGCACGGTACTTCCGCGCGAAGTCGCCGAGCATCTGCTGCAGGGTGAACTGCAGGTCAGAATCGAGGGTGAGCTCCAGCCCCGAGCCGGGCACCGGCGGCCGGACACCGCGCTCGCTGCCCGGGATGATCGCATCCGAGCCCTCTGCGGTGTCCACCACCCGGCGACCGTCCTGGCCGGCGAGCAGGGTGTCGGCGTAGTTCTCCAGGCCGACCAATCCGCGCACTTTGCGTTCGTCGGCACGCCAGTTCGCCACGCCCAGAACATTGGCCGCGAGCTCCCCACCGGGATACTGCCGGATCTCCCGGTGCTCCGCGCTGATCTCCGGGAATTCCTGCTGAATCGTCCTGGCCTGGGCGGGCTGCACCAACGGCGCCAGCAACACCGTGGTGCGGTCACTGCGCAGCTGGCCGAGGATCTCCTGCTCGATCACCAACGGACCGAGCACCTCGGCTATCCGGTGGGCCATTGCTTGCTTGTGCAGGTCTGGATCGGCTCGGACCGCGCGCTGCTCGACAACGATCCGGTTGGGCTGGGCATAAAGGGCCATGGCCTGCACGCTGAATACCAGCGGCGTGCCATTGCGATCAGTGATCGTGCCGCGCTCGGCGGGCAGCGTCTGGACGCTGGTGCGTTGGTTAGCGGCTCGTGCCGAGAGCTCCGCCGCCTGCAGGCCCTGCACCTGGACCAGCTTGAGGCCAGCGGCCACCAGCGCGACCACGAGCACCACGCGCCCCACCACCAGCCGGTTTCGCAGGCTGCCTGCCGGTGAGCGACGTCTGTGTTGACGACGCGGGCGACGTGAACGCATCAGGTACCGCCCGGCGGCGCCGGGGCAGCCGGTACGGGTGCTGGTGGCTGAGCGGGAACCGGTAGTGGTGGCTCAGCGGGTGCGGGTGCTGCTGCCGGTGGCTCAGCGGGTGCTGCTGCCGGTGGCTCAGCGGGTGCGGGTGCTGCTGGCGGGGCGGGTGCCGGCGGCGGGGCAGGCGCGGTGGCCCGCCGAGGCTGGCCGATCAGCACGACGGCGCCGTCCGGGCGGACCACCAGCTGGGCTGGATCCCCGGCCGGCACCATGCCCAACCCACGAGCGCGGCGAGCCAGCTCAGGGGCGGTCTCCAGATTGGCGACCTCGCGGCTCAAGTTCTCCGAACGCTCCGTGAGGTTCCTGGCACGTTCCTGAGCGCTCTGCAGATGATAGGAATCTGCGGCGGCTGCCGTGGACAACCACAGCGTGGCAACCAGCGCCACCCCCAGCAGCACCATCATCAGGAGCACGAAGGGCGCCCGGTGGGGGTCAACGCTGTGGGGGCCACCGTGGGGTGTCGCCGTGCGCTGCGCGCGCCGGGCGTAAGCCCGCTGGACCGCTTGAGAACGCACGTGCTGCATCCCGGTTTCCCGGCGGCGAGCGGGTGCGGTGACCTTGCTGCGCGTCGCAGCCACGGTGCGCGGCGGAGCTGTCACGACGGCGCGATCCGTTCAGCGGCCCGCAGCCGCACCGAGGCCGCCCGGGGGTTGGCTTCGAACTCGGCCGGGCCGGCCTGCTCTGCGCCGCGGGTCAGCGCACGCAGCTGAGGTCCGTGACCGGGCAGCTCGACCGGTAGGCCGGGTGGGGTGCGCGAGGTGGCCAACTGCGCCAACGCCCGTTTGACGATGCGGTCCTCCAGAGAGTGATAGGACATCGCCACCAGCCGGCCACCGACCGACAGCGCCTCCAACGCGGCGGGTATCGCCGAACGCAGCGCGGTGAGCTCACCGTTGACCTCGATGCGCAACGCCTGGAAAGTGCGTTTGGCGGGATGCCCGCCGTGTCGACGGGTGGCCGCCGGAACACTCCGATAGATGATCTCGACCAGCCTGGCGGTGGTGTCGAAGGGCTGCCGCGCCCGCTGCGCCACGATCGCAGCGGCGATCCGGCTGGCAAAGCGTTCCTCCCCGTAATCCCGCAGCACTCGGGTGAGGTCCGCCTGCGAGTAGCCGTTGAGCACGTCGGCCGCGGTAGGCCCTACGCCGGGATCCATCCGCATGTCCAGCACGGCGTCGCGGGCATAGGAGAAACCACGCTCGACGGCGTCGAGTTGCAGCGACGACACTCCCAGGTCGAACAGCGCGCCGTCGAGACGCGGGACGCCGAGGCGCTGAAGAATGTCGGGCAGCTCGTCGTAGACCGCCTGCACGAGGTGAATGCGCCCGGTGTGCGCGTGCAGCCGGTCTCTGGCGACCGCAAGCGCTTGCGGGTCGCGGTCGATACCGATCAGGGTGAGCCCAGGATGGGCGTCGAGCAGTGCAGCCGCGTGACCACCGAGACCCACCGTGGCGTCGAGCACCACGGCTGGCCGATCCGCCAATGCGGGCTCGAGCAGCTCTAGACACCGGTGCAGCAGCACGGGGATGTGCAGGGGGGACCGGGCATCCCCGAGCGGGTGATCGGCCACCGGCAGCCTCCCTCCGTTCACACCCACTTCCTCCTTGCGCGACATGACCAAGATCGCCGGTGCAGCGTCGAAACCATTCCCAGTGCCGCCAGGTCTCCGCCCGGTGCCAGAATCCTGGCGCCGGGGAAGGTGCGTCAGGACTCTGCTGGTCCGTGTAGCCGCTTCGCTGTTGATCTTGTTGAGCACAGTCGATGCGGCTGCTGCCGGACGGAGGCCTCGCGGCACGGGGTCACATCACGCCAGGCAATACCTCCTCCTGTGCCTGGGCGTAGGACTCCTCGTGCTCTTCGAGGTAGCGCTGCCAGGCCACGGCATCCCAGATCTCCAACCGGCTGATCGCCCCGATCACCGCGCAGTCCTTGTTCAACCCGGCATAGCGCCGGAGCTCGGCCGCGATCGAGATGCGGCCCTGCCCGTCCGGGCGTTGCTCATCGGTGCCGGCGAACAGGTAACGCTGGTAAGCCCGCACCGCCTCGTTGGTGAACGGCGCCTGCGCCACCTTGCGGGCCATCTCCTCGAACTCGGCGCGCGGGAAGACGTAGAGGCAGTGATCCTGTCCCTTGGTGACCATCAACCCCCCTGCGAGCGCGTCGCGGAACTTCGCCGGCAGCGTCAAGCGGCCCTTGTCGTCGAGCCGGGGGGTGTGTGTACCCAGGAACACGGGTCACCCACCTCCCCAGCAGCCAGCGCCGTGGCTGGCCATGGAGTGCCCTTGTACTCCACTGCGCGCCACACTACCCCACTTTCCGCCACTGTCAACGGCCGACTACGCCCGCTCTGCTATTGCAGGGCACGATTGGGCCAGCTCAGCCGCGTGCAGCAAGGTGGGGGGACCACCGGTAGCCCAGACGGATCTCAGGCCCCCAGCCCCCGCATCTCTGCCCCATACCCCCACCCCATCCCCCACGGCGCTCCCTCGTGGGGGAAAGTGGTGGACCTCTCGTCACATGGATGCTTGTCGCTGCCCGAAGCACATTTAGGTCGCCCACATGGATGCTTGTCGCTGCCCGGACGGTTAAAGTCGGGCAAACGATCAGGAGGTCGCAGTGAGCGTGCCGCCCACCGGCGTGCAGCCGCCGCAGTTGGCGGACGTGCACGCTGTAGCGCAGCGAATCGCGGTCAACGTCGAGCGGGTGCTGGTCGGCAAGCCTGACGCGGTCCGGACCGCGTTGGTCACGCTGCTCGCCGAGGGGCACCTGCTGATCGAAGACGTGCCGGGGGTGGGCAAGACGTCACTGGCCAAGGCGTTGGCCCGGTCCATCGACTGCACGGTCAACCGGATCCAGTTCACTCCGGACCTTTTGCCCAGCGACATCACCGGGGTGTCGGTTTTCGATCGCAGCACCGGAGACTTCGACTTCCGGCCAGGCCCGATCTTCGCCAACGTGGTGGTGGGCGACGAGATCAACCGGGCTTCGCCCAAGACCCAGTCCGCGCTGCTGGAGTGCATGGAGGAGCACCAGGTCACCGTCGACGGGCGCAGCTACCCGCTGAGCGGCCCTTTCATGGTGATCGCGACGCAGAACCCGGTCGAGATGGAGGGCACCTACGCGTTGCCAGAAGCCCAACGCGACCGGTTCACCGCCCGCGTCTCGCTGGGTTACCCGGATGCCGCCGCGGAGCTTGCGATGGTGGACGAGCACGCGGCTGATGACCCGTTGGCCACGCTGCAGCCGGTGTCCACCGCAGCCGAGGTGACAGCCCTGTGCCAGGCGGTGCGCCTGATTCACGTGGCCGCCGAGGTGCGCCGCTACGTCGTGGACGTGGTCAGCGCTACTCGGCGGTTACCCGAGCTTCGGCTGGGCGCCTCGCCACGGGCCACGCTGCAGCTGATTCGCACCAGCCGGGCAGCAGCTGCACTCGTCGGCCGTGACTTCGTGGTGCCCGACGATGTGCAGGCTGTTGCCCCGCAGGTGTTGTCACACCGGCTGGTTCTCACTGCCGAGGCGCAAGCCGACCGACTCTCGGCGGAGGATCTGGTACGGGGTCTGCTGGCGCGGGTACCGGTACCCCAAGCGCCAGCCGGGCCGGCGCCAGTCAGTGTCGACGGCCGTGGCGACCGCAATGGTGTCGTGAACTGGCACCGCCCGCCACGGGTGCCTTAGGTGCCAGCGCTGCGCGGCGACCTGACCATCCGCGGCTGGTGCCTGCTGACCGCCGGTCTTGTCGCGGCAGTGTGCGCGGTGCTGCTCAATGAGCGGGACCTACTGCGGGTAGCAGCCTTCGCCGTGGCGCTTCCCCTGCTGGCGATACTGGTCGTCGGGCTCACCCAGGTCAGGCTGGGGGCCACCAGGGACAGTGGGCCACCCCGGACTCCAGTCGGCAGCGATCGCCAGGTGCAGCTGGAGGTAAGTTCCACCGGGCTGCTGGGCGGAGGGCTGCTGGGCGGAGGGCTGCTGTGCGGCAGGCTGCTCCTCGAGGATGCGGTGCCCTCGGCGCTGGCCGCCTCGGTACCGGACAACTGTGCCCGGTTTGCGGTGTCGCGCCTACCGCGGTCCGGCGAGGTACGGCTGAGCTACTCACTACACCTGGTGGCACGCGGGGTACACACCCTCGGGCCGCTGGTCGCGCGGATCACCGACCCGTTGGGGTTGGCCGAGTACCGCTGCACCCTCGCCGGGAGCGACCGGCTGGTCGTGACGCCCGTCGTGGCGACGCTGACCGGGATGCCCGCTGGGGGTGAGCTGGGCACCGGCGCCGCAGGCGCCGGGCGGGTGGGCGCCGGGACCGGCCAGGACGCCGTCGTGGTGCGCAGCTACCGCCAGGGCGACGACTTGCGCCAGGTGCACTGGCGCACGACGGCCCGGCGAGACGAATTGATGGTCAGGGTGCAGGAGTGGCCCTGGCGCGGCGGCGTCACCGTGCTGCTGGACCATCGCGCCGCGGCACACCGCGGCAGCGGGCCCACCTCGAGTTTGGAGTACGCGGTGTCCTTGGCCGCCAGCGTGTATGTGCACCTGGTGCGGCGCGGGCAGCGGGTACGGCTGATCACTGAGGAGGGCGTGGCGCACGCCGCTGGTACCGACGTGACCGCCCAGACCCTTGATACCGGGCTCGAAGTCCTCGCCGCGCTGCGCGCGAGGTACCAGCCTGACTTCACCAGCGGCCCCGCGCTGGCCGGGGGTCAGGAAGTGGTCGCGGTGCTCGGAGCGGTCGGGCCGGCAGTCGTCGAGCAGCTGCTGGCGCACCGTCCACGCGGAATGCGCAGCCACGCCGTGCTGCTCGATGTCGCAGCGTGGAGCATTGCGGGAGACCTCCCAACTGGTGCTGTCGGGGCCGATCCGGCGCACGCCGCCCGCCTGCTCGTCGCAGCGGGCTGGTCGGTCACCGTGGCCCGTCCAGAACAACCGCCGTCGTTGGTGTGGAATCACCTGTGCATCAGTTCTCGCAGCAAGTGGGAGGCGCTGCGATGAGGGTCCTCAGCGGGTTCGCTGCCCGGGCGCTAACCGGCCCAGCAACCGGCACAGTGGCCGGCACAGTGGCCGGGCTGGCCGTTGCGCTCGCCGCGACGTCATTGACCGGTCTGCTCACCGGGGCGCGCTGGTGGGGCTTGGTGGTGGTGACCACCGCAGTGATGGTCGCTGCCGGAGTACTGCTGCGGTTGCTGCGGATGCCGCCGATCGTGGTCGCGGCCGGTCAACTCGCCGCTTTGGCCGGGCTGGTCACCGCGCTGTTCACGCGCAGCGGACGGCTCCTCGTGCTGCCCGGGCCAGACGCCGTCGCCGAGCTGGGATCGCTACTCGGGCGAGCCGCCCAGCAGGTTCGGGACGGCATACCCCCGGTACCGGAAAGCACCGAACTGATCTGCCTGTTGGTTGTGGCCTTCGGGCTGGTCGCCATTGTCGTGGACACCCTGGCCGTGTCGGCCGCCGCGCCCGCCACCACGGGGTTGGTGCTGGTGGGCGTCATCGTCGTGCCTGCCGCGCTATCAGACCGTCTGCTGCCGTGGTGGAGCTTCGCGCTGGGAGCACTGGCTTTCGCGCTACTGCTGGCCGTCAATAACGCGGGACGGCCCACCGCGCGCCACCACCTGGTGTGGACCGACTCAGCCAGTCCGGGGTGGCATTTCGGTGCGGTACCCGCTGCGGTCACCGTGAGCGCCGGCGCCATGGCGGTGGCGCTGCTCGTCGGCACGTCGGTCAGTGCCGTGGGCACCGGCCAGCCAGGCACTGACGACAGCCGGCAGATCAGCGGGATCGGGTTGAATCCCTTCACCTCGCTGCGCGGCCAGCTCAACGCTGGAGAAGTCGTGGACCTGTTCCGAGTCCGGGGGCTGAACCAGCGCGCCTACCTGCGGGCGTTGACCCTGAGCCGGTTCGACACCCAGGCGGGCTGGCTGCAGGGTCCGCTGGATGGCGCGGTGCCGGCGGGTGGGGGTCAGCAGCCGGCCGGACGCCTGCCGCTGCCCGCCGGGGTGGCCCAGCCGGTGTCCGGGTCGGTGGTGCAGGTGCAGATCGAACCGATCAACTACGTGGACAATTGGCTGCCGTCCTTCGGTTACCCGCTGGCCTTGGAGGGCATCGGCCCGGACTGGAACTATGCCCCCGACGCAATCACCATCTTCTCCGACCGCCGCCAGCGCGCGCAGCCCTATACAGAGCTCGGGGTACTGCCGCAGCCGGATCCGGAGCTGCTCCGTGCAGCAGGGCCGGGCACTAGGGCGTCGTTCGCCACGGTCGATCCGCGGTACCTCAACACAGGCGGGGTCGACCTGCGGGTAGTCCAACTGGCTGCCCAGATCACCGCGGGTAGCCGTACAGCTTTCGATGCCACCGTCGCCGTCAACCGGTGGTTCAGCGAGCCGGGTAGCGGGTTCAGCTACGACCTGCGGACGGCGCCGGGTAACAGCGGGGACGCCCTGGTGGACTTCCTGTTCACCGGCCACCGGGGTTACTGCGAGCAGTTCGCCTCGGCGATGGCGATCATGCTGCGGACGCTGGGCGTGCCAGCCCGGGTCGCGGTCGGCTTCACCCCTGGAATCTCCACGGATGACTCCTGGCTGATCACGACCGAGGATGCGCATGCCTGGGTCGAGGTGTGGTTTCCGGGCGCTGGGTGGTTGCCGTTCGATCCAACCCCGCTGTCCGACGGGCGCACCGTGGTACCGGGCTATGTAGCCGCCGGCGGCACTCAACCCGCGGACGCACCGCTGCCGGCTCCGCCTCCGGCGGTCAGCACCACCGCGCCCGAGCCGGACGTGGTCGCTGGGGCGTCCCAGGATCCTGGCGAGGGTGACCCCGGCTTCGGCGCCGGCGCCAGGATGGGGCTGGCCGTCGTCGGGCTGCTGGCCTTTGCCGTCATGGTGGGGCTCATCCCGCTGACCGTGCGCGAGGCCCGCCGTCGGTGGCGGTTACATCTGGTCGGCGCCGGGGGACCGGACGCGGTCTCAGCCGCGTGGGAGGAGGTGTTGGCTGAGTCGGCTGACCGTGGCGTGGTTCCCCCGGTGGGCGAGACTGTGCGGGTGGCAGCCCGGCGGTTGGCCGACGAGCACGCCTTGGATGAACACGGGCAAGCCGCCTTACAGACCCTGGTCGGTGCGGTGGAGCGAACGTGGTACGGCGGTACCTCTCCCGCGTCGAGCACTACCCGCGACGCCGATCGTGAACTCTCCGGTGCCCTGGAGGCCGTGCGCACCAGCTTGACGCGGTGCGCCCCACCTACCCGGATGACCCGGCTACTTCCACGTTCGGTGCTGCCCCGGAAACGCTGAGTGCAGAACCTTAATGGTCCTCGAAACGGCGCCGGAACCGCTGCTCCATTCGTTGGGCCAGCGTGCCCCGACCTTGCCCGGCGGCAGACCGGTCAGATGACGCTGCGCCTCGGCCGTCGCCGGCACCACGGCGGGAGAAGATCGCGACAACGGCACCGGCAAACATCACCAGGAAGCCGAGGACGCTGATCACCGGAATTCCCACCGGACGGACTGGGAGCATCACACCGGCGACCAGCAGCAGCAAGCCCAGCACAAAGATCGCGATGCCCTGGATCCGGCGGCGGTGGTACCGGTTGCGCATCCGGGCACCCCGGACGTTCGACGCGAACTTGGGGTCCTCTGCATAGAGCGCGCGCTCGATCTGGTCGAGCAGACGCTGCTCGTGCTCGGAGAGTGGCATCGCTCCTCC
>JBOHGX010000467.1:0-18839 GCA_050700255.1 Pseudonocardiaceae bacterium
CGCGACACAGTCACGCCAAGCCGGCGGTCCCGCTCGCCCGTCCCGACTGTATTTTCGGATCAGTGTTAGAACACTGTTACGCACTCACGAGCGGACTTGCTGGCGGTAGCCAGCAAGTCCGCCAGCGCGGAGCGGGCGACGTCTGGGCCGAACCGTTCCGCCACCGCGTTGGCCCCCGCCTCGGAAATCGTGCGCCACAGCGCGTCATCCTCGAGCAACGTCACCACATGATCGGCGAAGCCGGTGGCGTCTGCGGCCACGAGCACGTGCTGGCCATCGACAAGTTGCATGCCCTCGGCAGCGACCGGCGTGCACACCGTGGGCAGCCCGGCGGCCATGCTCTCGCCCACCTTGCCCTTCACCCCGGCCCCGAACCGCAGCGGCGCCACCGACAGCCGGCACCGCTGGTGCAACGGCATCAGCTCAGGCATCCAGCCGTGCACCTCGACGGTCTCAGCGGCCAGCTCCAGCACGTCGGGGGACGGGTTGCTGCCCACCACGTGCAGCACCGTACCCGGGTGCCGGCGGTTTACCAGCGGCAGCACCTCATGGACCATCCATTCCACGGCGTCCCGGTTGGGCAAGTGGTCGAAGCTGCCGACGAACAGCAGCCCGGTGCGGCCCTGCGGCCCCGGCACCTCACCGACCGGGTGGTGCACGTTGGACAGCACCCGAACGTCGGCCTTCGGGACCAGATCGCGCAGCAGGCGCTGCTCGTGCTCGGAGACCACCAAGGTCAGGTCGGCGGCCCGCACCAGGCCCAGCTCCAGTTCCCGTGACGCAATCATCTTGCCGGCCAGCCGGGCCGCGCCGTCCTCATCGCCGGCCGAAGCGGCCAGCTCGGCCTGCCGCTGCAGGCGTAGGAAATGCAGGTCCACGGTGTCGTAGCCGACCAGGCAGTGCGGAGCGAGCATCCGCAGCTCCTCCAGCAGTTTCCAGGCCACCTGTGGGCGGGACAGCACGGCCAAGGTGAGCGCCGCGCCCGCCTCGCGCAGGAAGGCGGCCTGCCCGGCTGCATCGGCAATCACGGTGATCCCGTGACGCTGCAGCTCGCCGGTGTAGGGCTGCAGGCAGGCGCCATTGGACGGAAAGAACACCACCCGCTGGCCCAGCTCGACGAGCTGGAGCAACAGCTGGTGCATGCGCATCGATCCGGAATCGCGGTCCTGGGTGGGGACCTGATGATCGGCGACGAGCACCAGGCCGCCCCGATGGCCGGCTGCCCCGCGCTGCCGCGCCAACCAGAGGTTGAGCTGGCTGGCGGCCGGGAGGTGGTCGGCCAGCGCGGTGGTCCACTTCTGCACGAACAGCGTGCGGTTGATCTCCTGGTAGCGCTTGACGCCGGTGGCCGAGTCGGTGCCGTGTGAGACGCCTTCGTGGTGCACCACCACCGCGGTCGGCTCGACGACCGTGCGGTGCCCCGTTGCCCGGATCGCAAACGCCAGGTCGGTGTCTTCGTAGTAGGCGGGCGCGTAGCGCTGGTCGAACCCGCCGACGGAGTCGAACAGGTCTTGGCGCACCAGGATCGCCGCTGCGGAGCAGTAGTCGACGTCGCGCCGCACCTGGAACTCAGGGGCGCCGGCGTCCCGGTCGCGCCCGTAGTTCCAGCCGGAACCGTCGGCCCAGATGATGGCGCCACTTTCCTGTAGCCGCCCGTCGGGGTACACCAGCTGGGCGCCGACCAGGCCGATCCGATCGTCCGAGTCGGCGGCGTTGACCAGCGCGTCCAGGGTCCCTGGCCGCACCTCGGTGTCGTTGTTGAGGAACAGCAGGTAAGCCCCGCGGGCGTGGCTGGCGCCGAGATTGCAGGCCCCCACGAACCCGACGTTGCGCGGTGTGCGCACCAGCCGCAGGCCCGGGCTGGCCGCGACCAGCTCGGCGGTGCGATCCGGTGAGGCGTCGTCGACGACCAGCACCTCGAACGGGAACGCTGGGCGATTCTGCTCGATGCTGGCCAGGCAGGCTCGGGTGTACTCCCATTTACCGTGCACCGGCACGATGACGCTGACCAGCGGTGACGTGCTGGTGTGCAGCTCCACCGGGCCGGGGACCTGCGGTGCGGGTGCCGGCTGGGGCCCGCGCCCCAGGGCGCGCTCGTAGAGGTCACGGCGCAGCGTGCCGCGTGGCGCGGCACGTTCGACGGTGCCCCGGTAGCGGGAGATCAACCGCTGTGCGGTGGCGGACTGTTCGGTTCGCAACGCTGACAGCTCACGTTCCAGCTCGGTCGCTTGGCGTTGCGCGGCGCTGCCGATCTCCTGCTGCCAGGACGCCACCGTTTCCGCCCGCTGCGCCCGGCGGTGCACTGTGGCCAACTCGCTACGCAGCCGCTGCACCTCACCGTCCAGCCGTTGCAACCGTCGCTGCGCGGTGGCCCGATCGGCCGCGGCTCGTTGCTGTTTCTCGGTGAGGTCAGTGCGCAGTTCGGAGGTCCGACCCTGTTCCTGAGCCAGCGCACGGTGCGCGTTGCGCACTAGGGTCAGATCGGCATCGACCAGCGCGCTGAGCCGGGGGAGCTGCGGCAGCGTCGCATCCGAGGCGGCGCCGAGCAGGTAGGTGTGCGGCACGTCCGCAGTCACCCGCCAGCCGCCGTCGGGTGCCCGCCGCAGTGAGTGCGCCACTCCGGGGCCTTGCTGTGCCTGCCCGGTGATCAGCGATCCGACGGCGACGTTCTGGCGCAGGATGACGACGTGACGAAACGATTCACCCAGCAGCGTCCGGAACTGCGCATCCGTGAGCTCCCGGACATGGAAGGGGTTGTCGTTTCCGTGCTGGTGGCTGTACACGGTCACGTCAGGCGTACTGGTCAGGAACAGCCCACCCGGTGCCAGCAGCTGACGCACCACTGCCAGCAGAGTGTCCTGCTCCTCGACGTGTTCGAGAGCCTCGAAGCAGGTGATGACGTCAAACGGTGGTGCCCCGGCGAGCAGCTCGGGATCGATCATCGATCCGATCGCGAACTGCAGGTTGCCCCTCGTCGAGTAGTGGGCAGCAGCGTGCTCCACGGTCTGCGGGTCGATGTCGATGCCCACCACCTCGCGGGCCCCGGCGGCGAGCAGCGCTGGACCGAAGCCCTCCCCGCAGCCCAGGTCAAGCACCCGTGCGCCGGTGGCAAAGCGGGAAGCCAGCGCGTACCGGTGATAGTGCTCGTAGATGACCTGCAGGTCGTCTGCCCACGGCACGCAACGCTCGCCGGTCCACTCGATCAGACGTTCCGAAGACATTCGCGTTCTCCCACGTTCGGCGGGTCGGCCGGTGCAGGCTACCGATCGGGTCGCGGTTACGGTGCACGCCATGTCGGTGACCGACCGCAGGCACATCGACGTCGACGAAGCTCCCCGACAGCATCCGGTGCTCCGCCCGTGCCGTGGCGGTCGTCGGTTCACCGCGTTGATGTGCGCGGGCATGTTCTTCCTCGGCCCGACTATCGCGTTGGGCCTTGGCGCCCAGGCGGCCCGATTCGAGAACCGGCCGCTGGCCGCGTTCGGTGACCCGCGAGACGGCTGGGCGTGGCTGGCCGGGCTGCCTGCCTGGGCCGCCGACAACCTGCCATTCCGCGACGGCGCGGTCCGGACGACAGAGGCAGTGAGCAAGGGACTCTTCAGCGAGCCGGCACCACTTCCGGTGCCGGTGTTGGAGCCGCCGGTGGGGCCCTGGGCGGTGGCCCCGATCGTGCCTGCCGCCCGAGCGTTTCCTTCGGTGATCGAGGGTCGCGACGGCTGGCTTTACCTGGGTGCGGATGTCAGCGGTGCGTGCCTGCCGTCTCGCTCGCTGGACGACACGATGGACTCTTTGCGCCGGATGCGTGGGGTGGTGGAGTCCTCTGGCCGGCAGTTCGTCCTGGTGGTGGCTCCGGACAAGACGACCATGGTGCCCGAGCACCTGCCCGCGGAATACGTGGGACGGGATTGCTCGTCGCGCGCCAGGGGGGAGTTCTGGCGTCGGGTGGTCGCCGAAGCCGGCGCGATCGACCTGCGGCCGGCGCTGGCCGAGATAGCCCGGCGCAAGGCTTCTCCGCTCTACTACCCGGCCGACACCCACTGGAGCCAGGAAGGGGGCCTGGTGATGACCTACGCGGTGGCTGACCGCATCACGTCCGGTATCACCCAGAGCTGGCAAATCGCCCCGGCCGGGTCGATCCCGTGGCCTGACGACATCAGCCCGCTGGTCGGACGTAGCGGCGAGCGAGCGATCCCGACCTACTCGTTGGCGCCGGCCGGGCTGCCGGACCGCACTCGCCCGATCATCAGTGACTTCCGGGTACCGCTGCATCTGTCCTCGGCGCCCGCTGCGGGCACCGTCGACCGGCCCGTTCGCATGATTGCCGACTCGTTCACCCAGTTCGCCAGCCGCTACCTGGCGGCGACATTCACCAACATCACCGTCGTACACCCCGATACCGCCGCAGCTGCCCCGCGGTCGGCCGGGGAACTGCTCGCCGGCGGCGACGTCGTGGTCCTGGAGGTCGCCGAGCGCAACCTTCTCAGCGGCACATCACCGATCCTGCTGCACCCAGTGATCACCGAGATCGGCTCCCAGCTAGCCAGCCGTCCGGTGCGCTGATCTCCCTACCGCAGTCTGGCGACAGACTGCAGTAATTCGGTGCCCGTGACGGCAGTCTGGAGACAGACTGCCGTAATTCGGGGGTTAGCGGTCGAGATCCAGCGCCTCGACACAGCCGTTGCGCCACGCCGAGGCGCTGACCTGCGGGCCGGTTCGCCGCATGGCTTCGTCCGCGCACGTCGTGGGATCCGGATGGCGCTGCTGCGACCACTGGAATCCGTCCCGGTAAGACCCGTCGCGCAACGCGTCAGCGTCGTGGCCGACAGATGCCAGCCAGCACGGCACCGTCGCGGCTATCACGATCGCGACAATGCCGACGTCGACTCGATTCACGGCCTCGCGATGCTCCTAGGGCGGTAGCTCTTGCGGCGCAGCTTAGCCGGGTAGCCGGCGACGGCCAGCGATGCCGAGGTCGGACCTGTGGTACCACTCCAACGCCTGTTCGCCCTCAAGCCAGCACAGTCGCACCGAGATGCCGTCCAGCTCGGCGGGAAAGTCGATGAGGAATGGCGCGAGCCCCTTGAGCTCGATGCCCTGTTCCCCGAACCACTCGAGCATCTCGTCCAGCCGGGCCTGGAGCGCCTTCATCTCGGGGACACCACCAAGCGCGGACGAACCGGTGCGGCTTAGGTCGACTGACACCTCGGTGAGGTCCGCCCGGGCCTCGATCAGCGCATCGACTCGCCTGCGCACCTCCGGCAGCAGGGCGCGTGCCTCGGGTACGCCGAACAGTCGATGCTCGCCCACGTCGACAACGGTAGTGGGTCAGCCGTTGGTTGGTGGCCTCTCCACGAGCTGGCTGAGGTAGAGCTGCTCGCCGAGCTTGTCGATCAGTCCCAGGTTCGTCTCGAGGTAGTCGATGTGGCCCTCCTCGTCGGCGAGGATGTCCTCGAAGATGTTCGCGGTGGTGGCGTCGCCCCTCTTCCGGCACATCCTGATCCCGGGGCGCAGCCGGTCGACGACTTCCAGCTCGACGGCGAGGTCAGCCTCGAACTGCTCTCGCACGGTCTGCCCGATCCGCAGCGGAAGCAGCTTCTGGTAGTTCGGTAGACCCTCGAGGAACAGGATGCGGTCGGTGATCCGCTCCGCGTGGCGCATCTCGCCGATGGACTCCGCCCGAGTGTGCTCGGCGAGCTTGGTGAAGCCCCAGTTGGCTTGCATCTTGGCGTGCAGAAAGTACTGATTGATCGCGGTCAGCTCACTGGTGAGCTGCTCGTTGAGCAGCTCGATGATCTCGTCGTCGCCCCGCATGCCGGCCAAACCCCCTCTGGATCGGTCCCTGGATGATCGCGACCGTACGCGTTTCAGCCAGCGATGTCACCGAAGGTGAGCCTGCCCTGACCAGGGCATATGCCGGTATTCAGGGGGAGAATCAGGCGCTGCGTTGCAGCATGTTCGGCAACTTGGCGCACACGTCGAGCAGGGCAGCGATCTTCTCCACGCAGGACCCGCAGCCGGTGCCCGCCTCGCAGCAGTCGCTGACCTCCTCGACGGTGCACGCGCCCGCAGCGATACACCCACGCACCTCTGCTTCGGTTACTCCTCGGCAGATGCAGACGTACATGGCACCGATGCCCCTAGATCGACTGATTAGGTGAGGCTAAGCACAACAGATCATCGGGCCAGCGTCCAGTCTTGCCTCGGTTACTGGAGAATCCGGTTCGCGGTCAGGAACTTCTCGGCGACCTCCGCCGGTTGCCGGCCGTTGAGTTGGATCTCGGCGTTCAACGCCCGCATGGCCTCGGTCGTCAGCAGGGTGGACACACAGTTGAGGGTGTCGGCGAACTCCGTGCCCTGCTCCTGGAGCACCGGCTGTTTGATAACCGGGGCGACGTGCTGGAACCCGAAGATATTCTCGGGATCGTCCAGGGCCACGTAGTTCCCGGTCGTCAGCTGGCCGTCTGTGCTGAAAGCGTCGGCCACGTTGACGTCGCCCTCATCGAGTGCCTGGTAGGTCAGGCCCACGTCCACGCCGTTGAACTTCACGGCGGTCAAGCCGTAGACCTCCTTCATCCCGACCAGACCGTTGAACCGGGTCTCGAACGGCGGCTGGGCCGCGAGGGTCACGCCCTCACCTTGCGGACCCACCTTGCTCAGATCCCGGACCGTCGTCAGGCCGTGCTGCTGGGCGAAGTCCGGTTTGACGATGAGGACGTCAGTGTTCTGGAACGGCGTCTGAGGCAGGATCGTGGCGTTTCGTTGCGCTTGCTCGAACTGATTGGCCCGACTGAAGGTCTCCTCGGGGCTGTTGGCGGCCCGATCGAAGTCGGCGATGCTGGTCTCGATCTCCCCGAGGTACTCCGGGTACATGGCGATCTCACCGGCCTGGAATGCCCTGTCGATGACCTCCGACCCCCCGATGTTGGACCGGTAGTCGATCGTGTAGCCCCGTGACCGCAGCGCTTGGGCGTACAGCTCCCCGAGGAGGAACTGCTCCGCGAAGTTCTTGCTCCCCACGCGGACCTCCGGCTTGCCCGCACCGGGAGTCCCACTCGGACACGTCTGGGTCTGGGCGGTGACGCTGGTGATCGCGTCGGCGCTGCCGGGATCCGCTGCGGGGGTGCCATCTCCGCCTGTGCCGGTGCCGCCCCCCGCACACGCCCCCGCGACCAGTGCGAGAGCGGCGAGGCCGGCAGCCAGGATCGCACCTCGCCCCTGCCGCCGCGGCGAATACCCCTGCTCCGCGTGCACGGTGTCCAACATCAGGTATCGGTTTCCTTTCTTCGTGACGGGCATGGCGATCGGCGCACCGGAGTCAAGGCCGTTACGCCGCCGCCAAGGTTGGGGTCAGCCTGAGCCCTCTGGGGGTGACCAGTCGCTGGAGGACGGCGAACACGCCATCGGCCAGAAAGGCGAGGACGACGGCGATGACCGTGTAGGCGAACAGCTGGGACAGGGGCAGGGTGGGATTAGTGATCACCGCGCCGAGCGTGTCCGGGTATGCCGCGAATCCGGCCAGGTAGGCCGTGGCGATGACGAAGACCGTGGCCGTGCGAACACCAGCCATGATCAGGAATACCGCGTGCGGCAGCTCGACCCGCCGGAGTATCTGCCATCCAGTCATCCCCATTCCCCGGGCGGCCTCGACCGTGCCCGGATCGACTTCGGCCACCCCCACGTAGGTGTTGGTGAGGATCAGCGGAACGGCGAGGATGACCAGGGCCACCATGATGTTGACGAAGCCCAGCCCCCACATTGTGATCCCGATCGAGATGACGGCGAGCGTGGGCAGGGCCCGCAGTACGTTGGCACCGTTGATCGCCAGGAACGACCACCGGTGCAGGTGGCCCACCGCGGCGCCCACCGGCACCGCAATCGCGATGGCCACGGCCACGGCGGCCGCCGACAGGGCGACATGGCCCCAGACATCGCCCAGCACCTGGTCCGGGTTCGACCTGACGAAGTCGTAGGCATCGACCACGATGTTCATCTGATCCCGCCCTGCCTCGCCCGGGCCCAGGGCGTGACGGCGCGGGTGGCCAGGACGAGCAGCCCGTCAGCGACCAGCGCCAGGATGATGGCCAGCGCGCCGGCGGCGATCAGCCCGGTGACGAACTGGGTGCCGATGGCGAAAAGGATGGGGCGCCCGAGGCCCAGTGGGGACACGAAGGCGGCCAGCGTCGCCAGCGAGATGATGGTGACGCTGGCGACCCGGATACCGGCCATCAGGGCGGGCAGGGCCAGCGGGATGTTGATCCGGAACAGGATCTGGCGGGAGGTCATACCCATCCCGGCCGCCGCCGCGTGCACCTCCGGCGGCACCGAGCGAAGCCCGGTGAGGGTGTTGCGGAACAACAGCAGCAGCGTGTAGCCGGTCAGAGCGATCTCGACGGTAAGCAGGCCGATACCGGTGATTTGCACCATGACCAGCAGGAAGGCCAGGACCGGGATCGTGTAGAGCACGGTCGAGACGGTGACGAAAGGTGTCTCGAACCCGGTGTACCGGTACGCGAGCAGCGCGGCCGACACGGCGATCACCAGGCCGATGCCCACCGCAATGGCCGTGATGTAGATGTGCTCGACCAGGCGGGCCTGCAGATCGGGCCAGTTGTCGACGACCCAGCCCCAGCAGAACCGCTCGTTGGCGCGGCAGTCCGGCTGGTCGAAGTCCGGGATGATAGGCCCGCCCGAGACCCGTACCAGCGACACGGGACTCATAGCGTCTCGTCGCTGGGCCGCGTCCCGGCCGCTTCGCGGAGCCGGTCCAGAGTCACCGTTCCGAGCCGCTTACCCGGTTCGCCGGTGACGATCAGCACATCTGCCCCGGCGGCCAGCAGCACTGACAGGCCGGTCCGCAACGTGGTGCGGGCCGGCACCGTGGGCGCCCCGGGGGGGACCTGCTGGTTCGGGTCATGATCCACGAGCTCGTGCACAGTGCGCAGCGACAGCCGCTTGAGGCCGCGGTCGGCGCCGACGAAGTCCGCCACGAAGTCGTCGATCGGGCGCCTGAGCAGCTCGTCAGCGGTGCCGTACTGGGCCAGCGTTCCGTCTTGGCGCAGCACGGCGATCCGGTCGCCCATCTTGATGGCCTCGTCGATGTCGTGGGTGACGAAGATGACCGTCTTGCGGATCTCGCCCTCCAACCGGAGGAACTCGTCCTGGATCTCGGACCGGGTGATGGGGTCCAGCGCCCCGAACGGCTCGTCCATCAACATCACCGGGGGATCCGCGGCCAGGGCGCGGGCCAGCCCGATGCGTTGCTGCTGGCCCCCGGACAGCTGCGCCGGGTAGCGCTTGACGTAGCTGCGGTCCAGCCGCACCAGGTCCAGCAGCTCGCCCACCCGCCGGTCGATCCGGTCCCGCGACCAGTCCAGCAGCTTCGGGACCACCGCCAAGTTGGCGGCGACGGTCATATGCGGAAACAGGCCGACCTGTTGGATCACGTAGCCGATGTTCCGTCGCAGTGCCGTGATATCCAACGACTTCACGCTGCGCCCACCGATCCGGATGTCTCCCGCACTGAGCTCGATGAGCCGGTTGACGAGCTTCATCGCCGTGGTCTTGCCCCCGCCCGAAGGCCCGACCAGGCAGCAGGTCTCGCCCGCGGGAATCTTGAGTGACAGGTTGTCGACGGCTGGTGCGTCCTGGCCCTGGTAGCGCTTGGTCACCCCATCGAACTCGATCTCGACGGCAGCGGGTTTGCCCCGCGGCTGCGCCGCATCACGGTGGTCACCATCCGGACGAGGGGCTTCTTCGAGGAAATCCATCCGCCGCGATCCTTCGGCCCGTCGACGACGGGCTTTCAGCCTGCTAGCCCGGCCACTGCGGTTGCTCCCGTAGTCACAGGCGTGAATCTAACGCCCAGTCATCGCATCTGTCACCCCTTTGGGGATTTACTCCATGATCGTCCGGGAACGACACGGTCAAAGTGCGCACACAGAGTGCGAAATAATGCCGAGCCCACCCCAGTGGGGGTTGTAACGGTGAATTAGGAGAGACCATCCGTCGCGCGGGCCCTACGACCGACGCCGCGGACCTCGAAGCCGACCCGGCCAAGGACGTCGGCGTCGAGCAGGTTGCGGGTGTCGACCACGATGCGACGCTCGACCAGCTCGGCCAGCCGGCCCCAGTCCAGCACCCGGAACTCGGGCCATTCGGTGAGCACCACCAGGGCAGCGGCACCGGAGGCGACCTTGACCGGATCGTCGGTGACCTGTAGTTCGTCGGTCATACCGGGCACTGCGGCGGGTACCCCGGGGTCGTAGCCGATCAGCTCGGCGCCCTCAGCGGCCAGCAGCCTCGCCACCGTCAACGCCGGGGAATCACGCAGATCGTCGGTACCGGCCTTGAAGGTCAGCCCGAGCAGCCCGATCCGCTGCCCGGCCAGTGACCCGCCGACGGCGTCGCGGACCTTGTCGACCATCCGGTGGTGCTGGCGGGTATTGGTGTCCAGGCTGGCCTGCAGTAGCCCGAAGTCGAACTCCACCGCGGCGCAGACCTGCAGTAGCGCATGGGTGTCCTTGGGTAGGCAGGATCCGCCCCAACCAGGGCCCGGCTGCAGGAAAGCCTGCCCGATCCGCCGGTCGTAGCCGATGCCCTCGGTGACATCCAGCACATCGGCGCCGAACCGCTCACACAGCTCGGCGACGGCGTTGACATAGGACAGTTTCATCGCCAGGAAGCAGTTCGCCGCGTACTTGACCATCTCCGCGCTGGCGGCATCGGTGAGCACCGTCGGCGCGCCCAGCCGGGCATACAGCGCGGCGACCCGCTCGGCGGCGTCCTGGGCGTCGCAGCCCACCACGATGCGGTCGGGGTTGAGGAAGTCCTCCACCGCCGAGCCCTCCCGCAGGAACTCCGGATTGCTGACCACCGCCACGTCCGGGCTGTTCAGTAGCTGCGCGGTGCGCGCCGCGGTACCTACCGGAACTGTCGACTTGTTGACCACCACGCAGCCCGACGGCAAGAGCTCGCGGATCTCGGCGGCCACCGACTCCACCGCCGACAGATCGGCCGCGCCACCCGAACCCATCGGAGTCTGCACGCACAGGAACACCACCTCGGCTGCGTCAGCTCCGTTACCCACCGCAGCGGCGGCGCCCACCACGAACCGCAGCCGACCAGCGGCCAGACCCTCCCCCACCAGCTCGGGAAGCCCCGGTTCCAAGATTGACACCTCACCACCGGACAGCCAGGCTACCTTGGCCTCGTCCACGTCGGCACACACCACCCGATGCCCCAACGACGCCAGGCATGCCCCAGTGGTCAGGCCCACATATCCGGAGCCGATCACCGCGATCCGCCGCACGAACATGCGCTCTCCCCTCACGCTGCGTTGTCTCGCTCATCGTGGCACACCGCTACCGGGATACCCGAACAACGCGCGGCGGGCGGGTCAGAGATCGCCAGCGTAGGGCACCTCGTATACCAGCTGGGAGCTCATCCACAGTCTCAGGGCGCGGGTGGCGCGCACGTCATCGGCGTTGTAGGTGAGCAGCCTTTCGCGCTGCGCCGGATCCGGCTCATCGCTGCCCAGCCCGACAGCGTCCCGATACCAGCGCATCGAGTTCTCCCCGCTGGCCTCGGGATCGTGCCAGGAAAAGCCGGCCGCCGGAGCGATCGTCTTGAGCCCTTTGCCGTGCGCGCACAGGAACTCGGTGCTGACCAACCCGTACAGGTCCACCCACTGCTCGGAGGAGATGAACTCCTGCACCTCGGTGACGGTCGGGATCCCCGGGGTACCGGCGAAGCGCTCCGCGGAGGACAGCATCCAGCGGTTCTCGGCTTGCTCGTTGTAGCAGTAGGCGTGGAAGCTCCAGCCGCGCAGCGCCGCCCGGCTGCGGACGTCGGCCAGCCAGCGCCAGAACGCGGCGAAGGATCGCGCCTCGTCTGGTGTCGGTACCGGCTCCCAGGTGGCGAAAGCGCGGTAGCCGCCGGCCACCCCGATGTCGGAGCCGGACAGCAGGCAGCCCCATAGGTACGCGCCGGCTTCGTCGAAGCTCTCCATGTCCACGTCGACCTCGACGTCAGCGCGTGGCACGCAGATGTGCTGGTTACGTCGCACCAACGTGAGGTCTCGCTGCCAGGCGCGGGCCAGCAGCACCGCGTCGCGCAAGGACATCCCGACCATCGGCACCGGCGACTCGCCCGCCGGGTCTAGCGCAGCCAGAGCGTCTACGGTCGACACCCCGGCCGCCCGCAGTGCCACCGTGTCCTCGCCACGCAGCACCATGCTGACGTCCCGGGATGCCCGCAGCGCCGGACCGCAGGTGGGCCACCACGGGCACGAACGGCATTCGGTGACCCGGGACGGCAGCGCCAGCGGCTGCGCTTCGGTGGCCGCAGCGCGCGCCACCGCCAGCCGATCGGCGAACCGGGCGTCGTATTCGGCCATCGTGGTACGGCCGGCCGGCCAGGTGGGGGCGTCCAGGTCGTGCCATACCACGACGTCGGCCTCCAGACCGACCACGCCACCGGTGGCCCGGCCGCGGGGCGCCAGTCCGGCCGCCTGCAGCAGCCGGAATGCGTGTGCCAGCCGTAACTGGTCCCGGGATTGCGGGCGGACCTTGCGCGTCGGGTCGGTGCGGGAGGCGGCCAGGACGGGTTGGGTCAGGGGGCTGGTCCGGGCGCCAGAGCCAGGATCGGTGACTTTGTGCCGGACGACGATCACCGGCAGGTAACCACCGCGGTGGCGCACCAGTAGCTCGACGCCGCCTCGTCGTCCGCCGAGTGGGTCCGCAGGCAGCTGCCCGCCCCAGACGAACCGGGCACCCTGGTGCAACAGCGCCAGAGTGGCGGCGCGGCGCTGCGCACCAGGAAGGTCGGATGCAACCTCTCGCCAGTCATCGGCGTATCGCTGGGCCAGCCGGTCGGCGACCCGGCGACGGTGCGCGGTGGCATCGGCGATTCGCCGCTCGGCGGTGGGGTCGAGGGTCGCCCGTGGAGTGTCGACTGCTGCCGGGTCGTGATCCAGATGCACCCGGCGACGGCACCGAGTGACCACACCCGCGTCAAGCAGTACTGCTGAGTCCACGGCGCCAGACTAGATCCAGGGACCGACAAGATGTGCGTTCACCCAGCGCCGCTAGCCTGGGGCCGCGTGAGGTACCTACTGGCACTCGTGACGCTCGTGGGGCTGGCGCTACTGGCTGGCGCAGGCCCTGCGGTCGCGCACAATGAACTGATCGGCAGTGACCCGCCGGACGGTGCCACCGTGGCGACCAGCCCAGCGCAGGTCAGGCTCACGTTCGACCTGCCGCTGAAGCCTGGGTTCAGCATCGTGACCGTGACCGGGCCGCACAGCAGCCAGTGGCAGGCCGGTCCACCGGCCGAAGCCGGCGCCGTGGTGTCGGCACCGGTCCGCGCGCTGGGGCCAGCCGGTCAGTACACGATCGCCTACCAGGTGCTTTCCGCTGATGGTCACCCGGTGCGCGGTGCGGTGCACTTCACGCTGACCACCCCAGGCTCGGGCACCGCCGCTGCCCCGCCGGCCTCATCCGGCACCGCCGAGTCTGGCACCGCCGTGTCTGGCACCGCCGTGTCCGGCTCCGCCAGCCCCGACGACACCCCGGTGTGGCCGTGGCTGGCCGGGGCTGGTGTGCTGCTGGCGGCCGGTGTGGTGGTGGCGTTGCGGGTCGGTCGCTCGGCCTGACGGCACCGGTCAGCCGATCCGGGTCGCCGGATCAGTCGATCGTGCTCGCCGGCAGCGGTTCTCCGCCGGAGACCCGTCGCAATACGTCCAGATCGGTCAGCGCGCGCTCGGCACGGTGCCGCAACTCACGGCGATTGATCCAGCCCTGTGCGTAATACCGGTAGTCCTGGGCGAGCATCACTAGCACCGCGAGCGCATCAGCCGGCCCATCCCGCAGCGGCGCCGGTAGCTGGCGCAGGAACTCCAGCTCCGCGTCGACCAGGCGGTCCAAGAAATCGGCTTCGAGCCGTGCTGAGCGGCCGCGGCGCAGCCACCTGAAGCGGTTCCGGGCGCGCAGCGGCTCGGCCTGCTGCCCGGGGATCCCGCTGGACTGTCTTGCCACGACGCACCGCCCTGATTAGTCCGGTCGTGATGACCATCGTCTGACCGGCGCCCGGCGTTAGCCCGTCGAGCGGAATCATCGATGGCGCAGCCGGGCGGTCGCCAGCAGGGCGGGGTCCACCCGCCGGCGGCCCTGGGAGTGCACGATCCGGGTACAGGGCACCATCAGCAGCGGCTGTTCGTCGCCGATGAGGTCGGAATAGACGGGGCAGAAGCCGCGATGGTCCAGACTCACCAGGAACTCGGCGACCAGCAGGCTCCGGCCGTCGAGGCATCCGGTGCCGTGCCATGGCAACAGCGTTGAGCCACCGAGGTAGGAGAAACCACTGCAGCCTGGTCGGGAGGCCACCGTGGCCAGCCGGATGTGTGGCGGGTAGTGCCTGGTGACCCCGGCGGCGGCGTCAGCGAGGGAAGCAGCGAGGTAATCCACGGAGTTCTGCCACGCCGACGCAACGACCTCCCGCCGGGCTGAGGCCAGATCCGGCGACAGGTCCGGCTCGGCGTACCCGTCCGGCCAGGCCAGCACCTCACAGGCCCATTGCCGTGGGTCAGCCCCAGCTGGAGCCGGCACCGGCACCGAGTACACCAGCGAGGACAGAATGTCCCGAAAGGACGGCACACCGGCCAGCAACGTGGCAGGCAGCGCTTCGGCCAGCCGCCGATCGGCCCGGCCGGCGCTGTCCAGAGAGCGAGGACTGGCGGCCAGCAGCGAGATCAACTCGCGAAACGTGCGACGGTACTGCTCGCGTTTGTTCCACCTCCGCTGGCCGAGCAGGCCGGCGACGAAGCACGACTGGTCGTGGAAGCGCACCGAGTTGCCGAGCCCGATCAGCTCCGCGTAGCGCCGTAGCTGGTGCCGGTAGCGCCGGATCTCTGCTGATCCGCGCGGTCGTGAGTAGCCACCGTCATTGAGCACCAGCACGCGCAGGCCAGGCGGGTACAGCGCCGTGAAGGCCCGGTGCAGTTCCTTGAGTCGCAGCAGTGCACCAAGCTCGGCCAGGTCCGGCCAAGGTCCAGCCGCCTTGAGCCCATTGTCGTGCTGCTTGAAGGGAAAACCGCTGGTCACAATCGTGACCGGCTGCCGGGCTTCGACCAATGGCGCGATCTGTGCTATCGCGGTATCGAGTGGAAAGCAGGACCGTGAACCCTTGAGAAACCGCGACCGAGTCAGGATCCGGTGTAGCGCTGCCACCACATCCGGCGGGTGATGTGGTGACCAGCCACCCCGCGCAGTGGCCAGATACGCCACGGCATTGTCGGCGAGCCGGGCCGAGGCAGCCTCCGAGTTGGCCTGGAGAGTAGCCAGCAGCGCGTGGAGTCCCCTGTCGTCCAGCCGAACCGGCTGCTGGTCGGCCAGGGTTGAGGTGCGCAGTAGGTCCAGTGGAAGCGCACGTAGCGTCCGGGCATGCGAGATGGTGACTGTCGTGGTGCCCCCGCCCACTGCATCGCCGCTCTCAGTCCGAGGCGGGACCAGCACTCCCGCCCGCGAGAAGGGAGCCAAGGACACCGGTTCGACAGTAGACGTCCGGGTGGCTCGACGCATCCCCCAGTTGCACGTGCACGGCTCAGTAGTCGAAGCGGCTCAGTAGTTGAAACGGCGCAGTAGTTGAAACGGCGCAGTAGTTGAAACGGCTCAGCACCGGACGGTCCGCCAGCGTTCGGACAGCCGCCCAGCCCGCAGGGTGGCCATCCGGCGGTCGAACTCCGCCTGCACGGCCGGCGGGGAACCGGCCCGCGGGAATACCCCGGCGATCAACTTGAGGTCGCGGATACCGTGCAGCACCTCGAAGCCTTCCCAGTTCCGGACGTCGAACCCGTAGGCATCGATGAAGTCACGCTGGTGGGCAGGGGGCCTGCCGAACCGGACGTTGGCTACTGCGACCGGGGTCAGATCCCACTCTGGCGGCCCGATAGCGCACGAATCGAAATCGCACAGCACCGGACCGGCCGGCCCGGCGATGACGTTGCCCAGATGGGCATCGCCGTGCAGTACGGCCGTCGGCAGCGCGAAATCCAGCTCCGTGACGGCGGTGGCCAGTTCGGCACTGCGGTGCAGGAGGAAGTCGCGGTCGGCATCGGTCATCGTGGTGGTGTGCCGCATCCGATTGTCGAAATCAGTGAGCGGATCCCAGTTCGGCAACGCTCGGCACGGCGTCGGTACCGCATGTACGGCTCGCAGCAAGCCGGCCAGGTTCGCACCGCCCGGCACGGGGCCAACCGATGGCACCTCCTGCCACACGGTGGCGATGTGCTCGCCGGCCGACACCGGCTGCGGGATACCGGCCAGCAATCGAATCGCCGGCACGTCGTGCTCGGCGAATACCGTCGCAGCGGCAACCGCCAGCCTGGCGCGTGGAATGTAGGAGGGCAGGGTGACCAACCGGACCACCACAGGATCCCGGGACAGCCGGAAGACCGCGTTGTTGACGTTGCGCAGCAGCCGCGCCCCGGTGGGATCCAGCCCGAGTTCGGCGCATATCGCCAGCAGCCCGCTGGCGAGTCTTTGATCACGTGGAAGGGTCGACAGCGCCGTCACGACAGCTTGCCTCATACAGCGCGGTATTGCCGGATCAGCGCAGAGAGTTGACGGGAATCGGAGTTGCTGGACCGTCGCCCCGCCTCGATCTCCAACGGTTTCAGCCGGTCAGACACGCGCCTGGACTTCAGCCCGGTGGCCAGGGTCAGGGCATCCCGACCGACCCGGACACCGTGGTCGACGTCGCCCTGGCGCAGGTGGTTGGTGGCCAGTGCGGTGAGCATGAAGGTCCGGCTACGAGCCATCGACTCGTCGTATTGGGCAAGGGATTGGTTGAGCGCGGGGATGGCGATGGCCGCGTGCTTGACGTCGATGGCCGACAGCACGGTGTGCACCGTTCCGATCATCGCGTTCATGTCGGTCTCGTTGTAGAAGCGGGCCCAGTCGGGCACGTCGGACAGATCGGCCCTGGCCAGCTCGTCGCGAGATCGGCCCAGCAGCTTTCTGGCCTGCACGTCGTCGCCCATCATCGCGTAGGCCCAAGCCTCGTTGCCGCACAGCACCGCGACAGCCAGCTCCGATCCGGAGTCCTGCGCGGCGATCTGGCCCAGCTGGAACCACTTGAGGGCGTCATTTGGCGCGTCGTGGTGCAAGTACACCCGGCCGATCCGATACATGATGTTGGACATCAGCCCGGAGTCGCCCGACTGCTTGGCGAATTCCAGCGCAGTGGCGAAATGGCTGCGCGAAGAGTCCAGCAACCCCACGTCGAAGGTGGTCCATCCGGCCAGGTTCTGCAGATCGCCCAGCGCCCGGTACAGCCGGGTGCGAACCATCTCCCTGCCCGAGGCGGACAGCAGGCGTTGTGCCCAGGACAGCTGGGCGACGACCGCGTCACGGCACGCGCCGCCACCGAACTGGTAGTCCAGGGCGCGCATGGCCCTGGTAGCTGCCTCAACTTGTTTGACATCGGTCATCCCGATGTTGCTGGGTGCCGGCGTCTGGGAAGGGCTGGGCAGCCACTTCCCACTATCGGCCCCCAGCACGGCGGTGCCGAACATCACGGCAGCTCCATGCGCCAGGAGCTTCCGGCGCTTCACCGACTCATCCTCCTCAACCAGCGCGTTGTCGTGTGGTGCGACCAGGTTGGTCGCAGTTGCGTCGTCGTAGGCGAGGCCCATGTATCCGCGTGGGATACCTAGACCGTCAGAAATTCGCGCAAGCACGTCGTATGCCATGACCTGGCGGCCCTTGAGGATCTCCGAGACCTCGGACTGGGACTGCCCGGTCAAGGCAGCGATTTGCCGTTGCGAAATACCTACCCGTCGGAGCAACCGGTATACGGAGCTGACGTCGCGATCCACCAGCACCCGCTTCATCTCTGCTTCCTCCCAGACCTCGGGAGACAGCGGGTGGTCCTGCGAGCCGGTCACGTTCATCTCGCCCCCTAATAAGCCGTCCGACGGGCGACGCATGCAGCCTAGGCATACCCGTAGCGCTGGTGAAGTGCACTTCGGCAAAGCTGATCGGCGCTACCGATCAGTTTGTGCCGCTCATCGTCATAGCACGCCCGATCGGCGCAGCACAGGGTCATAACGGGTTTAGTACCCCGACTATGTATCTGTGACTTTGTGGGAACCCGCCCGGTGTGGCGGAAATTCTCGACGCGCGGCGAGGGAAGGTGGCGAGGTGGACCGGGTTCTTGGTCAGATCCTCCGGCAGGCGGTGTGGGACCGGCTCGACATGCTGGACGAGCTGGCGCGCAGCGCCGATAACGGTTCACTGCTGTCGGTCGCACGCAGCGAGCTGCCGCGTTTGACTTACGGCTGGCGGGCCCTGCTCGCCACCCATGCGCCGGATTCTCGGGGTCGCTGTCCACAGTGCTCAAGCCGCTGGCGCCCCCGAGCGTTGCCGTGCAAGGTGTGGCGGGCCGCCCATGAGCACCTCGTTTCGGCCGAAGCCGTGCCGAACACCTGGCAAACGGCTTCTCCCGTTCCCGCGGGAGTCGGGTAGCGGAGTCAATGCCGTTCAACTCCTATTAGATCAACTCCATAGTATTAGATCAACTCCATAGAGCTGGCGGTTTCGTCGCTTTTGTGGGCCTCCCCCCACCCACGAGGGCTTGAGCAGCCGCCAAGTGGCCGGTGATCCGGCGAACGTCCGTGCCCCCGACCGCGATGTCGAAGGATCACCGGCCACATCCACAATCTTTTTCCACAACTCCACAGCCTGGACCCATCCCGCTCTCAACCGAGTGGAGTGCCGCGCCGGTGGCATCGTCGTTGCCTGACCGACCGCCACCGCGAACGTGGGTCCGATGATCGCCGGATC
>JBOHGX010000468.1:0-14241 GCA_050700255.1 Pseudonocardiaceae bacterium
GCAGCACCGGCATCGTGAACTGCACCGGCATCATCAGCAGCACCGGCATCGTGAACTGCACCGGCATCATCAGCAGCACCGGTCGCGCTGTCATCGCGTAGATCGTGGCCGGCTTCCTCGACCTCACCGGCCAATTGATCACGCTCCCCGGCGTTCTCAAGGTCCTCGTGACCCAACATCTCACCGACCTTCTTTTCCGCCTTACCGATAAGCTGCTCGGCCTTGTCCTTGGCCTTTTCAAAACTGCTCATGATTTCCTCCCTATGATCAAGGACCGCCTGTACGCGTGTCCCTGGTGATCGGACGCACCCAAAATAGTCTCTGACATACGTCAGCGGCGTTCGACCACCCTATCGGATGTATGGATAGGTGCCAGTACAGGTCAGCGTAACGGATTGTGTTTAGTTGTTGGTTGACAGTGCCTAGCTGGTTTGTGGTTGGTGGTGTGACCGTAGGCCTTGGTCGGGCGACCTCTTTGCGGCTGGCGCGGGGAACGGTTTCGATCAGTGGTCGCGCTGGTCGTGGACGCGCAGGGTGGTTTCCTCGACTTTGATGGTGACGATCTGGCCAGCGGACTCAGACGCGGCACTCCATTCGTGAACAGCTTGCTCGGGCTGATCTCTGGAACTGACGGAGGGTGGTTGACCGCGCCGAGGGCCCCGAAGGCCTGCGGGATCGCTCGGGGCGGCCCAAGACCTGTCCGCACGCCACGCAACGCCGAGGCCGTCGAGAAGATCATACATCTGAGGCGGAACTACCACTTCGGCCCCACGAAGATCGCCATGTACCTGGATCAGCAGCATCCTGAAACGGCTGGGCCTCAATCGGCTGCCGACAAATGTCCTCGTCCACGACGTACACAGGGCCCTGCACGTATGCCGGCCCATTGCCACTGCCGCCTGCGCAGTCGACGTCACTGGCGATCGGGACACAGGCGCCCGAGTAATTCGAATCGCACTCGGATGCCGGTTCTGCCTGCACCACCGGTGGTGGTGGTGTCGTATACGCGGATGATGCTGTCTCGCTCGGTACCGGTGGCGCACTCGGCGTCTCAGAGGTCCCGGTCAACTCCCCCGACGCGCATCCAGCCACGACAACCAGCGCGGCAACGGCAACCCATGCTGGTGTCTTCACATTCCGCTTATCACGTTCACCCCTTTTTTCATTACAGGTAAGACGCTGTTACGTAGCCAGAAACTCCAGCCCTTGGAAGGATGGGGCCATGGAGGGACGGCCCAGGGTATACCCGCCGGGATTGCGGTAACGGGCGGTGCGGCTGGTCGCCTAGTCGCGACAGCGTCACAACCTGGACAGGGCGAGATGCGTCGGCGGCGGCAGGCTTGGAGTCGGCACAGTGGAGACGGTGCGCAAGTAGGTGGGCGGCGAAGTCGATGCCGATGGTTGTGCTCCCAGCACCTACCTACGACGTGCTCGACCGCGAGTCCAGCACGCGAGTTCTGCCCCGCAGCTATGACGCTGCTGTAAGCAGTGGGCCGGGATCAGCTCACGAGGTGCTGTCCTTGCCGGAGCTGTCCTTGAGCTTCTCGGCGAGCGGCTCAGCCTTCTCCTTTACCTTCGCGACGACCGACTCAGCTGTGTCGTTGGCTTCCTCGGCAAGGGAGTCAGTCTTGTCAAAGACCTTGTCCACGAGCGGCTCAGCCTTCTCGATGGCGTGATCCACCATGCCCGTGATCTTGTCCGCTGAAGTCATTGTGTTCGCTGCTCCCTTCGCTTCCGATCAAGAATGTCCCAACCCTTGCACTCGGATGGGGACAGCAGGAGGTGAATAGCAGCGTAGTACCCAACGAGGGCACCGGCCACCTCCGCGATGTCGAGCGGCTCATCGGTGCGGGAGGGACATTCGGGCCTGGCCAGCGTTGTCAGCTGACCTGCTTAGCCTGGCTACTGCGGACCGTGGAGCTGTCAATTTTCCACACACCGTCCTCGGCGAGCAGTCCGTAACTGGTCTGCTCCTCGATGACCCGGCCGTCTTTGAAGACGTACTCCACTGTCGCGTCCACGGCGTCGCGCTGCTGCGCAGAGACGTCGGAGACCGTGACCCGTTGCACGAGGTTCCAGAAGTCCTGATACCCGGCGAAGCCCCCGGCATGATTCTGCTGATAGTCAGCGGTGAGCCGTTCCCACGCTGCCGGCAGGTTGTCAGGCATTAGCTCGTAATAGTCGGTGATCGCCTGCAGCTGCTCAGGTGTGCTCTGTGAGCCGCCCGGGGCGGCCGGGCCAGTCGGGATGGCTGCCTGCGTGGTGCTAGTCGGACCTGGCTGAGTTGGCTGGGTTTGGAGGCCTTGCGTTGCGCTGCTCGGTGCTGACGGGGTTAGAAGGGGTTGGAGGCTTTGCGCAGGATCGTCGGAGGTGCTTGGGGGCCGGGCGGCGTTACCGCCGGTGCCGTCGCTATCGCTGATGAGCGCCGTGACCAGGACACCGCCAGCAAGCACCGCGACCGCTAAGACGCCGGCCAGGAGTCTGCGGCGCCCTGGCGATCCGTCGCGATCGTCCCCAGTCGGTGGCTGGCCGGCTGCGGCGTCCGCCGTCTTGAAAGGCGCCGCCGGGGCCGGTCGTGCCGACCGGGGAAAGGCCTGCTGCGTCTTCGGGACCGTTGGGTCGTCGCGGGATAGCACCAGTGTGGTGGCAGGCGGGCTGCCTTGGGGCATCGCCAGGCCGGCCGCGAGCGTGGCGAGCGAATCGGCCGCCTGTTGCATGGTGGGGCGTTGTTCGGGGTTGCGATGCAGCAGGCGCAACAGCAGAGGGGTGAGCGGATCCGACTGACTGGGCGGGATGATCTCGCCCAAAGCCACGCGGTGCAGCAGGGCAATAGCGTTGTTGTCGAGCCCGAACGGCGGCGTACCCTCCAGCGCGGTGTAGAGCGTGGAACCCAAGGAGAACACGTCCGACGGGAAGTCGGCACTGCCGCCCTGGGCCACTTCCGGCGCCAGGTAGGCCGGTGTCCCGGCCAGGATTCCGGTCGCAGTCACAGTGACGTCACCAACGGCGTGGGAGATACCGAAGTCAGTGATCTTGACCGTGCCGTCGTCGGCGAGGAGCACGTTGCCCGGCTTGATGTCTCGGTGCACGATGCCCGCCGCGTGCGCAGCGGCCAGCGCGGAGGCGATCTGGCTGCCGATCCTGGCGACTTTGTCGGGCAGCAACACACCCTGTCTGGACAGCACCGTCGCCAGGCTGCTGGACGGCATGTACTCCATGATCAGGTATGGTTGACCCTCGTGCTCCGCCACGTCATAGACCGCGATCGCGTGCGGGTGGTGCAACCGGGCGGTGATCCGTCCCTCCCGCAGCGCCCGGCGGTTGGCCTCGTCCGCCTCGAGGTGGCCCATCCCCGACGGCAGTAACAGCTGCTTGATCGCAACGGTGCGGTGTAGGCGCTCGTCCTGCGCCTGCCACACCACACCCATCGCCCCACTGCCCAGGCGCGAGATCAGGCGGTAGCGTCCCGCGATCAGCTCGCCCTCGTCGGTCACAGCCACCTCCGGGGTGCTGATGCGGGGCGTGAGTGGCATTCCTACTGCAGCCCCCCGCGGAGCACTGGGTGCCCGGATTGTCGACTTCCCAAACGCCTGCAACTCATGAGGTGGTTATGGCAGGCGCACTGCCGATCCGCTACCGGTCACTCCAGCCGTGGGTCGATGTCTATCTCGACATTGCGCTGCAGCGCCCGGGAGCTGGGGCAGGGCAACGCGGCGGTGTCGACGACACGGTTGAACTCGTCGATGTCGATGCTCGACACCATGGCCGACACGGTCAGCGACATCCGGATGACCCGATGATCAACGCCGTCCGCCTCGTCGACCTCGCAGGCCGCGTCGACCCGCACATGCTCGGGAGGATGACGCGCTCCCGTGAGCGTGCCGCTGACGGCCATCGCCAGGCGGGCGCTGTGCGCGCCGGCGAGGAGCTCCTCCGGGCTGGTCTGCCCGGAGGAATCCCCTTGGCGACCGGGCGGCGACAGCTGCTGGGCCGGGACGGACTTCCTGGACCTCGACGTGGGTCTTGCCTAGCCAGGTAGTGGCTCTCATCAGCGCCGATCGTCGGGTCAGGAGGTGACCGGCTGGGCTGGACGCTGGGTGATCAGCCGGCGGGCCTTCGTGCCCTCCGGGCTTCCCTCGGAGCGCACCACTTCCCCGGTCTCCAGCATTTGTTTGAACCGGCGCAGGTCGTCGCGCACCTGCTGGTCGGGCGCCTCCCCGAGCAGCTTGGCCACCGCAGCGCCGAGCTTGCCCGCAGGCGGGTCATAAGTCAGCCGGACGCGGACCTCGGTCCCCCGCCCTCCCGGCGCCAGCCGGAACTCGACTTCCCCGGAGTTCTTCACCGTCGCGCCGCTGACCGACCGCCAGGCGATGAGTTCATCGATTCGCTCGCCGGAGATCTCGGCGTCCCAGTCGACCTCCACACCCGGCTCCAGTGCAGCCCGCATCCGACGAACCGCGTGGGGCGAGGCAGTCCCCGCGAGGCGGAGTTCGTCGAACGCCAGCCGGACGTAGCCCTCCCAGCTCACGGTGCGTTCGATAAGCCGCACATCGCCGTCGGCATCGTGGTGCCGGCCGGATGGGAAGGTGCGGGTGGCGAGTTGCCGCAGGCAGTCATGCAGGCGGTCGATCACCATGACTGCGGTGGTCGGGTCAGTAAAGGGTTGAGCAAGTCCGCGTTCGGCGATGTCGACGAGCTTGCGGAAGCCGTAGGCCGGGTCGTCGCCATGGGTGCGCTCGGCTGCGAGGATGACGAGTCCGGCGACGCGCTCGTGGACGAGCCGGCCAGGGTCCCCGTGCACCCGGAACAGCGGTGCGCCGGCGGGCACGAAGTCGCCCATCATCGGGACCATCTCCAGCATGCAGTCAGCGTCACGGGCCGCCGCGACCAGACCGGGATGGTCGAGGTCGGTCACGATGCCAGGCTCCGGAGCGAGCACCATGTCACGCGGGGTGCATCGGCGGGGGTAGCGCCGGTCCAACTGCTCGTGCAGGTTATCCCCGACGAGGTCGATCAGCCCGGCAGCACGCAGCGAGTTGGCGTGATTGATGTACAGGAACAGCGCAGCGATGCTGGCCAGCATCAGCAGGTAGGCCACGAGGACGGTCAGGCCAGGCACGGGTGCCGCCGCCCACCGCACCCACCTCGCGCAGCGCCAGGATCGCAAAGGTGAAGGTCGACGCGAACAGGCCGTAGGCGAGTTGACTAGCGCGGTCGTGCAGCAATGCCCGCACGATGCGGGGCGAGAACTGGCCCATCGCGAGCTGCACGGCCACCGTCGTCACGGTCAGGACGAGCGTGGCCAACGTCACCATCGCGGAGGCGATCGTGCTGAGGATGTTAGTTAGAGGCTGCGTCGGGTGTGCCCGTGATCGACGAAGGAAGGCGAAGCGCCGGTCCACGGCCACGGTGACGTCTGCATCACCAAGAAGCCGGCGGTGCCGGCACCCCCACGGGCCGGCACCGCCGGTGGGCGGATTCGTTGGGTGCCACTGTGCCCATCACAGAGTGGGACGGTCACAGAGTGGGTGGAGCCGGCACGGGGCCAGGCGGGGTCGGCACTGGGCCGGGAGGTGTCGGTCCAGGCGGAGCCGGCGGGCCGGGCGGCGTCGGCTCCGGCCCGGGCGGCGACGGAACCGGGCCAGGGCCTGGTGGGGGAACAGGTAGCGGATCGGGGTCGGGCGGAACAGGATGGTCGGCGGCCACGACGTGACCCTCCCTCCGTGTAAGCTCATTGCGCGCTCGCTCTGTGCCTAACGCCGCGATCCGCTTCATGACAACTACCTACCCGGATCCGGCCGCTGGCAACCGCGTTTCGGGCTCAGCCACCTCGGGTAGCCGACCTTGACATGCACTGACAAGAATCGAGGAGGCTATCGATGGCTACCACTGTCGCCGAAGTCATGGCCTACTCGCCCTGGGCACCGCAGTACTGACCCAAGTCGGTGCCGACACGCCGTACCCGCTGCTGCTGGCCGCGCTGGCCGTCCGCGGGTTCGGGCTGGGCGCGAGCATGATGCCGGTGATGGCGGCGGCCTACGCCGCGATGCGCCCCGAGACAGTGCCGCGCGCGACGAGCGGGTCGAACGTGATGCAGCGGGTCGGCGGCTCCATCGGCGGGGCGGTGCTGGCTGTCATCCTCAACGCCCAACTCTTGTGGCTCACGCTGGCCGCGATCCCCGCCGCTGTCGTCCTCGCCCGCCAGGAACGCCGCGCACGCGAGGCCGCTCAGGAACTCCACTCCGCCACAGCCCGCCAGGCCTCTTCGCGCTCGACAGCGGATCCCGTAGGTACCTGCTGGGTGCCGTGAGGACCAGCTCCCGGCCCGACCTTCGGCGGTTATGCCGGCCGGCCGGTGTCGCCGCGGTCTTCGACGCGGCCGCGCGTGTTCAGCACAGGGTCGTCGTCGGCGGGCGGTTCAGGGTCCTTCCATTCCTGGGCGTGGGTGGGACCGGTGCCGCGGAGCATGCCCTGCACATCGCGAGCGAGTGCGTCGTCCTTCCGGGCGCTGTTCTTGTCACTACCTCGTTGCATCGAATAGTCCTCTCATTGAGTGTTGGTGAACCGGAGCAGCGCGCCGATGTCGTCGGTGAGGTCCGGCTGCCCACCGGCGTGCGGTGCCCCGTCACGGTCCCGGCTCACCTCCAGATAAACCGAGGCCACCGGTCCAGGATGGAGGGCCACGTCACGGGGGATCTCCGGTAGCACGTGCTCCTCCTCGTCATCTCAAACGTTGCGGCAGATCCACACCGGGTACCCGCAATCGAAGGAAGCTATCCCGTCGCTTGCGGCACCGAACGACCGCATGTGTAGTGACGCAGCGAAGTGGGCAGTCTGGGCCATGGGATCTCAAGTCACAGAGGTACAGAAGTCACTCAAGGGGTTCGACTATCCGGGGTCGCTTGACCAGCTGGCCCAACATGCGGAGGACAACGGCGCGGACACAGACCTGGTGGAGGCATTGCGCGAGGATGTCCTCACCCAGAGTGAGACGCTCGCTGAAGACGACATGGGCGTCGACCCGTTGGAAGGCGGGATGGATCCTGCCGAGGACTGGTCGGCGTCCAATCGGTACGGGACCACGGCGACCGAGCAGGCCACCGACCGGCCGCTGACCGAGCGGCTGGAAGAGGAGCGTCCAGATGTCAGCACTACGCCGGTGCCAGATCGTCCGGTGGCCGCCACTCCGCTGGAGGAGCTTGACGAGTCGGTCGACGAAGAGGTGACGCCCAGGGAGCGATGAGCGAACTCGAAGTTCGAATTAGGTGTGGCGTGCGCCATGGCGGGTAATCGAGAAGGTCGAGACCCAGGAGGTAAAGAATGACTGCTGCGGCTGAGATGATCCGTAGTTACCCAGCAGATCTGGGCGGGGTGGACCGCGACGCTCTCATCCGCCGCATAGAAGAATGTGTGTCCTGCGCGCAGGCGTGCACCGCGTGCGCTGACGCCTGCTTGTCCGAGTCTGACGGCCAGCTACCGATGTTGCGTAGGTGCATCCGCTCAAACGAAGACTGCGCTGACATGTGCAACGCCACGGCGCGCATGCTGTCGCGGCACACCGGCTATGACGCCAATGTGACCCGTACCGTCTTGCAGGCCTGCATCGTCGTCTGTCGCTCTTGCGGCGACGAGTGCGAAAGCCACGCCTCCCAGCATGAGCACTGCCGGGTCTGCGCGGAAGCGTGCCGCCGTTGCGAGCAGGCGTGCCAGGAACTGATCGAAGCGCTCGGCTGAGGCGTACCCGCAAGACAGGAGCCCACAACAAGGAGCCCAAACAATGGAGCGCTGTGCAATGGCTGACATCACGCAGCTGATCCTGGACGATCACGACACTTTTCGGCGCGAGTTCGCCGCACTGGACGATGCCCAAGGGCCCGAGCAGTTACGGGCGATCTGGGAACACCTTGCCGCACTGCTCGATGTGCATGCAGTGGCCGAGGAAACCGTCTTCTACCCGCAGCTGCTGCGCCGTGGTGACGAGGCCGAGGATGAAACCCTCGATGCGATCGGCGACCACAATGACATCCGTGATGGCGTGCATGAGGCCTCCCGGCACCCCATCGGTAGTCCACAGTGGTGGGACGGCGTCCGGAAGGCCCGGATGGCCAACAGCGATCACATGGCCGAGGAGGAGGACGAAGCCCTCGCCGATTTCCGGCGGAATGCCCCCCTCAGTGTTCGCGAGGAGCTGGGCCATCAGTTCCTGAAGTTCAAGGCCGAGCACGCCGATTCCCGGGACCTGGATACCACGGACAAGGACCCGCAGGGATACGTCAGCGCGGTACAGGCAGAGATCTCGCCCGGCAGTGGGAGCGGTTCATTGGGTATCGGTAGTTTGAAAGGACGCTGACGATGACGGACCACCTACTACGGGAGTACGCGCCGATTCCAGCCACCGGCTGGGATCAGATCGATGACGAAGCCAAGACACGCCTGACACCGAGGTTGGCCGCGCGCCGGCTGGTCGACTGGTCCGGGCCGCATGGATGGGTACATTCAGCGACCAACTTGGGGCGGACCGAGCCGGTGGATACTGCCCCGCCGGGGACGAAGTCCGAGACGGTTGTGGCCCGCCGACGGCGGGTGCTGGCGCTGAGCGAGTTCCGGGTGAGCTTCACCGTGGACTGCTCGGAGCTGCAGGACACCGAACGCGGCGCTACCGATGTGGACTTCGCCGATCTCGACCGCGCCACCTACGACGCCGCCTTGATCGAGAACCGCGCCGTTTTCCACGGCTGGCCCGAAGCGGGGATCACCGGCATCGTCGAAGCCAGCGGTCATCCTCCGCTGTCGCTAGGCAAAGACGTCGAGACCTACCCGCACACGGTCGCGCAGGCCACTGATCTGCTTCGTCAGGCAGGCATTGAGGGCCCATATGCCCTGGCCATCAACCCGGACGGCTACACCCGGGTCGTGGAGACGACCGAGCACGGGGGCTACCCCTTGCAGCAGCACCTGAGCCGCATCCTCGGCGGAGACGTGGTGTGGACGCTCGGGCTCGACGGTGCCCTGGTGGTGAGCAAGCGAGGCGGCGACTTCGCCCTCGACGTGGGTCAGGATCTCTCGATCGGCTATTCCCGGCACGACGCCGAGGTCGTGACACTCTACTTGGAGGAGAGCTTCAGCTTCCGCGTCAGCGAGCCCGACGCAGCCGTTGTTCTCACCATGGAGTAGTGAGGGTCTTTCCTTGTCCCTGTCTGGTGGCCATGCGACCTTATTCGAGCTCGTCGAGCTGTGCGGTGAGACGCTGCACCCGACGCTCGGCGTCCCGGCGCGCACGATCGGCCGCCTGGGCGCGCTGCGCTACCGAGTCCCGCCGCTGGGTGGCCTCGGCTAGCTGCCGCTGCGCGTCGGACACTGCATCGTCCGCCCGCGCAAGGGCCTCCACGGCGCGCTGGGCGTCGCGCGCCAGCGTGGCCATTTCGCGGCGAACGCCAGCCAGCTCATGTTCCAGTCGCTCCCGCGCGCGGCGGTGCTGCTCCAGCTCGTCCTCGGGCGGCGCCTCCCGGTGGGCGGGGCGGGAGGGCTGCGCCCTAACCGGCATCTCCGCCGAAAGGGGGCCGAATCCTGTGTAGCTCAGCGGCGTGACGAGCCACCCTCGCTGCACCTCGCGCCCTGCGTCAGGATCGGCCAGCGCGGCACCGAGAGTCTGCACTACCTGCTGGGCAGCCTCGGCCCCAAGCGGGTGGCCCGCGTCCGCGGCCAGCTGGCGGGTCCGCCCAGCCAGCGCGGCCAGCATGTCGTGCCGCTGCCGGCTCAACCGCTGCAATGCCTCGCCCCGCATCTGCTGGTGTGCCTCGCGCAGCTCTCCGTCCAGCGCCAGTAGCTGCCCCAGCCCAGCGGCGTCGTCACGCGCGAGCAGGTTCACCGCCCAGGCCGCCAGCACTGGCCGCCGCAACTTTCCGATCGCGGCCGCCAGCTCCGGGTCCCCCGCCTCCCGGGCCTCCCGGACCGCTTCGCTGCGCGCCGCCACGAAGGCTGGCGGCTCGACTGCGTAGAGCTCCGCTGCCACGTCGTCCACGCTGCGGCTTGCCATCGCTGTTCACCTCCCGCACACAGTCTGCTGCCGCACCGGCCTCGGCACACGTTGAGGCTGCGCGACGCCGCGGTCGGTCTTGCGGCGTGATGATGTGAACGTGCGCGTTGTCATCATCGGCGGCACCCGGTTCATCGGTCGGCGGATCACTGAGGCGCTGGTGCGCCGCGGTGACGAGGTGCTCGTCATACACCGCGGCGCGGCCGAGCCGCAGGACTGGGTGCCATGCCGGCATCTGCACATCGACCGCAGACAGCTCGGCCTCGTCGCCGATCAGATCCGGGCATTCGGGCCGGACGCGGTCGTGGACACCCTGGCGATGACCCGGACCGATGCCGACACCGTGCTCCCGCACCTTCCCGAGGTGCCCCTGGTGGTGCTGTCCAGCATGGATGTGTACCGCGCCTATGAGCTGGCGCTGTCCGGCCAGGCCGGCATCCCGGTGCCGCTGGATGAGGATTCCCCGCTGCGCGAGGGTCGGTATCCGCACCGCGGCACCGATCCCCGCCTGGAGGGCTATGACCTCGACATGGACTACTACGACAAGCTCGACGTCGAGCCGCTGTACCTGCGCGCGGGAGCCATCGTGCTGCGGCTGGGAATGGTCTATGGCCAAGGCGATGTGCAGCAGCGTGAGGAGTTCATCCTGCGGCGAGTACGCGCCGGCCGGCGACGCATCCCCCTCGGCGAGGGCACCTGGCGCTGGACCCGGATCTACGTCGGCGATGTCGCCCGGGCGGTGCTGGCCGCCCTGGACACGCCGGAGGCGACCGGGGAGGTGTTCAATGTCGGCGAATCCGCCACCCCGACGATGCGCGAGTGGGTCGGCCAGATTCTCGCGGCGGCAGACCACGACGCGGAACTGGTCACCGTTCCCGCTGCTGTGCTCCCGCCGGACCTGATCATGACTGGCCGGATTCCCCAGGACCTGCTGGCCGACAGTGACAAGGCGCGCCGGGTGCTGGGCTGGCAACCCAGCGATCAGACCGAAGCAGTGAGCCACTCGGTGCGCTGGCACCTGGCCCACCCGCCAACCCATCCTGACACCGACTTCACCGCCGACGCCCGCGCACTGGGGACGGCCGGATAGGTCAACACGCCGCGAGGCGACGCCGGCGCCTGTGATATCGCCGGTGTAGTTCGCCGCATTCGCGAGCAGGCTAACGGAGCTCGGCGGGCGGGTCCTGGCCCGTGGCGATCGTCCGCTGGGCCCAGGCGACGTCGTGCCATGTGTCGTGCTTCCAGCCGATGCGCCGGTAAATTCCGACCGGCTCGAACCCCATGGCGCGGTGCAGGCCGACGCTCGCGACGTTGGGCAGCGTCATGCCCGCGACTGCGGTGCGGAAGCCGCGCTCGGCCAGGCGGGCGAACAACGCCTCGTAGAGTGCGCGGCCGCTGCCGGTACGCCGCCGGCCGCGCTCAAGGTAGACGCTGACCTCGCACGACCAGCGATACGCCGCACGCGACTTGAACGGACCGCCGTAGGCGTAGCCGACGACGCGGCCCTGGTTCTCCAGCACGACCCACGCATGCGTGCGCAGGGCGGTAGCGATGCGCCGGGCCATCTCCGCCGGCAGCGGTGGGTCGCTCTCGAACGTGATCGCGGTGTCGGTGACGTACGGGGCATAAATCACCGTGCACGCCTCGGCGTCACGCTCCGAGGCGTCTCGAACGTTCGGCCTGCCGCCATTCATGGTGACGATTCTGGATGCTCGAGGGCCATCTGCGCTTCCGCGAGGGCGACACCGAGCACGAACTCGACCGGTCGGCCCGGTGCGTATCCCACCGATGTGAAGCCGGCACCACCTCGGCCCGAAAGCACACCGCAGAAGAGCCGTTCACAGCACCGCGGCGATGAGCGCGACGAGGGCTGGCCCGCCTGCGGCCAGCGCCCCGCCGAGACCCTTTCCCCGCGCGCGACCCAACGCCAGCCGGTCGGCGATGAGAAGCACGATGCCGGACAGGAACATGCACAGGCATGTGTAGATGACCAGCGTCCGACCGACCGCTTCGTCGCCGGCACTCCAGGCGATCACGCCGACGACCGCGCCGCAGCCGAGGAACAGGTTGTAGAAGCCGACGCCGAATGCCCAGAGTCGGACGGCCGGGACGTCGGCGGTGGGGACGAAGAAGATGCCTCGAAGCCGGCCACGGTCACGTCGTGGCGGCCCAGGACCTGCTGGATCTCCTGGCCAGCCTCCTCGAGGGGACGGCCGTGGGGCACCGTGGCGTGGAGGTCGGCGTGGAAGGCGCCCATGGCACCGGTCAGGCTCACCACCAGGAACTTCGCCGTCGGGCTGAGCACCGTGAAGGTGTGCAGGGCCCCTGGTGGGATGGTGATCGACGACCCTGGCCCGAGGTCGAATCCCTCGGCCTCGATCTGGACGATCATGCGGCCGTGGAGTACGTAGTAGGCTTTGCCCCAGCCGGTCCGGTGCAGCGGCGTTGCCGGCCCCCGCGGCGCGTCGACCTCGAAAAGCTCGTAGTGACCGTCGGTGTGTCCCGCGTCGATCTTCACGGTGAGCACCGCGTCTGGGGCGGTGAGCTCGGCGCCTTCGCCGGCGGCGGTGTGCTGAACCAGGTGCGTCACGGCATCGACGCTAGGCTGCCCGCCTGGTCGAGTGGATCCCAGAATTCTGGGAATGTTCGCCGGACGGTGACGGCGACATACTTCGGTTATGTGGCAGGACCGGGCTTACCGCGCCCGCCGAGAGATTGCGGCGCTGGCAGCCGAGGGATTCGGCGTCAGCGAGCTGCACGCCGCGGCGATCCGCGTGATCGGCGACCAGGTCAGCACCGACCTGACCTGCTGGGCAGCCATCGACCCGGAAACGCTCGTGATCAGCACCATGGTCAGCGGCGAAACCCGGATACCGCCGGAGTATGAGCCACGACTGGCCGAAGCCGAATACTCCGCTGATGAGCCACACACGTTTGCCACACTGGCTCTTCGCAAGCAACCCGTGGCCAAGCTGTCCGATTTGCCGGACCGCGCACGGGACCGAAGCGCCAGGCTCAACAACGTGTGGCGGCCCTTGGGGCTGGACCGGGAACTTCGCGTCCTGTTCCTGGCTGACGGGGCATGCTGGGGCGCGGCGGGCATGGTGCCGGGCAGGCCATGACTTCACCGACCGCGAGAGGTGGGTTCCGGGCGCGGCTGCGCGACGCACGCGGCCGGTGGGCCGTCCTCCAGGCCAGCCCGCTGATCGGCGGGGACGACGAGCAGATCGCGGTCGCGATCGAGCCGGCAACCGGCGATCAGCTGATCGGCCTGCTGCTCGTGGCGTACAGTTTGACGTCTCGTGAGCGCGACATCTGCCGTGAGGTGATCGCCGGGTATTCGACCGCCGACATCGCCGGCCGCCTCTTCATCTCCGCCCACACGGTGCAGGACCACCTGAAGTCGGTGTTCGCCAAGGTAGGCGTCCGTAGCCGCGGCGAGCTCGTGGCTCGGCTGGGCCAGACGGTCCTGGCTCGTACGGCGCTGACGCGCACGTCGCCCGGTTCTGAGCCCTAATACTCAAGTTTGGGCTCGGCGTCCCTGGTCCTCCGGGTTCGTCGATGACGGTGATGTCGCCGCAGACGCCGCGGCCTGCTGGCCCTACAGCCTCCAGGTCAGGTGCTTGACAGGCTCATAGCGGCAGGTGGTGCCGGTGAGGACCGATCGGTTGAGGTGCGCGCCGAGCTCGGGCAGCACCGCTTCGATGCGATTGATCGCTTCCCGCAGGCGGGCGGTGACGGCCTTTCGGGCCCGTTCGGTGGTGCTGGCTCCGAGCATTCGGGGACGCCCGGCGAGTCCGGTGGCTCGGCCCAGCTCGGCGATCAGCGCGGCACGTTGCGCATCCAACTGCTGCGCACGTCCGAGGTCGTGATCCGTGCGTGCGTCGGCCAGGTCCTCATCGAGCTCGCTGAGACGACGCCGGTAGGCGGTTCGTGCAGTGGCGTCGAGCAGGGTTCCGGCGTCGCGGTCGTGGTTGCCGGCACCGGCCAGTTCCAGCACGTGCACATCCGTACCGGGACGGGCTAGCAGCACAGCGAGGTCGGTCAGTCCTTTGAGATCACGGAGGTGAGCCGAGTCGCCGTGGTGGCGGACCCGCCACAGCTCTCCGTCGCGGCGCAGCTCCGCGTCGGCGCCGTCCGCGGCTTCGGGCAGCGGGGCACCCGATGCAGTCGCCAACCGCGCGGCAACGCTGTGCAGGCCCAGC
>JBOHGX010000469.1:0-2641 GCA_050700255.1 Pseudonocardiaceae bacterium
CAGTAGCACCGGGAAGCGGCGGGCCAGCGCCCCGTCGGCCTTGTCGCTGAACAGCTCCTGGTAGCGGGTGGCCTCCTGGAACCAGGACAGGCTGGGTCCGATAGCGGTGCGAATCCGGGTGGCTTCCAGCAGGCCGGCCAGTGTCTGGTCGGCAAAGATCACCACGAGGACCAGCAGGCCGGCACCGAAGATCGGTCCGATCACGGCGGGCCAGCCGGAGACGGATGCGTGCTGGTGCAGCAACCGCACCAGCGGCCGCACCGCCACCAGGAACGGTGCGACCGCGATGAATCCGGTCGGCGTTGCCGCGACGGTGAAGGCGGCGGCGAGCAGGCCTAGCGCCAGCGGCAACAGCCGGCGGGTGGCCACCGCACGCTCCACCGCACACAGCGCGAGCAGCGAGCCGATCGCGACCACCGGCTCCAGCCGCAGCCCATTGTTGTAGGGCAGCCAGAAGGCCAGGAACACCGCGGCGGCGGCCCATCCGGCGGCGGCACTGCGGCGGACCTCCCGGCCCAGCCGCGGCAGCACCTCCCGGCTGATCAGCATCCAGCAGACTCCACCCATGACGAAGGAGGGCAGCCGCAGCCATGGTGGGGTCGTGCTGATCTCCGCCCATAACGCGTACAGCTCGTAGGGCCAGCCGAAGGGCGCCTCGGGGACGTTGAACCATCGGTAGTAGTTGCCGACGTACCCCATGTCGGAGCTGGTGCGGATCATCGTGAGGATGTAGCCGTCGTCGGAGGTGATTCCACCGATGACGACCCATACCGCCAGCACGGCGAGCACCGTGGCGTCGCGTCCGGTAGGGCGCCACCAGCCCGACGGCAGCAGCCGGGGCGCTCGGCGGCCGATCCGCCCGTCCAGCCGGTGCAGCAGCATCAGGCTGATCAACACGGCTACCACAGCGAGCGCTATCGCGGCGAGCTTGATCGGATGCGGGGTGGACTGGAAGCGGGTGTCCGGGGTGATCTGCACCGCCAGCCCCTTGACCGGGTCGCGCTTGTCGTCGAGGACCGAGTAGATACCGGTCACCTGCGGCCGGACGTCCTGGTCGACCGTGACGAACTGGTGCGGACCGGCCGAAGCCGTGGTGCCGGTGGCGTCGGAGGAGATTGTGATCATGCACCTCTCCGGGGACACCGGGATGGTGCCCAGCGGGAGCGTGCCCAAGGAAAAGGTGCCCAGCGCCTGGCCGCGACTGATCAGGGTCAGCTTTCCGTCCGCCACTTGCAGGACCATTGCCACGGCCGCACCGTCGGCTGAGCCGGGCGGGGTGGTAGCCAGCAGGGACGCCGGCTGTATCGACCGGGCGTCCGCCGAGGTTGCTGCCGCGCAGGGAATCGTGGCGGTCAGGCTCTGCGGTTGGAAGTTGACCAGCGGCGCATTGACCGGAGCCAGCGGCCCCGGACCCGGCCAGGTGATCGTCGTGGTGTCCTGGACTACTGGCAATAGTGGCACTGCGACCGCGAGTAATACGCCGAGCAGGCCAAACAACGCGGCGGCGAAGCGCCGTCGACGGCGGGGGCGGCCGCCTCCTCGGTGGCGACTGTGACGGCCGGGGGAGTGACCAGTGGCGTCGTCATCGCTACTGCCGGACCGGCCGCGCGAGGTATCGGTGTGCCCGGAGGTCAGCACCCGCAGGAGGCTAGTCCAACGGGACCAGTGGCTTGCCACCCCATCCCGGGCCCCGGTGTCAGTACCGGTGTCAGTACCGATAGAAGCGCTCCGCGCGGCCCTGGCGGAGCAGCCGCAGCCACTGCTGGAAGGCCCGCGGGTCGCGTTTGGTGCCCAGGAAGTACAACCCGAACCGGAACACCTCGAGCATCCCGATCCGGCGCATCCCGGGCTGGGACAGCAAGTAGCCGCGATTGCGGTAGGTGTAGTACCGCTTGATCTCGTCGGCAGGGTCTTGGGCGTGGAAGTGCCCGCGGAGCATCGGCTTGAACTCCGCTGAGCCGTCGGGATGGGCGTAGGAGGCTTTCAAGGTCGTGCCGAACCGCAGTCCGGCGCGGACCACCCGGCGGTGCACCTCCACCTCGTCGCCCCGAACGAACAGCCGGTAGTCCGGAACGCCGACGACGTCCAGCGCGTCGGCGCTGAACAGCGCGCCGTTGAAGAAGCTGGCGATACCCGGCAGGAAGTCGGTTCCCAGCTCACTTCGCTGCCGCTTCCAGGTCAGGCCCCGGCGCAGCGGGAACGCCAGCCGTTCCGGGTCGTCGATGTTGACGACTACCGGGGAGATCACCGCGAGGTCCCGCCGCTTTGCTTCTTCGAGCAGGGTTTGCAGCACCCGGACGTCCGCGGGGCGCCCGTCGTCGTCAGCCAGCCACACCCATTCCGCGCCCAACGCCAGGGCGTGCAGCATGCCCAGTGCGAACCCGCCGGCGCCCCCGAGGTTGCGCAGCGAGGGCAGGTAGGTGGACGGGATCGGGCAGTCCTCGACGACCCCCTCGGCGGGATCGTCCGGCCCGTTGTCGACCACCACGAGGTGGTCGGGGGGGCGAGTCTGCTCAGCCAGCACCGCCAGCGACTTGGCCATCAGATCCCGCCGGTGCCGCGTCACCACCACGGCGATCACCATGCTCATCTGTCACCCATCGCATTCAGCGGGCTCAGCGTGGTAAAGGCTGGCCTGATA
>JBOHGX010000470.1:0-30173 GCA_050700255.1 Pseudonocardiaceae bacterium
CGCCATGGCTGCTCTGACCGTGGTTGCCTTGACCGTAATGTCCGCACCGTGATCACGGTCCGGGTTGGTCGGTGACGGCTCCGGTTGGCTCGTGAGCTCGGCGGCGAAGGCGACCAACGCAGCCTCAGTCCGGACTGGTCCGAACCGACCTGGGGACGTCGTCACGCCGCGCCGAGATCACCAGCGTGCCGGCGGACGAGGCGGGTAGCCGGGAGTCCGGTAGCCGCTGCTTGGCCACCGGGTCCACCGGCCACTCCCGGTCGGCCGAGACGAAGGGGTCACATGCAGCTCGCTGGTTGGTCTGCTCGTCGAGTGGACTTGCTACTACTGTGGGCCGCCTGGGGGTCGAACCCAGAACCCAAGGATTAAAAGTCCTTTGCTCTGCCAGTTGAGCTAACGGCCCCGCGCAGATGCTAGCGGATCACTCTCCTGGCATCCGGAGCGCGAGGACCTCGACGAGCGCCTGCCCCGACGGCGTCCCGTACTGGACGATGTCACCCACCTTGGTGCCCACGAGGGCACGGCCGAGTGGGCTGTCGAGGGTCACCGCACCTGCGTCGTCGTCTTCGGTGGCCTCCTCCGGAATGGCCACCACCCGCAACGTCGAAACTTCTCCGTCATCGAAGCGGAGCGTGACCTCCGCGCCATGCGGCAGCCGGCCGGCCGCCGGTTCGGGTACGCCACCGCGTGCGAGCAAGCCCGTGATCTCCGCGATGCGGTCGTCCAGCCACGCGACGTCGTCGGCCTGCTCCAGCAGGTCGGCGTGATCGGCGCGGTCCCCGACGGTATCCCGGCCGCCGAGCTCGTCGGCAAGCGCACCGCGGCGAGCCTGAAGCTGTGCCAGCTCCTCCTCGAGCCGCTGGCGGGTCCGTGCGATGGCGTTACCGGCGTCGACCATGACCTACTCCCTCATCGCGGGCGGACAAGCCCCGGTCCCGCCCACCTCGGACGGGACCGAGCCGTCTTAGCATCGCCATCCAGTCTCCCTCGGCTTGCACAAGTGCACGAGGGGTCGGTTCCGAAGGGCTCGAACAGGCGCGACACATACCGGTCAATCCGGACCTACCTCCGCGGAGGCGCCGACAGGATCTTGATGACGAGCCCCTCGGTGATCCGCAGCAGTGGTGTGTTCTGCTGCGCCCGCGCGACGATCTCCCGCGGGCTCAGCCCCATGTCGTGGTAGAGCCTGACGATCTTCTCCTGCTGGGGGTTCCACGGGCACCGGACCGGCGCCCGCCTCGGTACCGGGACCCACGCCTCGCCCGGACGCTTCACGGGGGCGCCGGGGGCCGTGACGCGCCGGCCGTGGTCCAACCCCAGAGTGGTGTCCTTCTTGCCGAACTCGCCGGCTTCGCCACGCCGCCTGACCTCGTCGGCGTCGGCGACGATGAAATGGTCAGCGCTCTTGTTCACCCCGATCGCGGTGATCGCCACCCCGCGATGGTGCAGCGCCTGGCAGGGCTTCTTGGTGCAGTACCGGTAGCCGAGCTCGGCTCGTTCCTCGGGCAGCGTGTCGCCGCATTCAATGCATGTGACTGTTTCAGGCAACTTTCCGACCACCTCCGCCGGTACAACGCCTGGGCGTATCCGGCTCTTCCGCGTGGGGCTGGCTCGTACACCCGCCCGAGTTGGCGGCACCTCAACTTGCCGCATCAGAGATGACTCGTGGAACCAGCGCCGGCCGGCTGGAAGCGTTTGTCGACGCACCGGACACCTGGAAACGCAGAATCGCTGGACGCGGTGGACGTGGGAGTCTCGGGAGGCACCGCCACAGCCGAGGAGGCTGCGGTCCACGTGCTGCCCGCCGAGGAAATGGGCGAAGCACCAGACGTTCTCGCCGCTGACCTCGACGACGAGGATCTGCTCGACGACGCGCTCGGGGTCGACGACCGCGCCCCGGAGAACTTCGAGGAGCGACCGGAGGAAGACGTCCGGGTGGGACGCACATCCACCGGCGACGACTTGGGTGACGAAGCGGACAAGTAGTTGCTGCCGGGCGGACGGGGAGGCCGGTGTACCGAGACACGAACCCGAGCCTCCCCGTCAGTTCCCCCAGGGCCCCCACTCCCTACCCAGCACGGTGGGGCCAACATCGATACTGCGCGGTTGGCGGTCCGGTCACCTCGACCTGACGGCGCGAAAATCCGTCGAGCGGCCACCCTGCCAGGACGGAGTGGCCGGTCCGGACGGGACGAGGTGAGTCAGCCCGCACTGCTGTGCCAGCTCGGGAGAAACCTCGCAGAACGCCTCAGGCGTGGTACCGGTTGCCCGGCCGGTCGTAGGGGATCGCGGCCGGGTTGCGCGGCTGGCCGGTACAGCAGGTTGCGATGCGGGGACTCCACCGGTGCCCGCATAACAGACACATATTCCCCATCCCGCTGTGCACGACGTTGCGCTGGTCGGCATACCGGATGCGACGATTGAGGGAGCTGGCGTGTGCCTATGTTTGCGCTGCAAATTGTGTGCTTCTTACAAGATCACGGGGCTGACGCATTCAACGTGCCACACCGGTTTCGACACCGAGGTCCCAGAACAGGCCGGCCATCATCTGGAGGCCTTCCCGCGCAACCGGCGCTAGCAGATGCTCGTTGGGAGCGTGCTGGGCGCAGGCCGGATAGGAGTGTGGAACCCATACCGTGGGCATTCCAAGCGTCGTGGCGAACGCGTCGTTGGGCAGTGTGCCACCCAGGTTGGGCAACAGGGCCGGGCGCTTGCCGGTGGTTTCGGCTAAGGACCGGATGACCCGCGAGACCCACCTGTTCTTCGGATCGGTCCGGGTCGCCGGGACAGCACTGCCCACCTGGACCTCGACCATCCCGAGTCCCTGGGAGTCGAGATGCTCGCGCAGCGTCGTCTCCAGGTCACCATAATCGGTGCCGACGACGAATCTGAGGTGGCACTTCGCCCACGCCGACCCGGGGATGGCGTTGACCGGCCGGTCCGGCGTCCCTGCGGCGGCGGCGAGCACCTCGACGGTGTTCCATCCCACCAGCCGCTCCGCGGCGGTCAGGCCCGGTTCGCCCCAGCTCTCATCGATGGCGGGGTCGCCGGGACTGCCGCCGACTTCGATGTCGACCAGCGCCTGCCTGACCGGACCAGGAATCGCAGGCGGCCGCAGCCGGTCCACGAGTATCCGCCCCTGCCCGTTAACGATGCTCGCGACGGCGTTTAGCACAACCGTCGCAGGGTTGCGCAGGAGCCCGCCCCAGTTGCCGGAGTGGTGCGTGCCGTCGGCCCGGCGGAGGCTCAACGTGAAGTCGACAGTGCCACGCGAGCCTAGGAAGACCGTTGGCCGTGCCGCGGCCACCCGAGGGCCGTCGGAGGCGATCAGGACATCGGCGGCGAGCTCTTCGCGATGGCGCGCGCACAGTTCTTGGAGCCCAGGGGACCCAATTTCCTCACCAGTCTCCACTAGAACCTTCAGGTTGAAGCCGAGCCAGCCGCCCCGCTCGTCCAGGACCTGTTCCAGCGCCGCCAGGTTAATGCTGTGCTGCCCCTTGTTGTCCGCGGTGCCGCGGCCGTACCAGCGATCGCCCTCGATGACGATATCCCATGGCGACAGGCCAGCGCGCCAGAGCCGCTCCTGGCCCGAGACGACGTCGCCGTGCCCGTAGGTCAGCACGGTAGTCGCCGAGTCGCTCTCGTGTCGATGCGCAATGAGTACGGGTCCGGCGCCCTCTGCCGGGTTGTCCACGATTCGCCACTCGCAGCCGAGTCGTCGGACAGCCGGTGCGATCTCCTGCTCAAGGTAATCGTGCAGGACGCCAAGCGCGTCCGGTTCCTGGCTCTCGGTGCGGTACCTGATGCGGCGGCGGAGGTCCGCCAAGTAGTCCCCGGAGTCGAAATGGCGGGCGGCGCGGCTGGTCGCTCGCGTACGTGTCATGACCCACCTGTCCTGATTGTCGGCGTTCCGGGTCGCGGTCACCCACTACCGTCGGCTCCCGATCTCGACCGTATCCCGGCAAATAGGAGAGCGGGACAAACCGTGGGCACTGTCAGGTTGTTTGGTGCCCGGGTGTGGTCGGACTGTCATGTCCAGGGATGGCTATACGGTGGTCTGGGTCAGGCGGCCGCGGGCAGGCCGACGACCTCGTTCCAGGTGGCAAAGTGTGAGTTCATCTCGTGTCGGTACTGAACCGCGGTGAGTCGGTGGCGGCGAGGCCGGAAGTGCGGTGATATCCCGCTGAACGCGGACAGGAACCGCTGTGCGCCACCGGGCGAGGTGAACTTCTTCATCGCCCATTCCCGCTGCCTCGTGGGCTGGTGGGAGTTCTCGCCCGGTTGTTCAGATACATCGATCGGCGACGGCGACGTCGTGATGGTCGTCAGACCCTGGCGAACTGCTACGCGGAACGGTTCGTCGGCAGCGTCCACGACGGAAAAGACGGACGGTAATTGTTCTATTCGCAGACAGGTGGGCCGAAGCAGATATCCCGTCGCCTCGCGGCTCGTTTTGGACTGCTACGCCTTCCGCGTCGACGCGGCAAGATACCCGCACCCTTGGTGACCCGTAACTTTCATGCCCGGCCCTGGGGCGTCCTGGAGCGGAGGTCCGCCGGAACAGGTTCGAGCCGGAAGGTGAAGTGCCGCAGAAGCGGTGAGGCTGCAACGATCCGATAGCCGGGGACCTGCTCGGGGTGTTGACAATGTTGGCGAGGACATCGGCGACGTATTCGAGGTGGCTTTGAGTGGGTGGTTTCTAGGACTCGACGCGCTCCATCGCGCGGCGCGCGAAGTCCGGGGCGTGCTCGGGCCGGAAGCCGAGGCCGAGCAGCCGGGCCGGTATGTATGACAGCCGCGGGAACCGCGCGAACAGCTTGATCATCGCCGCAGGTGGGCCGTTGCGCTTGCCCGCCATCACCGGGCGCATGACGGTCCGGTGCAGTATTCGCTGCAGGCCCTGCACCAGCGTCGTGGGAAGCAGGCGGCGCGACCGGATCTTCTTCAGGTCGGCCAGGGTCGGCCGGCCACGGCGAAGCGGCTGCGCCAGCAGCGACGCAGCGGCGACAGCGTCTTGCACGGCAAGGTTGATGCCCACCCCGCCGACCGGCGACATAGCGTGCGCCGCGTCGCCGATGCAGAGCAGGCCGTCGATGTGCCACTGGCCCAGCAGGTTCAGCCGCACGTCGAGGAACTTGACGTCATCCATCGTCTCCAGCTCGTGCACCCGGTCAGCGAATTCGGGACAGACCTCTGTCACGTTGGCGCGGAACGCCTCGATGCCTTCCTTGCGGAGGTCGGCGCCTTTCGGCGCGAGGTAGGCAATCTGGAAGTAGCCGGGGCGCGGCAGTGGCACGGCGAACCGGCGGTTACGCATCCGCGGGGTGAGGATGCCTCCGCCTTCGTCGTCGTGGCGCGAAAGGCGAAACCACCAGACGTCGAACGGGCAGTCGTACTCCTTGGGTTCCAGAGCCGCCTCGCGCCGGGCGAGCGACCAGCGGCCGTCGGCGGCGATGACCAGGTCCGCGCGCAACTCGCCCTCGGTGCCCTCGGCCGTCTTGTAGCAGATACCGGCGACTCGGCCGCCTTCGCGGACCAGGCCGGTCATCTCGGTGTTCATCCGCAGCGTGAACGTCTTTTCCTTGGCGGCGCTGTCGGCGAGCAGGTCGAGGAAGTCCCACTGCGGCACCATCGCGATGTACGGGTGCGGCACCTTTAGCCGGGTCATGTCGGCCAGCTTCATCATGCCGCCGTCGTCGGTGGGGAACCCGGCCGCGGTGAGCTCGCTGTGCGGCACGGCGTCGAACTTCTCCCCCAGCCCCAGTTCGTCGAGCAGGGTCAGCGTCGACGGGTGCACCGTGTCGCCGCGGAAGTCACGCAGGAAGTCGGGGTGTTTCTCCAGCACCGTCACCTCGACCCCGGCCCTGGCCAGCAGCAGCCCTGCCACCATGCCGGCCGGCCCGCCACCGACGACCACGCAGCCCGTGCGCTCGGTCATCTCGATTACCTCTTTTTCATCAATCGTTGAATATGTTGAGGGTGCACCCGGACCGGCCGGTGCGTCAAGCACTGTGGCGACGGATACATTGATTGGGCTATGAGTGAGACCTCTGTGGTTCGCGCGCGCTCCTGGCCCTGGGCCCACTGGCACTGCGCCTCGGGCTGATCCGCACGACGCTGTTCATTGTGGCTTCGCCCGACACAACCAGGACAAGCTGATCTTCTGGATCGAGACACCGACGCCGTCCGGGGCAGGGAGCCATCAGCTGCGCATAGTCATCTAGGATGAGTCACACGGCTGCGACGCTGCTTCTGCCGCTGACCGTGCGCGGGTGTCAGCGCAAGCTGAGTCGAGCGGCCGTCAGCGGTACCCCACTGGAAGATCCGGGACCGGTGGGGAATGACCACACTGCGTGGACAACACGCCCTTTGTTTGAGACACACCTATTGGCAATCGCGTCTACGTGTGCTGGGCCTACGACGAAGGTCGTTGGTCGGCTCAGTTCAAGGATGGCAAGTTGGGCTAGCGACGGGTTGGTGGTCGAGCTGTACGCCGGCTTAGTCGGCGATGTCCGCCTGGGCCACGACGTGGTTCGGCGTGATTCGCACCAGCAGCTCGCCGGGCATCGCGTTGCGCCGACCGTACTCCTCGGCCCGCTCGGCACCCATGTAGCGGCCGGCGATCCTGGTCGCCCACTCCAGCAGCAGCCCAGGATCCTCGGTAATCTCGGCGATCCCGTCGATCACCACGAAGGAGTACGGCGGCGTCTCGTCGTCGACGCACAAGCAGACCCGGGGATCACGCCGGAGGGTCTTGCCCTTCACCGAGTCGGCCCCGGTGGTCAAGACGACGGTGCCGTCATCGTCGACGTCAAACCACACAGGAGCGACGTGGGGACGGCCATCGGACCGGGTGGTCGCCAGCTTCCCAGTTCGGGTCCCATTGGCGAGGAACCGGTGATACTCGGCTTCGTCCATGACGTGCATGGCCACACATCACCTCAAGACAGCCGTCGCTGGGCCGCGGTAGAGCTCGGTCACCGCGGCGATGTCAGCGTCATCCAGACCAGAGAACACCGCTTTTTCGTAGAACCGCTCCACCACCTTAGCCGCCGGCAGCTCGACACCGGCCCCTCGGTGATGTCGAGGGGCACAGTTGCGTCGATCGGCGGCAAGCTCGGGCAGGTGGTGTCGATGCGTCCTCGTCGCGTGTCGTCGCTGCGGTCTGGTTTGACAGGTCCCGGTTCCACCGGATGTGATCATTAAGCGATCGGCCCACCCGACCTGGTCCACCTGCTCGTCCAGAAGCCACGCAGCAACAGTGCCCTGCATAGTCATGCAGAGGTGGGTCGCCGGGTGCGATGTCCTTTTTTGCTCCTGTCCGCGCGCGAATGCCAGCGCAGGCCGTGCCGAGCGGCCCGTAAGAGGCCTCTACGCCCAACGGTGGTACGGACGCGATGTGCCGGGGATCTGCGGTTGCTCGTATGAGCCCCCCGGTGATGTGTCCGGGTGATGAGGGGGCTAAATGGACGCCGAACGGAACCACCGGTGAGCTCGGCGTCCTTGCCGTAGAAGATCGCGCCGTTGGCTTAGTTCTACTGGAGCACCGCGTGGTGCCAGCAGGCCGACCAGCCTACCCCACCCCAGGTGGGGTAGGCTTAAGGTAGCACGCCACCGGATACCCGTAACCAGCATCCGGAGCAGATGAGAAACGAGGAAGGGGGCGACCGACCGATGATGGGCGGCGGGATGATGGCGGCCATGGGGATCTGGGTACTTCTCCTGATCGCCACCCTGCTGGCTGTCCTGGTTTTCTCCGTCCTCGGCAGCATCTGGCTGGTCCGTCGGCTGCGCCAGGGCGTCGGCGGCTCCCCGCTTTCGCAGGACCGTGACAGCGCCCTCGACACGCTGCGGCGGCGGTATGCGTCCGGGGAGATCGACGACGACGAGTACAAGCGCCGGCTATCCGCACTGAGCCGGCAGTGAGCCGGCACCGGACAGCGAGGCGCGGCGTCTGACCACCGGACTGAACCGTGAAAGAAGATGACGATGCCCGTCAGCGCTGAGCAGCGGCGGCGATGGCGGGGGTACTGGGCCCGGCTACGACCCCGCCGCGGGCATCGTGGAACGGCTCACTGCACCCGTCCCCGACCTTCCGACGTCATGACCCAGCGAATTCCCGCCCCGGCCAGCCGTGCGCTGTTCGCGGTGTGGCTGGTCGCCGCAGTGGTGTCGGTCGTGCTGTTGGTTGCCATCCAGTTGTTCCAAGGGCCGGCTGACGATCCGGACCCGGCGTATCAGCGTCCCGGGCTGCTGGATCTGGCTGCCCTGCCGGCTCCTGCGCCGGCGATCATCCCACAGCTGTCCCTGCCAGGCCGGCCTGCGGTCGTATTCTTCGAGCGCCCCGACAGACTGGCCGCGCTGTGCGCTGCCCTGCCCGGCATCGGGCTGACCGGCGAAGCCGAGCTGGTGATCGTCACATCCGGGCCCGTCACCGAGTGCGGCGCGGTTCCCCTCGTGGCGGATCCGACTGGACGGATTGCGAGGGGGTATGGCATGCGAACCCCGATCGACGGGGGCCCACCGGTCGGCTACGCCGTCGTGGACGCGACCGGGTCGATCCGCTATCGGACATTGGCTCCCCACACCTCCGAGCTCCAGGAGGTCTCCGTCATGCTGGGGGCGTTGTGATCGCCCGGACGCCGCCGGGCGCAGCCTGTTTGAGGACGATTTTGAGGTGTTGTTGGTCAATGCCGCGCATTTGAAGCACGTACCAGGCCGTAAGACCGATGTGATCGACGCCCAGTGGATCGCGGAGGTGTTGTCCTACGGGTTGTTGCGACCCAGTTTCGTGCCACCGCGGCCGTTTCGGGAGTTGCGGGATCTGACGCTCCAGCTGAGCAGCTGAAAGGACCTTGCCAGGGCCCTGGGACCCCGCCGGCTGGCCAGTGCTCCGGCCCCATCAGTCTTCCAAGTTAACCGCCCATGAAGATGAGCTCCAGTTGAATATTGTCTGGATCACGGAACACCAGCGCCGAGTACTTTATCAGGTTATCAACATCGGTCACGCCCGAGTGCGGGACTGCCGAGCTGTCGAGCCATTCTGCCCAGGAATCCAAATCTGATCGAATCGGCACAGAAATGCTCATGTGGTCGAGGCCAGTCCGGGCTTCATCGAATGGCTGGCCGTCATTCCTTGTATTGCGATGAACTCCTATGACGATTCCGCAGCTGAAGTCAGTGAGGAGCACAGCGTATCCGGTCTCTTCGTTGCCGTAATGCGGAAACTTAGCCGGGATGCGTTCAAGCCCTAGTACCCGCTGATACCAGTCTACACTAGCCTCTACATCGGTTACTGTAACACCAAAGTGGTGGAATCCGGCCATCGGCGGTCGTTGTTTCGTCGGCTGATTCATCTCGATCTCCTTCGTGTGGCTCACTGTGAAACGCATTTACCACCGGATCCCCGGCGCGCAGCGGGGCTTTGTGGTAGCGGCCTTCATGGGCGAGGATCGGCCGGGTATCACCGGCTAGCTCCGGGTACTTGGCCTCCACCTGCTGCCGGCGGTCCCACTGCCGCTGCATCCGAGTGACGTATTCCCGGTCACCGTGGTAGAGGCCGCGCCAGGTTTGCGGCATGTGGTCGCGAGACAGGCCTGCGTCGGCCTGCCCACTCAGGCGCAACCCCGCGGGCATCTTGCGCGTTGTGTCCCCACAAGTGGGGCATTCCGGCGCTGGGCTGTCCATTTCCACCAGTCGCTCGAAACGCAGCCCACAGTCGCACCGGTAGACATAGATTGGCATACACACCTCCGCTGGAAAATTACGTGTAGGAGCCCTGCGGAGCCGTCCGCAACTGGTGAATCTGGTCGGCGTCATGCCCGAACACCATTGTTGCGCTCGTCTTGTCCTGGATAGCCCGCAGCTTCTCCACGGAAGCGTAGAATTGCTCCAGGTTGTTGACCAACACGCCCGGGAACACCGGCGGGCCGTAACTGGCGCCCATGAACACCGCGTCGGATGTAAAAATCATGGTACCGCTGTCGACCAGCTCAACTTGCATGGACATGCATCCAGGCGTGTGCCCCGGGGTTTGAATCAGGGTGACGCCGGGCAGTATTTCGGTGTCTCCGGCGATGGTCTCGAACAACAAGTTCTCGTAGTCGGCCTTGAGGTGGCCACCGGTGCACGGGCCTTCGAAGCCGAACGCGAACTTCTTTTCGACGTCACTGCATATCAGTCGGGCATTGGTGTTCTTGAACAGCCCGACGTTGCCAGCGTGGTCGATGTGCAGGTGGGACAGCACCACGTAGTCGATCTCATCGAGGCCAACGCCCATGGCATTGAGTCGTGAGTCGAGGTACTCGTCCTCACCGACCATGTCGTAGACGAAGAAATCTTGCAGTCCGGTCGGCACCCAGCGCTGCTCCCAGTCCCGCGGGCAGCTGGTATCCCAGAGCAGCTTGCCCTCGGGCGTCTCGACGAGCACCACGTGCGTGGGCACTTCCGACCACACCACCGCAGCGTCCCTGTCGCGCGCTCCGTGGAGGGTCACGCCAGGCTTGAGCAGCAGCCAGGCCAGGTCAGCATGCATCGCCCCACACGGGATGATGCTCAGCTTGGTCGCCGTCACCATCGTCTGTCCTCTCCCCGCCCGTGCCCGCGCACCGTTGGGCTGGTTTAGCCGTGGTCATTTCCGAGGAACAATGCCCGGTTGGCAACCGCCGCGGCAGAGTGGTGACCACTCAGTTTGGTGTTCGGGAAGCGACCATAGCTGGGGCGGTCAGGAGGTTTCGAGGGTCCGAACGAGCCCGTCGCGTCCCGCCACGCCAAGCTTCTCGTAGGCGGCATGGAGGTTGTTCTCCACCGTGCGGTGGGACAGGCACAGCCGTGCTGCGATCTCCTTGTTGGCCAGACCAGCGGCCGCGAGGCGGGCGATCTCCAGCTGCCGGGGAGTGAGCGCAGTCCGAGCCAGGACGGCAGTGGTCAGGGCAGGCGTGCGGGCACCCTCGCAGCGAGCGGCCAGCGCGCTTGCGCGTCGCTGCGCGCCAGCTGCTTGGCGGAGCTGCCCCTTCCGACGCCAGGCCACGGCTGCATCGGCGGACGCTTCGGCCGCAAGAAGAACCGCGCCACATGCGTCGAAACTCGCAGAGCTCGCCTCCAACCCGGCAGCGTCCTGTGCAACCAACGCGGTGGCGTGGACGGCGCGAGCCGGTGCCAGCGGGCCCTCGACGACCTCGGCCAGCTCCCGCAACCGAGGAAGCGCCGCGGCGGCACGACCCAGCCGGGCCAGATCGTGCACCGCCGCCGACTCCAGGGCGTAAGCGCCAGACTGCTGGGCCATGGTCGCCGCTTCGTGGAGATGTATGTAACCCTGAGCGACGTCACCTCCGGCCACCTCCGTCCAGGCCCGGGCGCGCGGCACCTCCAGTCCGCAAATCTCAAACGGTGGTACCCGCAACCCATCCAGCTCCGCGAGCACGGCGCGGGCCCTCTGCACGTCACCCTGCAAAGCCAGGGCATGCGCGCGGATCATCAAGGCATTGCGCACCCACAGCGGCCAGCTCATCTCTCGGAAAGCACCAGCGGCCTCCCCGGTGAGTCGCGCCGCAGCCGCAACCCGGCCTTCGGCCAACGCAACCCAGCCACGCAACCACGCAAAGAACGACCGTGCTTCAACCGAGCCCTCCTCCACCGCCTTGTCGTACTCAACGTCAGCGAACGCACCGGCTTCGGCCAAGCGCCCCGCGTAGAGCAGCGCAGCACACCGGATCACCTGATGTAGATACGGTCCGAACGGCAGAGGCGGCCCCGTGAGCAGCAGATGTGCGCCCAGACCACGCTCGGCCGCGTCGATCGCACCGGCGGCTTGCCCAGCCACGCCCATCGAGGTGCCAACGGCAAAGCAAGCCGACACTAGTGCTCTACCGGCAACCCGGTCCAGCAGGGGCACCGCCAGCGTGATCGCAGCGCTATGGCGTCCCGAACGGCCTAGGATCCGGGCTCGCTCGGCGGTGATCTGGTCACGGCAGCTAGCGTCCCCGATGGCGGCTTCCGCCTCTTCGGCGACTTCCAGGGCGGCATTGGTCTGCTTGAGCGCCCAATCGAGCACGCCAATCCGGGTGGTGGCCAGCAGCGCCCGTTGGGGGTCGGTAGTAGTTGTCGCAACGAGTGTCCCAAGCTGCTGCTCGGCCTCCCCAGCTCGGCCCTGCAGCCAGCAAAGCTGGGCCAGGAGCAGGCTGGCTTCGAAGCCGGCGCCCGCCTCGACTGCCGCGCGCGCCAACCGCTCCGCGAGCGGAAAATCATATCGTTGCCGTGCGGTGGTGGCCGCCGAATACATGAGGTCCGGCTGGACTGAGCCACCACCTTCAAGGCTCCAGACGGCCAGGCGAAGGGGATCCTCGCGCCGGCGTGCGCCCACCGCTGCCAGGGCTTGGGCCAGCGCACGGGCCGACGCCCGGGAACGCAGCAGGGAAAGGCGCGCCCGCAGCACCTCCCCATATAGCGGGTGAGCCAGCCGCGCGTTGAGGCGCCGGCCATCCTGCTCGATGCGCACCAAACCCCGACGCTCAAGCGCGTCGAGGTCGATCTGGTTCTGCACAACCTTGAGGAGCTCTACTTCGAGGGGTTCACCGAAGGCCAGCACCTCGAGCGTGTGGCGCCCACGCTCGTCGAGCCCGCTCAGGCGAGTTTGGATGATCTCCACAAGGCGGGACGAGGCCGGCAGTGGGCCGCCCAGCCGCCAGATCCCTTCCTCGTGGCGAAGCACACCCGCTTCGAGTGCGCCGAGGACGACCTCCCTGAGGAACAAGACGTTGCCCTGCGTGCGCCGGTGCAAAAGGTGCACCGTTGCTCCGTCCACCGGCCCCCCAAGCGCGGCGGTGAGCAGCTCCTCAACTTCGTGTGCCGCGAAAGGATGCAGCTCGATTCGTTCAGCGAGCTCGTCCTTCCACAGGGCAACAACCGCATCGGGCGCTTGTTCCCCGGACCGGAGCGTGGCGAGGACAAATGTCTGCTCCGTGGTTGCCAGTAGCTGCGTGAGGGCGGCCGAGGGCTGATCGAGCAGATGAGCATCATCGACGAGGACTGCCACCGGCTTGCCGTGACCGCGCCTGACGATCGCATCGGCGATCGTGCGCAGCACCTCCAGCAGGTCCGTGCTCGGGGTCAGGTCGGGCACGACGGACGCGAAGGCTCCGAATGGAAGCCCAGCCGCGCCTTGTGTGGCCGAGACTCTAAGTGGTACGAAGCCCCGGGTCGCCGCCAGGTTAAGGCACTCGGCCGCCAGCCGGGTCTTCCCTACGCCCGCCGCCCCGGCTAGGACGATTGCACCGCGGTCCGCACGCATCAGCGTGCTCGCTCGCTTCAGCTCGGCCACTCGCCCAACGAGTGGCCAGTTCACGTCCGACCAGCCGGAACCCACTCCTGGATCGTCGCGGACAGTGGCCGCAAAGTCGAGCTGGCGCGCTTACCGAGGCCGTTCACCGCCGGCGCTCGGCACCACCCGCCAGGCTCGGAATGGCCTAATTGGCGACAACGGTTTTGTCAAGGCGGATCAGGCCGAGCTGGTTGTCGGACGCGAAGGCGATAAACCCAGCGGCCGAACGCTAGGGAACGGTGAACGGTGATGCTTCTTGGCGATAACCCTGCCAGCCGCATTACCGCATAATCCGTGATCTTATGAAAGCCCTGTGAGGAGCTGCCATACCGAAAGAACCCGCCCAGTCGCGGATGAACCGGTCGAGGTCCCCACGATTACATCCACTTGCAGCAGCGCGCGACGGCGGTCCGTCAACTCGCAGATCAGATCCGAAGTCACTTGCGTGCTGCTCGCCCTGTCCGCAGGCCAGTGAGCAGGGAAGGCAACACCTTTACCGAATCGGTCGTCCCCCGAGTTCCCACGACCTGGGACCCGTCGACGGCGCATGTCTTAGCACGAACGGCTCGGAATGAACGTGGAGTTCAACTGCCTTGCCGGCGGTGCACTAGTGGACAAGTGCTCAGCGTGCCTCTCTGCGCCAGGCGTTCTCCGGGCGGTCTTCTGTCGCTAAGCCCGCACGCGAGCGCTGGGAAGGGTTTTGGGAATGAAACAGCGGTCACTAGCGACATCAGGGGCTGTTGGAGAGCGCACGTGTGCAAGCCAAGATGCCTGGTGGTGCCTCAAGTCGACGGTTTAGCGAACCTTCCTAAACCGTGTGACGCCCGCCGCGACGCCCGGATCGACGACACCGGCAAGCTGGTGACCTTGGAGAACCAGGACCGCAGCCGGTGGGACGTTGGCATCCAGCAAAGATCGCTCCATGACGGAAGCTTGCTGGTCTGCCGAGGTGGCACAGGCTCAGGGCCGATACTGGGCCGATCAATCCGTGGTGTCTCCTGGGTTCCCCGCGTGGCCGGCTTGAAGGGCTGTCGACGGGGACGCATCGTCAGGTCGGTCAGGGGCCGATCAGGTTGCAGATGCGTCGGCCGACCTTGGCATGCCGGTCGGGGTGTAGTTCGGTGATTGGTTGGTCACCGATGAGCCAGGTGCGGGGTAGCGCGGTGATCCGATCCAGCACCGCTTGGCCCACGTCGGGGATCGGTTCGGTGACCACCCGGGATCCGGGTCGGCTGGTGTCCCGGATCGGCACGGCCAGCATGTTGTCCTCGCTCAACTCCAGGTACAGGTCGTTGGACACGATCAGCCACGGCTCGGGCCCCATCACCCCGCCCTTGATACTCCACACATCGCCAAACCGCGGAGGCCTAGGCGGCATCGCTGGCATCCCGGCCGCGCTCAGCGCCCAGGCGGTCCAGCTCGGTGGCCGCCTCGCTCGCCAGCTGCGCACGCTGCTCTTCGTAGACGGGCCCGGCTAGGCCCTCGGCCGCGCACCACTGCTGGTGGCGGGCCAGCGCGTCGCGCATCGTCTCTATCCGGGTACACCGGGAGATCCACGCCGACACGCTCATCCCATGCTCGAGGGCCGCGACGGCCGCGTCCTGGTAGACGCCCCCATCCATCGTGATCGTCACTCGCGTCGTCGGCATACCCAGCACCCTACCTGCCGTGCATATCAAACAGTAAGCGGACCCTGATACTGGCGGCGTCCCTAGCCTCGCGCTTTCGCTGGGCGCTGACAACCTGAAGGTGTGTCCACCGGCACGCCGTGCGCCAACGGCTCCATGTCCGTATCAGGCCCTTGTGTCACCCTCTGTCGGAGGGTGCCGATCGAGATGGTGGAGGGCCGCCGGAGGTGGAGTTCGAGGAGCTTGAGGCACTGCGCCGGAGCAGTTCGGCGTGGCGATTGCTATGTGCGGGACGTCCGGCGCATCGACGACCGGCGCTACTACGTCCTCGGCTGGAACAACCAGGCCAAGATCGACGCGTTGCTCCACCAGGCCGGCAGGATCCACCGGCAGCACAGCGATCTCTGCGGCGAACGCGAGAAGATCCACACGGCCCTTAACCAGACCGGCAAGCTCAAGGATACCTTCGCCAAGGTCGCCGAGTTCGCCGGCTATACCGACATCGACTGGCAGTCGATAGTCAACCAAATCGCCGACCTGGCCGAGGAGAAGAGGCTGCTGGAACAGGGCTCCGACGAGCTGAAGCGGGTGAGCGCGCAACTCGACGCCGTCGCCCACGACATCGCCGCCGCCGAGACAGAGCAGGATTCATTGACCCGCGTCATCAGCCGGCTCGAACGAGACTGGGAGAACGCGGAGAGCAGCCTCGGCGATGCGCAGCAGACCCTGAACGCACCGGAATGCGGGCCGGCCCGCGAGCTTTTCACGCTCATCGACGCCCACGTCGGCCAAGGATCCCTGCCCACCCCGGCCGACTGCGACCGAGCCGAACGGGATCTCGCAGCGAAGCTGTCCGCCCTGGTGGACAAGCGCACCGACCGTCAGAACAGGGTGGCCGCCCGGGTGGTCGGTCGGATGAGCGACTTCCGCAAGCGATATCCGCTGCAGACCGCGGAGTTCGACGACTCCATCCAGTCCGCGTCCGAGTACCGAGCCTTACGCGACCGCCTAGTCAACGACGACCTGCCACGGTTCGAGTCGGAGTTCAAGACCTACCTGAACACCAACACCCTCCGCGACATCGCAGGCTTCAGCGCCGAGCTCAAGAAGCAACTCGACCTGATCAAACGGCGCATCGACACCATCAACGACTCACTGGTCAGCATCGACTAAAACCCCCAGCGCTACATCAGGCTGGAGACCCAGCCGACGGTCAAACGTCGAGATCCGCGAGTTCCGTGCCGCGCTGCGCGAGTGCACCACCGGAGCACTGGGCGGCGGCGGAACTGATCAGGACCTGGGTGCGAGACTCGAACTGTGGGTCACAAGAGTCGAAGCTGATGCACGGATGTGGCACCTAACAAGATGGTTTCTGGCGTGTTGCGCAGGAGTAGCGCCCTCTTCTGCCGATGAGCGTGCCTTTCGATCCCATGCATGAGTCTGCGGTAATTTGCGTGGTCATCCGTGCAGGACACGGGTGAGGCGCGCTCAGTCGAGGCAGACTTACTTCTTAGGCGGCGATGGCCGTAGCTCTGGTCATGTGACCTGCGGCATTCCCGGAAGGGGTTCCGCTTTTGCGGCACTGGAGGTGATCGTGTCTGAGGGCTCGGCGCTGTGCAGGCACCTTCCTGACCGCGGGCCGCGTCGGACACGCTCGATTACCAAGTCACCTCATCACGCCGTTCTCGCCAGTAGGCGAGGTTGTGGCGGGTGGCCAGGGTGTCGGGGTGATCGGGGCCCAGCACCCGCAGGACATCGGCGAGCAGCTGCTCTAGCGCGGCGGCCGCGCCGGCGGGATCCCCGGCCTCACCCCGGGTGATCAGTGCTGGGCATGCGTTCGTGCAGAATCTCCGTCGCGGTCACTACGAACTGGGCGTGGATCTCGACCAACGGCATCGACTCACAGCGATCTTCACCGAACTCGCCCGCGCCATCTGATCGAGGCAGCGCAGCGGAAAATCTCGTCTGCTTCCCGCCTACGCAACAGACGCCCTCAACGCATCGACACCCCCGGCGGTCGACCACGGCCGTCGGCTTGGAGGTCCGGCGCGAGGCGGAGGCGTGGCGGCGACGCTCACACCGCGATGACGGCGCCGCCGCGGCGCGGGTCGCCGGCACCGACCATTCGGCCCGAGTCTGGGTCGCGCCGCACCGCCTGGCAGCCGCCGAAGAAGACATTGGGCCCGTTGAAGCGCGCGATCACGATCCCTTCCAGGTTCGTAGGCTCGGCGCCGGGCTCGACGTAGAGCACGCCGTCCTCCCAGTGCAGCCGCGGGGCGTCGACTGCCTCGGCGAGTCCCATCCCGCGATCCACGACGTTGGAGATCACCTGGAGGATCGCCGAGCGGATGCGGTTGGAGCCCGCCGAGCCCAGGGCCAGCTCGACAGCACCGTCCGCGCGCCGCACAAGCGTCGGCGCCATCATCGACGGCAGCCGGCGGCCCGGTGGGTGCAGGTGGAAGCCCGACGGGTTCAGGTCCGCTTCACCCAGCATGTTGTTCAGGTGCAGCCCGGTCCCGGGGACGACTACGCCCGAGCAGGACCCGTTGCTGACCGTCGTCGTACAGGTCCAACCGTGCTCATCGATCGCTGAGATGTGCGTCGTGTTGCCCCGACGGGCGCCAAGGAACTCCTCCTGAAAGCCGCGGAGGTGCAGGCTGTCCATGAACGCCGCGGTGCGCGCGCGCTGGGCGTCGACCATCGCCGCGACGAGCCGCTCGCGGCTGGGCGGGGCCGGCTCGCGGTCCAGCTCGGCCAGGACCGCCGCGATCAGAATGCCGCCGGCCGAGGGCGGGGGGGTTGTCCGCACGCGCAGGCCGCGGTAGGGGACGTCGATCGGCTCACGTGGCACCGCCTCGTAGGCGGCCAGGTCGGCGGGCGAGAGCATGCCGCCGCGCTCACCGACCCAGTCGCACACGGCCGCGGCGACCTCGCCGGTGTAGAACGGCGCCGCACCCTCGACGGCCAAGCGCTCCAGGCCGTCGGCCACATCCGGCAGGCGCAGAACCTCGCCCTCGCGCGGCGGCGCCTTGGCGAATAGCGCGCGGGCCTCCGGCGAGCTCGCGATGATCGGCGATAGCAGCTCGAGGATGTAGGCCTGCTGGGCGTTGAGCGCCACGCCTTTACGGGCCAGCCGCACTGCGGGCGCCACCAGCTCGGCCAGGGGCAGCGACGCGAACTCCGCGTGCGCCGCGCAGATCCCGGCCGGGCAGCCGTAGGTGCCGACGGAGGCGGCGCCCACGTGGAAGACCTGGACCACGTCACCGAAGACGATCGAGACCGGCACGAGCTCGGCGCGGCGCAGCGGGTCGCCGCCGCGCCCGGGCGCCTCGACGAAGAAGTCCAGCAGGACATCGTCCCCACCGGGGGCTCCGACGAGCATGTAGCCGCCGGCGCCCAGGCCCGTGAGCAGCGGCTCGCAGACGAAGGACGCGCACATCGCGGCGAGGGCGGCGTCGACCGCGTTGCCACCCGCACGCAGCGCGCTCGCGCCCACTTCGGCGGTCAGCGGATGCCCGGCAGCCACGACTCCCCGCGTCATCGCGGCAGTGTTACCGAGTGGGCCCGCGGGTGAACCACCGGGGCCGCGCTCAACCGTGGGGATGAACTCAGAGACCTCGACGTCCGTGGCGCTGCGCGCGCCGGCACGCCCGCGCTGAGCGGCGCTGAGCACGATTCTGCGCCCCGCGACGCCGCCCACGGGTGGTGGGCCGGGCGGGTCTGTTGCATCGGTAGAGGACAAGATCCTGGCAGGCTGAGGTGATGCGTCGTCGCTGTGTTCGAGTGCCAGCACCAAAATCGAACTTTGCTGGGTTCCGGTTTCTGCCGGAGGTGATCCTGGTGGCGGTGCGCTGGTACCTGCGCTACGGGCTCTCCTACCGGGACGTGGAAGAGTTGCTGGCCGAGCGTGGCATCGAGGTCCATACGTGAGCGTGTACCGGTGGGTGCAGCGATTCACCCCGCTGCTGATCGACCCGGCATGACCTTGCCGGCACACCCCTGGCGCCCGGTGGTTCGTCGTTTCTGGGCGAGACCGCATGGTGGCGGTACTGCGAGTGCAGGGCTATGAACTCCACATTCTGGAGGGAACATTTTATCTGCTGCCGCGGGCACCAGTGGCTGACGACCGCGCCTTTCGCGCGCTTCTGGCCGAAGAGGGCGTTGTCGTGCTTCCTGGCCATGTCGTTTGAGCTACCGATCTACTTCCGCATTTCCATGACGGCCACTGACGAGATGGTGGAACCCTCATTGCCGATCTTTGCCCGTGCCATTGAACGAGCTACCGCGGGCACGTGAGTCCCCGCGGAGCATGTTGGCGTAGGCGGGAAGCCCGAGCCGCAGCCATACCCGCGGATCCACCGACCCGAGCAGCATGTTCTCCCACCGCCGCTGTCCCAGCGACGCCACCCGCTGAGAAGGGTTTGCGGAATGAAACAGGGATCACCACCGACGTCAGAGGCAGTCAGAGCAAGCCCGCCTGCAACCAAAGATGGATGCCTGGTGACGCCTGAAGTCGATGGTGTCGCGAACCTTCCTAAACCGTGTGGCGCAGGTTCGAATCCTGCCGAGGGCTCGAACCTGCGCCCGTCGGTTTGGTGTCCACATGCCAACGGATCGCCGCTGTCGGCCGGCCGGAACCGTGTGGTCGGAGGGCATACGGCCGTGGCGTCACCGGATCAATCCCGCCTGCCGACATGTACGCCCATAACGTGCGATCCGTCGATGCGACCGCTCAGGACCGCTTCCGTTGATAGCCGGCGCGTCGGACCTTGGCATGAACAACGGTCACGGCAACCGGCACGCCGCTGACCAGCAGGTTTAGGTTCGTATTGTGCCGGGTTGGGTGCACTACACAGACGGTTCCGTGAGTGCGGTTCTGGGTGTGTGGTGGCGGCGGTTGGGTGTTGGCGGCTGGTGGGCTGGGGATTCGGGTTGTGTCGGCGCTGATCTGGGCTACGGCGTGGATGGTTTCGCCGGTGAGGGTGATCTGGCCGCTGGCGGTGCGGGTGGTGGGGTCGTAGCGGATTTCCAGGCGGAAGGCTTCGAACAGCCGCCTGGAGAGTTCGTCGGGTAGGCCGGCGAGGTCGGTGGGTTCGATGACGGGTAGTTGGTCGATCAGTGTCGGGTTGGGTGCTTGATCGATGTCTCGTTGGGCTGTGGCGAGGTCGTGTTCGAGTTGGGCGCGGTGAGCGCGTAGTTCGGCGCTGTGGTTGCTGATCTGGCGTATGAAGTCGGCGTCGATGTCGGGGGCGACCTCCAGGCTGCGGAGCAGGTTTTTGGTCTTGGCGTCGTTGTCGGTCAGGGCACGACGCAGGGTGGTGATTCGGCGGTGGCGCTGCTGTTGGGCGGTGTGGTCGATCGCGGCCAGGGTGTCGGCGAGTAGCTCGCGTCGGTATGCACCGAATACACGGGTGGCGAGGAAGTCGGTGAGCCCGTCGAGCAAGGTGTCCTCGCGCACCCAGTAGATCGTGGGGTGCGCGTCTGCCCGCCAGGCCTTCTTGGGTTGGCAGACGTAGTAGGGCGTGCTGCGTTTGGTCTTGCCGTAGAGCCGGCGGCCGCATTGGTGGCAGAACAGAAAGCTGCGCAGTCGGTAGACGCGCTGGGTTTGCACACCCTCTCCTACACCACCGACATCCCAGTTGGAGGTGGGTTCCGTGGCCGACACCGAGCGGCCCTTGTTGTTGTCGAAGACCCCATTGTTTCGCATCGCCGCGCGTCCCCCTCGGCCCAGCCGCCTCCGGCGTCTCCACTGCCGTGAAGCGCCACCAACCGAACCGGTGGTACTCGACGCCGGCCACGCCCCCGCGGGCAGCCGTTCCGACGATTTGGCTCTCGGCTCACGAGGAACCAAATTGGACTACGGTCCGCCCTGGGTTCCGCAGCTCGGTGGGCGGTCTAGACCGCGAATATGTGGTTTGACCTGCGGGGATGCGCGTTCAGCGCGGATTCGGTGTGTGTCTAGGCGGGTGCGTTTGTGCTGGTCAGAGAGTCGGGCTGGGGACGAGCTCGACGATCTTCGGTGGTGCGGTCAGGTCGAGCTTGGCCAGGATGTCGCGTTGAGCGGTGGTGATCTCGGTGCGTTGGCGGAAGGTGCCGGCGGGCCCGGTGAACACCCCGACGTGCAGACGTTGCAGCTTGCCGCGCAGGGTGGTCCAGGTCTGATCGCAGGTGGTCTCGATGATGCGGATCAGCAGCAGCGCCAGCCAGCACAGCAGGACATGGGCGCGGATGCGGTCTTCCTTGCGTTGATAGACCGTGCGCAGGTCGATGATCTGCTTCATATCCCGCCAACCACGCTCGACTTCAAGGAGCTGCTTGTAGCCCCGGGCGATGTCCTCGGCTGACAGGGTGGGGTCCGAGCAGCGCAGCAGGTATTTCCCGGTCCAGACGGGTCTCGGCGGCGATGGCCTTGGCATCCACGCGCAGCAGCCCACCTGGGGTGACCCGTAGGTAGCGGTTCAACCCAGGCTTGGTGGAGATCTGTCCGCGCAGCTCGGCCCGCGTGGTCGGCGACAGCGCATCGGAGCCGGCGATCGCGGTCTGCAGGTGGGCGAGCATGAGGTCGCGGATCGCGGCGTCCCGCTCGGCCTGCTCCGGGTTATGGCACACCACGAACCGCTCGCCCTCACCCACGCGCACCTGCTTGACCCGCAGGTTGTCGGTCACCTGTTGGTAGCGGCCTTGCCGGGCCAGCGCGCGGTGGCCTCGGCCGATCCGGAACGCAGCTTCTCGCCCACGATGTAGTGCCCACCGGCGCGCTGCAGGTAGCGCCGATTCTCCGCCGAGGAGAACCCCCGGTCGGCGACCCACACGATCCGCGACAGCTTCCAGTCCCGCAGATCATCACGGACCTGGCGGATCAACGCCGAATCACCTGTGTTGCCCGGCCAACACCAACACCGGACCGGGATCCCGTCACGGGTCACCGCCATCCCAACCACCACCTGGGGCAGATCCGGTCGATGATCCTTGGACTTGCCATGAGTACGGAACCCCACCTTGGCCGCGCCGCTGGTGTCGCCGCTGGTGTCGCCCTCGGGTGGGGTATCCGGGCTGGGCCGCTCGTCCTGGGCCACTGGGTGGCCGCGCTCATCGCGGTCGATCGCGGTGTCGGGTTGGTCGAGTTCGAAGTAGGTGCTGGTGGTGTCGAAAAACAGGAGGTCGACTTCAAGATCAAGAAGTGTGGCGACCTGCCAATACACCTGCTCGGCCAGCTCGTCTTCGATCTCGACTAGCCGGTCCATCGCACGATACGGTAACAGGCGTCCTCGTCGACCTCGGCCAGCCCGGGGATGTGGGCGTCGTGGCAGACCCAGCCGGCGGCGGCCAGCTTCGAGGACGGCGCCAGCGCCCGGTTCGCGACGAGCGCGAACAGCACCCGCTCAACCCGATCGTCCAGGCGCCGCCCGGCCGCCAACCCGGTCATGACTTTCCCGATGCCCAACCGCTGCCACAGCCCATCCAGCACATGGGCTCCGCCCATCGGCCGGGACTCGCTGAACGCCAGCCCGGCGGGCGCGGTCGCGGGGTCGCGTCCCAACCTGGGTGTAAAAGACCACGGACGTAGGTTCCTTCAAGAGCTACCAACTCAGCGAAGGAAGGACTACGCCGGTGTCTGCACGAGTATCTCCTACCGATCGGATCCGTGGCGAGATCGACGCCTTGTTCGACGGCTCGCGTGAGCTGTCGGAGGTCATCGAGGACGTTGCCCGGTTCGGTGCCCGGTTGATCATCCAGACGGCGGTCGAGGCCGAGGTCGAGGTGTTCCTCGGCCGGGCTCGCTACCAGCGCAGAATCGATGCGCCCGGGGGGCGCGCTGGATCACGCAACGGCTTCCAGGATGTGACGATCAAGACCACAGCCGGGCCGGTGACGGTGGCGGTGGCGGTGGCGCGGCCGAAGCTGCGGGGCACGACCGAGCGGTTCGCCTCGCAGCTGTTCGGCACGTCGGTGACGAAGTCAAACGCGCTGGAGTCGTTGGTGATCGCCGGGTTCGTGCGCGGGCTGTCGGTCCGCGATGTGGAGAACACCCTGGCCGACGCGCTCGGCGCGGAAGCAGCGCTGTCGAAGTCGACGGTGTCGCGGGTCTGTCAGGCGATCGGGCAGGAGTTCCAGCGTTGGTCCTCGCGGCGGCTGGAGGACCTCGAACTCGACTACCTGTTCCTGGACGCCTCGATGTTCAAGATGCATCCCGGCGCCCGTGCCGAACCCGTCCTCGCCGCGTGGGGCATCACCACCACCGGCGCGCCGGTGTTCGTCGCCCTGGCCGCCGGCGGCTCGGAGTCGACCGACGTGTGGGGCGATTTCCTCGACGAACTCACCGGCCGCGGGCTGCGCCCGCCGCTGCTGGTCATCTCCGACGGCGCCGCCGGGTTGATCAACGCAACCGAGTCCAGCCTGCCCCGCTCGCTGCGGCAACGCTGCCTGATCCACCGATGCCGCAACTACCTGGCCAAGCTGCCCGCCCAGGCGCAGAGCGACATGCGTGAGGCCTACTGGGCGATCTTCGACACCGACGAGCTGACCGCCGCCGGCATGACCCCCGGCCCGGAGCTCGTCGCCGCGGTCCAGGCGCGCATCGACGCCTTCGCCGAGACCTACCGCACCACGTTCCCGTCCGCGGTCAAGTGCCTACTCACCGACCGCGAGCGGCTGACCAGCTACCTGCGGTTCCCAGCCGAGCACCACCGCCGCATCCGGCACTCCAACTTCATCGAACGCACCTTCGGCCAGACCCGCCGCCGGGTCAAGGTCATCGGCCGACTGCCCGGCGAAGCCTCCTGCCTCAACCTGGTCTGGGCCGTGCTCGACCGCTCCTCACGCGGCTGGCGCGGGATGACCATGACCCCGACCGGCACACGGCTTCTCGCTGACCTACGCCGCCAACTGCCCGACCCACCAACCCCGATCCGACCCAAGACCAACAACGATGCCATCGCCAACCCAGCAACTGTCGGAGCCATCGCCTAACATCACCAACCAGGAACCCGGTCCGTGGTCATTTACACCGAACCTGGGACGCAACCGGTCGCGGCCAGCTCCGCCGCGGGTTCGACCATCCGCGACAGCGAGGCGATCAGCCGATTCACCGCGGCCCGGTCGAGCTGGTCCTCCCGGCCGAAGTTGTAGACCACCTTCGGCCGCGACATCCCGGCGGCGGCATCCCACTCGTTGTGCGCCGGCTGCAGGTACCGCACGGACGAGCCGTCCTTGTTCTTCCGCGTCGTCGACCGCAGATACAGGTTCTAGACCATACCCGGTTTCACCGACACAGAACAGCGGCGACACACCTAGGCGCTTTACTAGGACTTTCCGGCCGACGAACGACTCTCCAACCCCGTGACCTGCAACATCACATCGCCATGTGTCCAGAACCGGCGATTACCTGCGGAACCCAGGATAGGGGACGAGCGGGTAAACCGTCCGGTGGCCAATCGATCATCGGATTTCATCCAGGCTTTCCTTCGCCTGACACGCGGCGCCGACACTGCGACGATCGGCCGTGGCCATCAGGGGCTCTGTTCGGCTGCCCATTTGAGCACCAGGTAGGCAGGGTGATGCCCGGCAGACCCTGGAAGGCGGCGCAGGGTGGAGTGTTCTAACCTTCGGTGAGCTCGCCGGCTGGACAGCCGGCAAGGGCCTTCGGGCGACTGTCGACCCCGCCTCTCTAGTCCTGCAGCTTCAACTGTCGGAAAAGGATGGCCGTGTCGAAGTAGTCGCGTTCCACAGCGATGAGACCGTTCGCGTCGAGCTCGATCACCCAGACGGACGGGATCTCGATCGGCCTTCCGGTCGGCGGGAGCTGTTGTCCGGGTTCAAACTCGAGGACGCCGGTGTTGGTCGCGGAAAGGACTACCTCCGCGACGACTGTGGATTCGTTCGCGAGGAGCGTTCGCGTCTTGAAGGTGGCGTTGGGGAAGGCTCCGGCGAGCGGCAGTTTCGCTTCACGGATCGCCTGCCGTCCGGTGAGCTGCCCCTTCGCAAGAGGGTGATGCTGGATCGCGTTCGGCGCGTAGAGCGATGCCATCTTGTCGAGATCACCTCGCTCGACAGCGCTGATCAGTTTCTCGACGATTGACTCGGGCCTCATCGTCTGCTCCTTCCTGGTTGGGGTCGGACCTCATTGCTGTTTCCCGGTTCAGCAACCTGCGGAGATGACCGGGGCACGGAGTGGCCCGTATGCGGCTCGATAGGCCGTCGGGCCGACAATGGGTGCTACGATGTCGCGCAGCCGGCCGGGTAGTCCGGCGATGCGCGACATCCGGTCGGTGGCGGCTTGCACGTGCGCGACGCGGGGTCGTCGGAGCCGTTCGAACTCGGCGCCCACGCCCGCCCAGTCGGATCGGGCGGCAAGCAGGTCGGCCAGCACGAGCGCGTCCTCGATCGCCAGCGCCGCGCCCTGCGCCCATACCGGAGCGGTGGCATGCGCGGCGTCGCCGATCAGGGCCACTCCGCCACAACGATGAGTGTCACCGATACCCCCGAATCCCCGCGACCCACTGCCGGGGTGGACTGGGCCAGCGCCGATCACGCCGTGGCGATCGTCAACCCGGACGGTGAGCAGATCGACCGGTTCCCGGTCTGTCATGACAAGACGGGGCTGCGGACCCTGGTTCGGCGGCTGCTGGCCGCCGGGGTGGCCGCGGTGGGGATCGAACGCCCCGACGGCCCGGTCGTCGACGCGCTGCGCACGGCCGGGCTGATCGTCTACGTCATCCCCCCGGGCCAGCTCCGCAACCTGCGCAGCCGCTACGGCTCGGCCGGAAACAAGGACGACCGGTTCGACGCCTACGTGCTGGCCGACGTGGTGCGCACCGACCACCGCCGGCTGCGTCCACTGCTGATCGACACCGAGCCCACCACCGCGTTGCGTCAGACCGTGCAGGCCCGGCGCGACCTGGTCGCACACCGGGTCGCGGTGGCCAACCAGCTGCGCGCACACCTGCAGATCTGCTTCCCCGGCGCGGTCGGGCTGTTCGCCGACATCGACAGCCAGATCAACATGGCGTTCCTGGAGCGCTTCCCCACCCCCGAGCGGGCGGCCTGGCTGTCGGTCAAGCGCCTGGCCGCCTGGCTGGCCTCGGTCGGCTACTGCGGCCGAACCCCCACCAGCACCCTGCACCAGCGGCTCATGGACGCTCCGGCCGGCGCCACCGGCCCCGCGGCAGACGCCGCCGCCGCGGTCACCGCCGCGTTCGTGGCCGCGCTGCGCACCATCACCGCCCAGATCCACGCCCTCGCCGCGCGCATCAGCGAGCAACTCGACCTGCACCCCGACGCGCCGATCTTCACCAGCCTGCCCCGCTCCGGGCGGGTCCGTGCCGCACGGCTGCTCGCCGAGATCGGCGACGCCCGCGGCCGCTTCCCCACCCCGGACTCGATGGCCTGCCTGGCCGGCGTGGCCCCCTCGACCCGCCAATCCGGCAAAATCCAGGCCGTCTGCTTCCGCTGGGGCGCAGACAAACAACTCCGCGACGCCCTCTGCGACTTCGCCGCCGACAGCCGCCACGCCAACCCTGGGCCGCCGACCTCTACCAGCGAGCCCGCGCCCGCGGACACGACCACCCCCACACCGTGCGCATCCTCGCCCGCGCCTGGGTCAACATCATCTGGACGTGCTGGACCACCAACACCCCCTACAACCCCGACAAGCACGGCGCGCTCCAACGCATCCTCAACCAAGATCGATCGAAGGTAGCTTGACACAGGGCAACTCATCGCACACCCGTTAGCCGACCAGGCGGTAGAAGCGCCACATGTCGTTCTCGACGGGTAGCACCTGCACCTCGGAGAAGCCGGCCTCGGTGGCGTAGGAACGAAGCGTGGCCGGGCGTAGCACGGTGCCGGTGGCTGCGGATGGGGTCTCGGTCCGCCCGGCCGGCAGTGCAGGATGCTGAACCCGTACATCAGCCGTTCCACCTCGTCGCCGGGGGCGGTGAAGGTCTCGGCGACCCGCGCGTCGCCGACGATCACGCAACCGCCGGCGGCCAGCAGTGCCCGCGTCGCGGCCAGCGCCTCAACCGGGCGAGCGAGGTCGTGCAGCGCCTCGAAGACCAGCGCAGCGTTGTAGCGGCCGGCCAGCTCGGGGTCGGCGGCGTTCCGCACGGCGAAGCTGACCCGGTCCTCGACGCCGGCCTCGGCGGCGTTGCGGGTGGCTCGCAGGATCGAGGCCTCGTCGAGATCGAAACCGTCGACGTGGACCTTGGGGTAGGCCTGGGCCAGCGAGATGGACGCCCATCCCGCCCCGCAGGCGATGTCGGCAACGCGGGCCGGCGGGTCGGCCTGCAGCCGGGCGTGCAGGTCGGGCACGGCGGGCAGCCAGGACGAAGCCAGGTCGTTGGCGAACATCGGCCGGTTGAGCTGCTCGATGTGGTCGCGGATCTCCTCACCGTAGGCGGCGAACGGCACCCCGGCGCCGCTGCGGTACGCCGCCAGCAGCTCGGGCAGCACCTGTGCGATGCCGGCCAGCGCATAGGTCGCCGGCGCGACGAAGTACGGGCTGACCTCGTCGAGCAGCACCTCGCGGTGCGGCGCCGGCAGGGCGTAGCGCCGGTCCTCGGCGTTCCGGGCTGCCTCGCCGGTGACCAGCACGCCGGCGACGGCCTGCTGCTCCAGCCACTCGCGGGCGTACCGGGCGTCGATGCCTGCCGCGGAGGCCAGCTCGGCTGCGGTCGCCGGCCCGAGCCGGTCCAGGGCGGTGTAGAGGCCCAGCCGCAGGCCCAACCAGACCCCGAGGGTCTCCATCGACGCGGAGAGGTCTGCGACCAGCCGGTTCGCCAGCGCCTCGCGTTGCCGCTGGTCGGTTTCGGTATCGGTATCGGTCGTAGTCACGGTTCCTCCAAGACGGTGTGCGACACATACCTGCGGGTGTGCGAGGTCACCGTCCCAAGGCCTGCTCTCCCCCCGCTCTCACCTCGCTCTCACCGCATCCGGCTTGCTGGCGTTCCACACCTCGGGTCGGTTCGGAGCCGGTTGATCTCGGCGATGGCGAATGACACCACCTCGTCGTCGGTCATCGCCGCACCACGTGCCAGCCACTGCCGGTGGGTCTGCTCGGACACGCCGGCCCGTAGCGCTGCGTCTGCTTTGGCCAGCCGGGCGGCGTCGAGACCGAACACGGGGGCGGCGCTGCGGCTTGCGCGCATCGCCCCGCAGAGCACAACCGCGGGCTCGTCGGCGGACAGCCGGGCGAACAGGTCGATGACGTTGCGCAGCGTGATCCACTGCTGGGTCCAGTTGCCGGCGCGATGCCACCGGTCGACCACCCGGCCGAACGGTTCGAGGGCCTCACGAGGATCCCCGTGCCGGGCCCGCAACGAGGCGGCGGCGACCAGAGCAACGCCCTCAAGGAACCGGCCGCCCGACTCTCGGGCCGCGACCAACGCCGTGTCCAGTGCGGCCATGGCCTGCCCGGGGTCGGTGTCGGCCAGTACCTCGCCGAGGGCGTAGTCGGCCCACCCGACCAGGTGCGGGCTGCCCGAGTCCTTGGCGGCGGACCGTCCCCGTTGCGCCGCCGCGAGCACGCGGGCGGACGCGCCCTGGTAGGCGAGCGGAAACGCGAGATTCACCACCGAGTAGGTGTAGGTGTAGGTGTCGTTGGCCTGCTTCGCCAGCCGGGCGGCCTCGGCATAGCACCGACTGGACTCCTGCAGACGACCATGGAACAGCGCGACGTCGCCCAGCACGAACACCGGGTACCGGCGGATCGGGTTCCGCTCGCCGCTGATCTCGAGCCCGCGGCCGGCCAGCCGCCTGGCGGCGGCTAGATCACCCCGCTTGGTCGCGCCGAAGGCAGCCACGCTCGTCACGACCGGCAACAGCGGATGCGACGGCGGGCTGGCCGCGATCGCCAGCTCCGCCCACCCCACACCCTCGGAGAACGTTCCCGGCTCCAGGTACCAGAACAGGGCTGCGGACAACCGCATGGCCAGGTCCGGATCGTGCGCCACCGCCCAGGTGTGGGCTGCCCGCAGGTCGTCCAGGTGCTGGTCCATCACCTTGACCCGCCGGCCCGGATCGCGACCGGTCAGCCCGGCGGACGCCGCCACCGCCAACTCGACGTGATAGTCGGCGTGGTCTCGCCGGGTCGCCGTTTCCCACCCACGGGCGCGGAGGCGTTCGCGGCCGTAGAGCCGCAGCGTCTCCAGCAGGGCGTACCGGGTCGGTGCCCGGCCGGGCTGCGCGCCCACCATCGAACGGTCCACCAATGCGGTGATCACATCGGCGATCTCCGCCGGGTCGAGCCCACCCCCGGCGACCCGCTCGGCTCTGTCCAGGGTGAACGATCCCACGAAGACGCTCAATCGGTCGAAGAGCGCGGTCGAGTCGGGCGGCGATCTCCGCCGCGGACAGCGACCGCACCTTGGGTGCCACCAGCTCCAACGCCAGCGGCAGACCGTCCAGCCGCCGGCAGATTTCCGCGACGTCCGCGCTGTTGTCGGCGGTCAACTCGAAGGACGGCGACGCCGCGCCGGCGCGCTGGACGAACAGCGCCACCGACGCCACCCGGGCGACCGCCTCCGGGCTGCTCGCTCCCCGAGCCGGGGTCTCCAACGGCGCGACCGGCAGCACGCGTTCGCCGTCGACGTCGAGACCTTCCCGGCTGGTGGCGAGCACCCGAACCCGCGGGCAGCTGCGCAGCAGGGCGTCGACCAGCTGGCCAGCGGTAGCCGTGACGTGCTCGCAGTTGTCAAGAACGATCAGCAGTCGCTTCTCCCGCAGGTACTCGGCCAACCGCGCCGTCATGGTCAGACCGTGCCGCTGCCGGACCTCGAGCGCGGCGGCCAGGACCTCAGCCACCGTCTCCTCCCCGACCGGGGCGAGCTCGCACAGCCACACGCCGTCGGGGTGCTCGGCGCCGACCACGGCTGCGACGTGCAGCGCCAGGCGGGTCTTGCCGACCCCGCCCACTCCAGTCAGCGTGACCAGCCGAGCCCGCCGCAACGCGTCGGACACCTGGATGACATCGTCGCCCCGGCCGACGAGCTCGCCAGGCTCCTGCGGGAGATTGTTCGCTGGCGAGGTCGGCCCGATCCAGCCGATGCTCGATTCGTGACGGATGATCGTCGCCTCCAGCTCGCGCAGCTCGGGCGACGGATCAAGACCGAGCTCCGCGGCAAGAAAGTCGCGGTAGTCGCGGTAGACCTGAAGCGCCTCCACGGACCGCCCGACGCCCTGCAGGGCGCGCATCAGCTGGCGGCGTGGCCGCTCCCCAACCGGATCCGCGG
>JBOHGX010000471.1:0-2297 GCA_050700255.1 Pseudonocardiaceae bacterium
ACATACTCGCCAAGCGAGCCCTGGCCTGCGACGAGAACATCGAGATCCATCTGAGCAGCAACAACGCGGTCCGTCATGCCTACCGAGTCGGCTACCAGCGCGCCCTGGGCGACTACCAGCGTGCCCCGCTGGCGGACTGTGACACCATGGCAGCAGTGCAGTACGAGAAAGACAAGATGTACGCCGAAGAACTGACCGCACATCGCGGCCTCACGCCGTCTTTCGATGGAGGTTACCGGTTCCAGGGATATGACCCGATGAAGGTGATATTCCGTTGCCCCACTTGTCATCACCTGGCGAAAATACCGGTCGACCGCTCGGTGACCATTTGCTGCCGCATATGCCAATCAGCCCTGAAATGCGAGACGTGAGATCACGCGATGACACAGCCACGCTATGACGACCTGAAGGCGTTGTTCATCAACTGCACCCTGAAGCGCTCTCCCGCGCCCAGCAACACCGCGGGACTGATCGAGGTGAGCAGGCGCATCATGGAAAAGCACGGCATCGAAGTCCAGGTGTTGCGTGCGGTTGATCACGACATCGCCACCGGGGTATGGCCCGACATGACCGAGCACGGCTGGCCCGCTGACGCCTGGCCGGCGATCTACGACAAGGTCCTGGCCGCCGACATCCTGGTCATCGCCGGGCCGATCTGGTTAGGCGACAACGGCTCCGTGACCAAGCAGGTGATCGAACGGCTGTATGCGTGCTCGCATCTGCTCAACGACGCCGGCCAGTACGCCTACTACGGCCGGGTGGGCGGCTGCCTGATCACCGGCAACGAGGACGGCGTCAAACACTGCGCGATGAACGTGCTGTACAGCCTGCAACACCTCGGCTACACGATCCCGCCGCAGGCCGATGCGGGCTGGATCGGTGAAGTTGGACCGGGTCCATCCTACTTGGATCCCGGCTCGGGCGGACCGGACAACGACTTCACCAATCGCAACACGACCTTCATGACCTGGAACCTGATGCACCTCGCTCGAATGCTCTCCGACGCCGGTGGCATTCCCACCCACGGCAACCAGCGCTCAGAATGGGACGCCGGCTGCCGGTTCGACTTCGAGAACCCGGACTACCGCTGACGTCTCAAGCCCGCCGTACGGCTACCGGGACGTTGCGGGCAGCGAAGATTCCCCGGTTATAGAACTCCAACGGCACCTCGGGGGCCAGCCCGATCTCGGCGTACCGGTCCAGCAGCACGCCCACCGCGACCCGAGCCTCCACCCGGGCCAGCAGCTGGCCGATACAGAAATGGATGCCGTAACCGAAGGCCAGGTGGTGGTTGCGGTGGCGATGGATGTCGAACCGGTCCGGATCGGTGAACTCGCGGTCGTCCCGGTTGGCCGACAGCAGCCACGGCGTGACGATCGCATCCGCCGGGATGACCTGCCCGCCGAGCTCTATGTCAACCATGGTTACCCGGCCGACCTGGGTGAACGACGAGCGGTATCGCAGCACCTCCTCAATGGTGGCCTCCACCAGCGAGCGGCCCGCGTGCAGCTCGGCCCACACGTCGGGGTGCTCATCCACACACAGCACGATGTTGCCGAGCAGCGCGGTGGTGGTGATGTGCCCGGCGAGCAGCAACACAACCGAGAAGTTCACCACCTCCTCGTCGGACAGCCGCTCACCATCGGCCTCCACGGCGGCTAGCCTGCTGATCAGGTCATCTTGCGGGTGGGCCCGTCGATCGGCGCAGTGCTCGCCCAGGTAGGCGAGCATGTCGGCAGTGGCCTCATCGATCTTGCGGGCCAGCTCCGGGTCGTTCGGGTCGGCCGTGTCCTGCTCGAACAGCCTGTCCGCCCAGGACCGGAACAACTCACGGTCCGAGGTCGGCAAACCGAGCAACTCAGCGATCACGGTCACCGGTAGCGGGTAGGCCAGGGCGGGCACGAGGTCGAACTCGGCTGCACCACCGGTGGCGTCGAGCAACTCGTGGGTGACCTCGGCGATGCGGGGAGCGAGCCCGGTTACGACCTTCGGGCTGAAGGCCGCACCGATCAGCCGGCGCAACGTGTGGTGGCGTGGCGGGTCGGTCTGCAGCAGGTTACCCGCGCTGAGCCGTTGCGCCGCCGGGACCACTCGGGCCGTGTTGGAGGAGAACACCTGCGGTTCGGAGATCGCCCGGTGCACGTCGGCGTAGCGGAACACGTGCCAGATGCCGTACGCATCACGCCATACCGGGTGCTCATCGCGCATTTGTCGGAGCCAGGGCAGCAGGGTATGACCACCGTCTTCGATGGTAGGCGGAGTGGTGTGCAGCTCGGTGGTCATCATCGCTCCCGTGG
>JBOHGX010000472.1:0-4535 GCA_050700255.1 Pseudonocardiaceae bacterium
GACGTCAAGGGCGAGGGAGTGGGCATCCTCACCGAGCTCGACGCGGTGGGCAACACCACCAAGGCGATCACCAAGGGCATCGCGATCGCCACCGCGGTGCTCGCCGCGACGGCGCTGTTCGGTTCCTACCGCGACGCCATCCTGTCGGCGGCAGCGAGCCTCGACCTGGACGCGGCGTTCAACGTATCGGTGCCCAATGTCTTGGTCGGCCTCACCATCGGTGCGGCCGTGGTGTTCATGTTCTCCGGCTTGGCCATCAACGCGGTGTCCCGGGCTGCCGGAGCCGTCGTGTATGAGGTACGCCGCCAGTTCCGGGACAACCCCGGGATCATGGACGGATCGGTCCGGCCCGAATACGGGCGAGTGGTCGACATCTGCACCAAGGACTCGCTGCGGGAGCTGACCACCCCAGGCCTGCTCGCGGTGCTCGCCCCGATCGCGGTGGGCTTCGGCCTCGGCGTCGGCCCGCTCGCCGGCTACCTGGCCGGTGCAATCATCACGGGCACCCTGATGGCGATCTTCCTCGCCAATTCCGGTGGAGCCTGGGACAACGGCAAGAAGTTGGTCGAGGACGGCCACCACGGCGGCAAGGGTTCCGACGCGCACGCGGCGACCGTCATCGGAGACACCGTCGGCGACCCGTTCAAGGACACCGCGGGACCGGCGATCAACCCGCTGATCAAGGTGATGAACCTGGTCTCGGTGCTGATCGCGCCGGCCATCGTCGCGATGTCGGTCGGCTCGGACGCCTCCCCCAGCCTACGGATCGGCATCGCCGTGGCGGCCGCAGCGGTGATCGTGACGGCGGTGGTGGTGTCCAAGCGGCGGTCCACCTCGCTGGTGGACCCGGCGCCCACTGAGGTCACCGCGTATTCGGCCCGCCCGTCCGAGTAGCGTTTCCCAGCGTTACCGGCGGTCCAACCGTCCGACCGGTACCGACGCTCCCGAGGAGTAGCTGTGCCCTCATCTCGTCGCCGGTCCGGCGTCGTCGTCCTAGCCCTGTTCTTGGCGCTTGCGGGGTGTGGCTCCGGTGATGCCAAGGGTCCCGGTGAAGCCAACGGCCCCGGTGCAGACCAGCCAGCCGCGCCGCAGGGCTCGGACCCGGTGGCCTGGGTGGGCGCGTTCTGTAGTAGCTCAAGTGGGGTGGTTGCCGGAGCGGCCGCCCTGGGGAAGGCGGAGGAAACTCCGCAGGGTCAAAAGGATGGGCTGCTCGCCTTCGCTGACAGCTCCCAGCGAGCGATGGCTGACACTGCCCGCAGGCTCGAGCAGCTCGGCCCGCCCCGGATCACTGACGGCAAGCCGCTGCATGACACTGCGGTAAAGTTCTTCAGGAGTGCGGCCGAGTCGGTCGCCGGTCAGCGAGCGAAACTCGCCGAGTTGGACCCGAACGACCCGATGTTCATGGATAACCTCAGCCGCCTTGCTGGTCCCGATCTCGGCGCGCTTGGCACCCAGCTACAGCAGATGACCACGAACCCGGAGCTGGCACCTGCATTCAACGCTTCGCCAGAGTGCCAGCAGCTGCGCACTGGCAGCCCACGCTGAGTCGGCTTGCGCCTCGCTGAGCTGGCCGGAAGGCTGGCGATGCTGCGTCATTCGGGTTGCAGCCGGGCTGATTTGACCCGCGTGGCGTAACGCAGGATGCGATTGCCCGTGGCTTCATGTGCGACGCTGGCGGCCCCTGTGTGCTGCGTTGTGCACACTGGTGCGTGGGGATCGGGGCATCACGAGTTCGTAAACCGAGGTAGGTCGAGCGTGGCAGGGTTGAAAACGACGGTAGGTACAGGCGGCGAGTCCGCCAGCGGCAGGCGCGGCAGTGTTGCTGGCGGGTCCGCTGACGGGTCCGCTGAGGGCACTGCCAAGGGGGCACGGTCCAACGGCGCTGGCTCCGATCGCTCGGCCCGCCGCCTGGTGATCGTGGAATCGCCCGCCAAGGCCCGCAAGATCGCCTCTTACCTCGGTTCGAACTACGTAGTGGAGTCCTCGCGAGGGCACATCCGCGACTTGCCCCGGGGGGCAGCGGATGTGCCCGTCAAATACAAGGGCGAACCCTGGGCCCGGTTGGGGGTGGACGTCGATCACGCCTTCGAGCCGATCTACGTCGTCAGCCCGGACAAGAAGTCCACGGTTGCCGAGCTGCGCAATGCGCTCAAGGGTGTCGACGAGCTCTACCTCGCCACCGATGGTGACCGCGAAGGTGAAGCCATCGCCTGGCACCTGATGGAGACCCTCAAACCCAAGGTACCGGTGCGGCGAATGGTGTTCTACGAGATCACCGAGCCGGCCATCCGCGCGGCCGCAGAGCACCCCCGCGACCTGGATCAGCACCTGGTCGACGCGCAGGAGACCCGGCGCATCCTGGACCGGCTCTATGGGTATGAGGTTTCCCCGGTGCTGTGGAAGAAGGTGATGCCGAAACTGTCCGCCGGGCGGGTGCAATCGGTGGCCACCCGCATCATCGTGCGGCGCGAGCGCGAGCGAATGGTTTTCGTGTCCGCGTCTTACTGGGACCTCGCCGCCACGCTGGACGCCGGCCCGGACGCGATCCCCCGCGCGTTCGGCGCGCGGTTGGTCGGCGTCGACGGTCGCCGGGTCGCCACTGGGCGCGACTTCGGCCCCGATGGCCAGCTCAAGCGCTCCGACGCCGATCTGTTGATCATCGACGAGGCTTATGCAGGCCGGCTCGGCGAGGCGCTCGCGGCCGCGCCGCTGACCGTCGCGAGCGTTGAGGAGAAGCCCTACACGCGCCGCCCCTATCCGCCATTCATGACCTCCACACTGCAGCAGGAGGGCAGCCGCAAGCTGCGCTTCTCGGCGGAGCGGACGATGCGCACCGCGCAACGGCTCTACGAGAACGGCCACATCACCTACATGCGGACCGACTCCACCACCCTGTCGGAGACAGCCATCGCGGCGGCCCGATCCCAGGCCCGCGAGCTCTACGGCGAGCGCTTCGTGCACGACGGGCCGCGGCAGTACACCCGCAAGGTCAAGAACGCCCAGGAGGCGCACGAGGCGATCCGGCCTGCCGGGGTGACGTTCCAGACGCCGGGCCAGCTGGCCGGCGCGCTGGATGCCGATGAGTTCCGGCTCTACGAGCTGATCTGGCAGCGCACCGTCGCCTCGCAGATGGCCGACGCGCGCGGCACCACGATGAGCCTCCGGATCACCGGTGCTGCCGCCACCGGAGAGGACTGCACGCTCGCCGCATCAGGTCGCACCATCACCTTCCCCGGTTTCCTCAAGGCTTACGTGGAGACTGTCGACGAGCAGGTCGGCGGGGAGGCCGATGACGCCGAGCGCAGGCTCCCGCAGCTGACCGAGGGCCAGCGCGTCATCGGCACCGAGCTGCAGCCTGAGGGGCACACCACCACCGCGCCGCCGCGCTACACCGAGGCCAGCCTGGTCAAAGCCCTGGAGGAACTCGGCATTGGCCGCCCTTCGACCTATGCGTCGATCATCAACACCATCCAGGACCGCGGCTATGTGTGGAAGCGCGGTTCGGCGTTGGTGCCATCCTGGGTGGCGTTCGCGGTGGTCGGCCTCATGGAGCAGCACTTCGGGTGCCTGGTCGACTACGACTTCACCGCCGCCATGGAGGACGAGCTGGACTCCATCGCGGCCGGTGCGCAGCAACGCACTGAATGGCTGACCAGCTTCTACTTCGGCTCGGAGCGGGGCGGCACCTTGTCAGTGGCCCGCTTCGGTGGGCTCAAGAAGCTGGTCGGGGTGAACCTCGAGGAAATCGACGCGCGTGAGGTCAACTCCATCCGGCTGCTCACCGATGATGCGGGACGAGACGTGGTGGTCCGCGTCGGGCGCTACGGGCCGTACCTGGAACGACACAGCAAGAATCACGGGGAGTCGCAGCGCGCCAACCTGCCCGACGACCTGCCGCCCGACGAGCTCACCGCAGAGATCGCGGAGAAGCTGTTCGCGATCCCGGTGCAGGGCCGCGTGCTGGGTACCGATCCGGTGACTGGCCATGAGATCGTCGCCAAGGAGGGCCGTTACGGGCCGTACGTCACCGAGTTGCTGCCCGACCAGGGCTCAGAGAACGACGCTAAGAAATCCAAGCCACGCACCGGCTCATTGTTCAAGTCCATGAGCCTGGAAACGGTGACTCTCGACGACGCGCTGCGGCTGCTCTCGCTGCCCCGTCTGGTGGGTACCGACCCGGAGACCGGTCACGAGATCACCGCGCAGAACGGCCGTTACGGGCCTTACCTGAAAAGGGGTACCGACTCCCGGTCGTTGGCTGACGAGGAGCAGCTCTTCACGATCACCTTCGACGAGGCGCGCAAGATCTATACCGAGCCCAAGCGCCGGGGCCGCCAGGCCGCCGCCAAACCGCCGCTCCGCGAGCTGGCCCCGGATCCGGTGACCGGCAAGCCCATGGTGGTCAAGGAAGGTCGCTTCGGGCCTTACGTCACCGACGGCGAAGGCGTCAACGCGTCGCTACGCAAGGGTGACAGCGTCGAGACGCTCACCGAGGAGCGCGCCGATGAGCTGCTCTCCGACAAGCGCGCCAAGGG
>JBOHGX010000473.1:0-8463 GCA_050700255.1 Pseudonocardiaceae bacterium
TAGACCAGCAGCAGGTGGCGGTGGCCCGCCATGGCTACCAGCGCGACGTGGAACTGCGGCGGCGTCCGTCTGCCGGTCGAAATCTTGTTGGTCACGCAGCTCCCCGGAGGCGATCATGTGTCGCGGCCTCGGGCTCGGGCGACATCACGAGGTTGCCCTCCTGGAGCTCCCAGCGGTACCGGTCGCCACCGCCGAACTGGTAGATCCGTCGCACGCTGCGCCTTCGTGGGCAGTGGGCTATCCTATGGCCATGCGACTGCACATCACGCTGGATGACGAGCTGGTGGGGGATCTCGATCGCATCGTCGGGGCGCGTGAGCGGAGCAGTTTCATCGCCAGAGCAGTGCGGCGGGCCATCGACGAACTTGACCGTACCGAGGCGCTGGAAGCCGCCCTGGGCTCGATCTCCGACTCCGGTCATGACTGGGATGCGGACCCGGCGGCATGGGTGCGTGCGCAGCGCGCCGACCGTGAGCAGCTCGCCGGCTGATGTGTGCCCTGGTCCTGGACACCACCGTCCTCATCGATGCGCTCCGGGGGCGGCCCGCCGCCGGAGCGATCCGCGACCTCGTCGCTGAACGCGAGGTGCTGCTCACCACCGCGATCAACGTCGAGGAGATCGTCCGCGGGTTGCGGCCGGGCGAACACGCCGCCGCGGACGCGCTGTTCACTGCGGTCCGCGTCCTGCCGGTGCGGGAACCCGACGCCCGGCGGGCCGGGGCGTGGCGGCGGGAACACGCCACGCGTGGCGTCACGCTGCATCAGGCGGACTGCCTGATCGGCGCGGTCACCGCCGGGATCGGCGCCCGGCTTGCCACCGGCAACGCCAAGGACTTCCCGATGCGTGAGGTCACCGTGGAGGAATGGCCGCCCGGCTCGTGAGCTCCAGCCCTGTACTTGCCGAGCCGGACCGACCTGATGGAACGGCGAAACAGCGACCGCAGGCTGCATCCGGCAGCGGTGTCCAACGCGGTATTAAAGCAATCTCCCGGCGGATGTCGCGTGCGAGCTCACTTCACCGACCCTACCTATCCGAAGCCGCAACCGGCCCGTACCGAGAATCGAGTACCGCCTATGCCGCCCGATGGCAGAGCGCCAACTCGGACGCCGCGCGCAATGACTCAACCTCAGCCGGATCGCGACCTCGACCTGTCCGCTCGCGCGTGACCTCCCGCGGGTGTCCCTTGGATCCCGGTGGCGATATCGTCTGCGGGAGAAGGATCTGGTGCGGGAGTTGCTGCCCGGTGCGGTGCCTGTGCATGTGCTGCACCATGCCGCCGAGGGTGAGCTGCACGGCGCGTGGATGACCGCGGAGCTGGCCCGGCACGAGTATCATTTCGCCTGGGACGCTGTATCCGCTGCAGCACCGGATGCAGCAGGACGGGTTGCTCACCTCGAGTCAGCGGGTGGCGGATGACCGGGTGCTGCGGGTGTACCGGATCACCGCGGCGGGCCGGCGGATGCTGTTTAGAGCTGCGGGCGGTGGTAGCCGAGCTCGCCGGTGAGGTCCTGGAGCACCCGGTGCCTGGGCCGGTTGTCCGGCCGGCAGAGCGGACCGGCGGGCAGTCGCGGTGACCCGTCGCAGCGCCAGGCGATACAGCATGCCGGGGCGCCCGCCCTGGCCCATCCCGACCGGAAGGACACCGCAGCGTCATGACCACGACCGCACCCCTTCGGCCCGCCGCCGTGCTCTCTCTACGGTGGGCAGTCGAGCACCGGCGGCGGTGATCCTCATCCGGTCGGTCCCGGGGGCGGTGTTCCTCTCCGAAGGAATCCAGAAGTTCCTGTTCCCCCAGGAGCTCGCTGAAGGCCGCTTCGACCCCCTCGGCGTTCCCGTCCCCGGATTCTTCGGGCCCTTTGCGGGCGCCGCCGAGATCGCCTGCGGCCTGCTGCTCCTAGCCGGGCTGCTCACCCGCCTGGCCACCCTCCCCATGATCGTGAACATGGTGCTCGCGCTGTCGTTGACCAAGATCCCCGTCCTGTGGGGTGGATCGGCCGACATTCCCGACGCCGCCGGGTTCTGGGACTTCGCCCACGAAGCCCGCACCGACTACGCCATCCTGCTCACCCTCGTGTTCCTCCTCATCGTCGGCGGCGGTCGCTGGTCCGCCGACGCGCTGCTCGCACGCCGCGCCGACGGGTAGAGCCCTTGCCTGCGGGGGGCCGGGCCGGGCTCGCGCTGTCGCCGGCGTCGTCCCACCCGAGTTTGCATAGCTACAGGCTGCCCGGTATGTCTCGCCCTATCCGGCCATAGGAGGACGACGTGCCAGGTGTACCGCCCGACAATCTTGCAGAGACAGATTTGCTCCGCGAGCTGGAGCACCTCCACACGACCCGCCACGGCACTTTTCTGCACGGCTCACCTGATGCGCTGCGTGAACACAGCAGCCGCACTGTGCAACTCGAGCAGGAATACCTCCGGCGTCATCCCGAACGGGACGTCGACCCAGCACGGACCCGGTCCGGTGCCCGGGGGTGAGGACGGGAGTGAGGACACCCGCTTCTGACCGACCGGCGGTGGTCTCAGCCGCTCAGCACGAATGAGGTGAAGAACCCGGCCGCGCTGGCAAGGGCGACCAACGGGCCGCCGTCGCGGAACGCCTCCGGGGCCAGGGTGTCGATCACCGAGGCGAGCACTGCCCCACCGGCGAAGGCCAACGGCAGGGCGAGCTGCGGCGGGGTGGCCCCTGCGAAAGCCAGCCGACCGACCACAACGGCCGCAGCGAGCAGCGCGGTCGCGCCGGCCCACAGCCCGATCACCTCAACACGGGACCGGTCCTGCTCACGCATGCTCACTGCCCCGGCCAGGGCCTCCGGGAAGTTGCTGGCGAACACGGCGGCCAGCAGGGCGACGCTGCCGGTCGCCGTCAGTGACACGCCCAGCGCGGTGTTCTCGGGCACCCCATCCAGGGTGACTGCGGCGAGCAACGCCAGCCCGGTCGGGTTACTGGCGGTCCCCCGGTCCAGCAGCGTGTCGATGGCCACGAACACGATCGCTCCGGCGGCGAAGGCCAGCCCAGCTCGCAGCGGTCCGCCCTGCCGGTAGCTCTCCTCGAACAACTCGAAAGACACCGCCGAGATGAGCGCGCCCGTCGCGAAGGCCAGCGCGACCGCGACCATCCGCCGCGGCGGCCGCCAGTACACCCCGAGGATCCCGCCGGCCAGTAAAGGCAGCGACGCGCCCGCGGCGAACAGCAAGGTCCTGAGCACAACCACCGCCCCCTCATCGGCGTGCTGCGCCCCGAGGATACTGATCGAGCGGGACGGACGATTATTGTGAGGTCACGGCGGAGGGGCTCGCCGCATAACCGCGACAGGCCGGTGTTCCTGTGGCCAACGGTCCCTACCTGATTCACGAAGGTAGGAGGAACGCTTGCCGAGCGAGCGCCGGGTGTCGTGCCGTACCCAGGCGCCGGTTCTTGCCGTTGTTGCCGTCGGGGAAGCGTTGGGGGCGTCCGCCCGATACAGCGTCTCGGTGTGGCTGCCGTCGCGGGCCGGCGCCTTTCCGTGGTCGACGTTCACGGTCAACCTGAGCGGGTGCCTCCTCATTGGAGTGCTGATGGTGCTGAGCGGCGAGGTGTGGTCCGCGCAGCGCCCGGCGCGCGGGGCGTCGTGTTTAGATCGGCGACCGTGATGCCCACACCGGACCGTCGGGAGCTGGCCGCGGTCTTCGCTGGTGGCGCCATCGGCGTGCTGTGTCGTGCGCTCCTGGGAGAGGCATATCCTGCAGCGGCAGCGAGTTGGCCGTGGGTGACCTTCGCGGTGAACCTCGGTGGCGCCTTCTTTCTGGGATATGGCGCGATCGCCTCCCGGACGGGTCGCGCCTTCCCGTACGGCACGTTGGTGGTCAACCTCTCCGGCTCGGTCCTGCTCGGCCTCATCGCTGGCCTGACGTTGAGCAACGACGGAGCCCTGTTGGCCGGCGCCGCCGCAGTGGGCTCGTACACCACATTCTCAACCTGGATGTTCGAGACCCAACGCCTCGGTGAGGATCATCAGATGCTGAATCTGGCGGCGAACGTGATGGTGAGCCTGGTCGCCGGCGTCGCTGCCGCAGCGCTGGGTCGGCTGATCGGGAGCCACCTGTGATCGAGGATTGCCTGAAGCTGACCACCTATTTCGGTGAGCGGCACCGAACCGGCCGGGTCTTTCTCGCCGACACCCAGCTGGAACTGTTCGGGCAGCGGGAGATCGCTACCAGCGTCCTGCTCCGCGGCGCGGAGGGATTCGGGCTCAAGCACCATCTGCGGACCGACCGGCTACTCACCCTGTCCGAGGATTTGCCGGTCGTTTCGGTCGCCGTGGATACCCGCCCGAGGATCGAGGTGCTGCTGGATGACCTTCGAGCGATCGAGCACCGGGGGTTGATCACGCTGGAGCGGGCGCGCATGCTGCGCGGCGACATCGGTCCAGTGCTGCTACCCGAGGAGTTACATGAGGACACCAAGCTGACCGTCTACGTCGGCCGCCAGGAGCGGGTCTACCGGGTGCCGGCCTTCGCCGCGGTCTGCGACCTGTTGCATCGCCGCGGCATCGCCGGGGCCATTGTGCTGCTGGGCGTCGACGGGACAGCTCACGGTCAGCGGAATCGCGCCCGGTTTTTCGGGCGCAACGCCGATGTGCCGATGATGATCATTGCGGTCGGCACGGGCGACCGCATCGGCCAGGTCCTGCCCGAGCTCGGTGGCCTGCTGCGCAGACCACCGATCACCCTCGAACGGGTTCGGGTGTGCAAACGCAACGGCGAGCTCGTCGAGCGCCCGCACGCCCTGTCGGCCACCGACGAGCACGGGATGGCGGTGTGGCAGAAGCTGATGGTCTACACCTCGGAACGGGCGTTGCACGACGGGCAGCCGGTGCACCGAGCGCTGGTACGCCGGCTGCGGGAGTCCGGTGCCCGGGGCGCCACCGCGCTGCGGGGGATGTGGGGTTTCCAGGGCGAGACCGCCCCGCACGGCGATCGCCTGCTGCAACTGGGCCGCCGCGTCCCGGTGGTGACGATCATCATCGACACGCCGGACCGGATCGCGACCTCCTTCGACATCGTCGACGAGCTCACCGCCGAGCACGGCGTGGTCACCAGTGAGATGGTGCCAGCCCTGGCCGCGATCACCGACGAGGAGCGCCGCGGCGACCTGCGCCTCGCCCAACAGGATTTCTAGCCCGCTGGCCGCAGCGTCCACTTGCGTCGGCTTACGATCACCGGCCAGACTGCACCTACGGCGATGAGGCTCGCCGAAACCGCGGACCACCCGGGCCGCTAACGGTCTCTACCGCACCACTCAGTGCTGTAGAGGAGGTCCGGGGTGGTCGAAGGGCACTACTTGAGCTGGCCTGCCGAGGTGCGGTGCCGGCGATGACGCTCCCTATCCCCGTGGTGCAGGCCCTGCAGGTGCTGACGGTGCTGGTCGCGGCGCCGGGGATCAACGGCGTGATCGCCCGGGTGGAGGCCCGGTTGCAGGGTCGGCGCGGGCCCCGCGTGCTGCAGCCCTACTTCGACATCGCCAAGCTGTTTCGCAAGGAGGCGCTGGCGCCGATCGGCTCGAGCTGGGTGTTCCTGGCCGCGCCGCTGGTCGCGATGACCTGCTACCTCACCGTGCCCTTGCTCATCCCGGTGCTCACCACGTTCCCGCTGCCGTTTGGTTATATGGGCGACATCCTCGGTGGCGGGTTCATCCTGGCGCTGGCCAGCTTCGTCATCGCGATCGCCGCAGCCGGTACCGGATCGCCCTATGCGCAGCTGGGAGCCAGCCGCGCCAAGACCTTCGCGGCGATCACCGAGCCGGTGGTGCTGTTCGTGGTGTTCACCGTCGCGCTGGTCACCGGCACCGATCTGCCGTACGCGCTGGCCAAGACGGTCCGCGCCTCGGCCGACCAGATCGTCCGTCCGGCGCACCTGCTCGCCGCGGCCGCGCTGTTCATGGTGATCCTCTACGAGACCGGGCGGATCCCGGTCGAGACGCACACTGGCACCAACGAGTTCGGGATGATCGAGGAGGCTCGGTCCTTCGAGCACTCCGGTCCCTACCTGGCGCTGCTGCGTTGGGGCTCGACGATGAAGCAGCTCATCCTGTTCGTGATCTTCATCAACGTGTTCGTCGCACCATGGGGGCTGGCGTCTGACGCCACCCTGCTCGCCGTGGCGCTGGCGATCGTGGCGCTGGTCGGCAAGGCGGCGCTGCTCGGCGTCGGCATCGCGGTAATCGACGACTCGTTCGCCAAGCTCCGCCTTTTCAAGATCACTGAGTTCGTGTCGGCGGCGTTCATGTTGGCGGTGCTGTCGGTGTTCACGCTGTTCTTCGGGGGTGGCTGATGGGACCACTCACTACGGGTGTCGCCGCCCCACCCTCCAGCTACGCCGGGCTGACCACGGCGTTGGCCGTGCTCATGCTGGTCATCGAGTTCGGCATGCTGCAAGCCACCCTGCTGCGGGCCCAGATCCGGCTTTATGCGGCGCAGTCGGTGGTGATCTCCGTGCTCGCGGTCGTGGTGGCCTTCGCTCGAGACGTGCCCGAGCTCTATGGGCTGGCGGCGTTCTCAGTACTGCTCAAGGTGGTGGCGGTCCCGCTGGTCACGCTGCGGCTGCTGCGCCGGACCAACCAGGAGATCGCGAGCAGTCGCGCCCTGGGGGTGGCCAGCATGGTCTTGCTCGCGGTGGGGGTCGCCGCCTTCGGTTTCTTCGCCAGTGCCCGGTTTCACCTGGGCAGCCCGGTGCTGCCGGCCGCCGCGCTTGCAGTCGCGGTGGCCATCATCCTGGTGTCGTTCGTGCTGATGATCGTCCGGCGGGACGTCGCCTCCCAGGCGATCGGGTTCTTCGCGCTGGAGAACGGGGTGTCACTGGCCAGCCTGGTGGTCGCCGCCGGGCTGCCGTTGATCCTCGAGGTCGCGTTCCTGTTCGACCTGCTGGTCGCCGTCGTGGTGTTCGCCGTGCTCATCCGGGTGCATCACGAGCAGTCGGAGTCGCTGTCCACCGAAGCGCTCACCGAGCTGCAGGGGTGAGGACATGACAGCCGTACTCGTTGGGCTGGCTGTGCTACCGCTGCTCGGGGCGCTCCTCGCGCTGGTGCCCGGACGGCGGACCGCACCCGCCGGCTCGGTGGCGGCCGGCGTGGCGTGCCTCGGCCTAGCCCTGACCCTGATGCCCGCCGCAGCCAAGGAACCAGTCGCGCTGGGCTTCCTCCGCGCGGACGCGATCTCGGTGGTCTTCGTTTTGGCCACCGCGTTTCTCTACGCCACCGCCGCCGTCTACTCCGTCGGCTACCTGCACGGCGAGCACCAGAGAACAGACTTCACCCGCTACTCGCGGCTGTTCTGGGTCGGGCTGAACCTGTTCGCCTGGTCCATGCTGTGCGCGCCGTTGATGAACGGCCTGGCGCTGCTGTGGATCGCGGTGGAGATCACCACGGTGATCTCCGCACTGCTGGTCGCGCTGGACGGCACCCGGCAGGGTGCGGAGGCCGCGTGGAAATACGTGCTCATCGCCTCGGCGGGGCTGGGTATCGCGTTGCTGGCCACGATCGTCATGTACTACGCCGGGGCGGCGGTGCTCGGGCCCTCCTACGACCTGGCCTTTGCACCGCTGCTACGCGCTGGGCCGGCACTGCCGCACCCCGCTGTGCAGCTCGCGTTCGTGCTCGCGGTAGTTGGGTTCGGCACCAAGGTGGGGCTCTTCCCGGTGCACACCTGGTTGCCCGACGCGCACTCCGAGGCCCCCACCCCGATCTCCGCGATGCTGTCCGGGTCATTGCTCGCCGTCAGCTTCTACGCCGTGCTGCGCTATTACCAGATCGCCGCCGCCAGTCTGGGCAGCGCCTTCCCCCGCGGCGTGTTGCTCGTCTTCGGCATGCTGTCGCTGCTGCTGGCCGCGCTGTACCTGGTCGAGCAGCGCAACCTCAAGCGGCTGCTGGCGTACTCCAGCGTCGAGCATATGGGCCTCCTGGCCAGCGGGGTCTCCTTCGGCGCACCGATCGCCTTCGCCGGGGTGCTGCTGCACGTGCTGGCACACGCCGCGGCCAAGGGCAATGCGTTCTTCGGTGCCGGAGTGCTGGTGCGCGCCTACGGCAGCAAGGAGGTCGGGCGGATCCGGGGCGGCTTCGACCGGCTGCCGTGGACCGCCCCGCTGTTCCTCCTCGCGGTCCTCGCGCTGTCTGCGATGCCCCCGTTCGGGCTGTTCCGCAGCGAGTTCATGATCGTCGCCGGTGGGCTGGGCTCGGCCCACTTCGCCCCCGCCGCAGCGATGGTCGCCTTGGTCACCTTGGCGTTCCTCGGGCTGTCGATGGCCACCACTCGGATGCTGTTCGTGCCACTCAAGGACGGTCCGGGAGCCGCGAGCGCGCCGCGGGGCGAGCCGAGCGCCTGGATGGTGGCACCCATTGTCGTCGGGGTAGTAGCGCTGCTCATGTTGGGCCTGCACCCACCGGACGCGCTCACCGCCCTCATCGCCCGCGGGGCCGCCGAGCTGGG
>JBOHGX010000474.1:0-9818 GCA_050700255.1 Pseudonocardiaceae bacterium
GCCCGGATCCGGGCCACCCCGGCGGTGCCGCGCCACGAGAGCCGGTCGCCCCCAGCGGCGCACCCGCTCACGTTGAGCGGCCGGTGACGACCCCCGCCGACGACATTGCCCGCGATGGTGGTGCGCAGCGGGTGGGACTGATCAACGATGTGGCCGGCCTACGCGACGAGTGGCAGCGAGTGCAGGGAACCTTCGTCGACGATCCGCAGCGCGCGGTACACGAGGCCAGCGTGCTGATCGACCGGACGCTGGACGAGATCCGCATGAACGTCGGGAGCGGGGACCCGAGCGACACGACGTCGACCGAAGATCTGCGGGTGCGCTTCCAGCGTTATCGAGAGTTCTTCCAGCGCCTGCTGTCTGCATAATCTCGGCGTGGCGCAGCTAGCGCGCTGGCCTGTACCTCGTGCTGGGTGCGCGGATCCTGGTTGCTGCCGGCAATCCGGCCGCCGGTGATCGACGCCCTGCTCCTTTGCGCTTGTGCCTGTGAGCGACCCGACAACGAGCCAATAGGCTGAACGGGCGTATCGTTGCGCTGCTCCGCAACGGGGTATGTCGCTACTGGTGAATCACAAGGAGTGTGAAAGCTTGTCATGAACATGGTCATCATCCTCGAGATCCTTGTCGGAATCGTCGTCGTCGCGGCCGCTGTACGGTTCGCGGTGCGGGACGCTCGGCAACGTCGCGGAGTCGCCGAAGAGCAGGACACCAGCGCGGTACTGGCGCATGGCGGCGAGCGCCAGGCAGAGCAGGACCCGAGTGAGGCCGTAGAACAGCGTGAGGGCGAAGAGGTCGCCGCGCTGAGCGCCCCGGCGACTGGCCCCGCGACTGGCCCGGAGCCGCCCGCAGACACGCGCTAGCGTGCTTCCGTGCTGCGCGCCCTGATCCTGGCCGCCGCCGGCAATCCGACGGTCCGGCGGTTGGTGGCCACCGCACCGGTCAGCCGGTACGTCGTGCGCCGCTTTGTGGCGGGGGACAGCGCGCAGCAGGCGGTAACCGCGACCAGCGCGCTGGTGGCCGACGGTCTCGCCGTGACCCTGGACCACCTCGGTGAGGGTGTCGAAGATGTGGCCGGCGCGGAATCCACCGTGCAGGCCTACCTTGAGCTGCTGGACCGGGTGAAAGCCGGCGGTTTGGCCGACCGGGTCGAGGTCAGCGTCAAGCTCTCCGCTGTCGGCCAGCGACTCGACGAGGCACTGGCATTGCGCAACGCCTCTCGGATCTGCGCTGCCGCCGAGCACGCCGGCACCACCGTCACCTTGGATGCTGAGGACCACACTCTCACCGAGTCCACCCTGCGAGTGCACGCGCAACTGCGCCGCAGCTGGCCGGCTACCGGAGCGGTACTGCAGGCCTACCTGTACCGGACGCTGGGCGACTGCCGGGCGTTGGCAGTCGACGGCGCTCGAGTCCGGCTGTGCAAGGGCGCCTACGCCGAACCGCCCGAGCTGGCCTTCGCGACGTCGCACGAGGTCGCGCGCAACTTCGTGCGCTGCGCCAATACCCTGCTGGCCGGACCGGGCTACCCGATGTTCGCCACCCACGACCGCCGGCTGGTCGCGATCGTGGGTGAGCGGGCCCGCTGGCATGGGCGCAACCCGGGCAGTTTCGAGTACCAGATGCTCTACGGAGTGCGTCCGGCCGAGCAACAACGGCTGGCCGCAGGCGGCGACACCGTCAGGGTATACCTGCCCTACGGCTCGGACTGGTACTCCTATCTCACTCGACGGCTCGCCGAGCGGCCCGAAAACGCCGCCTTCTTCCTGCGCGCCTTGCTGCGTTCTGGGGACTGAGTGCAGTGAACGGGGGCCGGCTTACTGCACTCAGTCCCCAGAACGCACGTGTACGCAGCTGTGGCACCCTGCGGCCATGACCACGATCGCCATCCTGGGCGCCGGCAAGATCGGCGAGGCTTTGCTGTCCGGAATGCTCAGCGCCGGCCGCAGCCCTGACAACCTGATGCTCACCGAGCGCTACCCCGAACGCGCCGCGCAGCTCGAGGAGACCTACCGGGTACGCGCGGTCGACACTGCCACCGCTGCACGCAAGGCCGACGTCCTGATCATCGCGGTGAAGCCGCAGGACATCGATCCGCTCCTGGCCGAGCTCACCGGATTGATCGACCCGAGCACCCTGGTCGTGAGCCTGTGCGCGGGTCTGCCCACCACGCTCTACGAGCGTCGGCTTCCCGACGGTGTGCCGGTCGTCCGGGTCATGTCCAACACTCCGATGCTGGTCGGCGAGGCGATGAGCGCGGTGTCGGCAGGCCGCTTCGCCACTGAAGCCCACCTGGAGCTGACCGAGGAGTTACTCGGCAGTGTGGGCAAGGTGGTCCGGGTGCCGGAAAGCCAACAGGACGCCGTCACCGCACTTTCCGGGTCGGGCCCCGCTTACTTCTTCTATCTCGTCGAGGCGATGATCGACGCGGGAATCCTGCTCGGGCTGCCCAGACCGACGGTGACCGAGCTGATCACCCAGTCCGCAGTCGGTGCGGCCCGGATGCTGCGCGACACCGGTGAACATCCGGTGCTGTTGCGCGAGGCGGTGACCTCTCCCGGCGGAACAACGATCATGGCGATCCGGGAACTGGAGCGCCACGGCGTGCGGGCAGCGTTGCTGTCCGCCATCGAGGCAGCACGGGAGCGGTCGGTCGAACTCGGACTCGCTCACCAGAACTGATGTCCACCAGCACCGATGGAAGTCGCACGAGCACCACCTGTCCCGCTACTCTCATCAGAACATGAGCGTCACGGACCGCGGGAGGGGAAGCCCAGCAGGGCGTGACGTGGTGAGGACGCGATGACGCATGCCGACGAACGAGCAAGCCGTACCAAGCAAGGTGCAGTTCCTTACGGTCGCCGAGGTGGCCGCGATGATGCGCGTATCCAAGATGACGGTTTACCGGCTGGTGCACGCTGGCGAGTTGCCCGCGGTACGCGTCGGGCGTTCCTTCCGGGTTCCGGAGGTGGCGGTGCACGGATACCTTGAGAACGCCTACTTCGATGCTGGCTAAGACCTGCTCGCAGGGTCGAAGCATTAACCCTGAGACCTGGCCGGGTGCATGCCGTCGATGCCAGCCGGAGTAGTCTGGGCAGCCGCCAACGCCCGCAGCACTCGCTGCCGGGCGTTTCCTAGTGCATCCCCAACCAGCGAGGAGGCCGAGTATGGGCTCGGTGATCAAGAAGCGCCGCAAGCGGATGTCCAAGAAGAAGCACCGCAAGTTGCTGCGTAAGACCCGGGTCCAGCGTCGCAAGCTGAAGAAGTAACCCGACGCGGTCAATGGCCTGATCTGTCAGCGACGGCTCGCGGTTGGAATCAGGCCGGCATCACACCGCTGCTCGTATCGACTCCCCCATCGCGCCCGTAGCATGATGCGTGGTTGCCAGCGCGTGGCCAGGGGTGCAAGATGTCGCCGTCCACGGTCCTCGTCACCGGAGTCAGCCGCTTTGTCGGCGGGCATCTGGCTGCTCGGCTCGCCGCAGATCCCAGTATCGACCGGGTGCTCGGCGTGGACGTCGTGCCGCCGCGCCCGAATTTACTGCGGCGGATGGGACGCACCGAGTTCGTCCGTGTCGACCTTCGCAATCCACTGATCGCCAAGGTGATCTCCAGCGCCAAGGTCGACACCGTGGTGCACGCCGCGATGACCGCCAATCCACGTGATTCCGGTCGGCGTGGGTCCACAGGCGGGCACAGCACGATGAGAGAGATGAACGTCATCGGAACGATGCAGCTCCTGGCGGCCTGCCAGAAATCGACGACGATGACTCGGCTGGTCATGAAGTCCAGCAGCACGGTGTACGGGACGAGTCCCCGGCATCCGGCGATGTTAACCGAGCGAGACGAACCGACGGATCTGCCGGCGTCGGGTTACGCCAAGGATGCGGCGGAGTCTGAAGGCTACGTCCGTCTTTTCGCCCGGCAGCGTGCTGATGTGGACGTCACGGTGCTGCGCTTCACCAACCTCATCGGCCCGCGCATCGACACTGTCCTGACTCAATACTTCGCGCTGCCAGTGGTACCGACTGTGCTGGGCTACGACGGTTGGATACAGCTGCTGCATGAACAGGATGCGCTGGCGGTGCTTGAGCAGGCCACCCGGCAGCGGTTGCCCGGCGTGTTCAACGTCGGTGGCGATGGAGCGCTGTTGCTGTCTCAGGCGATTCGGCGGGCGGGTCGGATCCCGGCTCCCATACCTGAGCCAGCGATGCCCATAATCGTACGGCTGCTGCGTAACAGCCATCTCATCGACTACTACCCGGAGCAGATCAGATTCCTCAACTACGGCCAAGTGCTGGAGAGCACCCGGCTGCGCGCCGAATTCGGTTTCACGCCCCGGTGGACCACGGTCCAGGCGTTCGACGACTTCGTGCATGGCCGGGCGTTGCGGCCGGTGATCGATCCTAAGCGAGTGGCCGGCGTAGAGCGCGGTCTGCGCGACCTTGCGGCGCGGTTGCGATAGCGGTTGCCCCCCGCGGCGTGTCCGGCTGTGGTGCACGGTGTGATGGCGCACTACGCCACGACACACCGGACACCGAAGCCCCACACACCGGACACCGAAGCACGACACACCGGACACCAAAGCCCCACACACCGGACACCAGAGCACGACACACCGGACACCAAAGCCCCACTCACCGGACGGGCTTGGGGTCGGGTTAGGACGGGGGTGCTGGGAACGTCGGCAGTGGAATCCCTGGCAATGGCAAGGGGATGTCCGGCGATTGCGAATCTCTTCCGGGCAAGGGGTGCGAGGACTCGGGGCCAGGTTGCCCTGGTTCCGGCCGCAGTACGTCGCGGAGTCCGGGCCGACCGCGCTCATCCTTCTGGACAGGGTCCGGAGTGGGATTCACCGAAGGCGAGCCAAGTATGCCAGGAGGCATGATCACGTTCGGCGGACTTCCATCGGGGGCGGGGGCGGCCGGCAGTGGCACGGCCGACGAAGTCCCATCTACCGGAACCGGACTGCAGGTGTCCTTGGCCGGCAGCAGTCCCAGATCGTCGTGGGTGCCGGAGGTCACGGTGGTGCACTCGGATCGGTAGTCCAGAGCAGAAATTCTCACGACGACTCGGGCCAGGAGCCCGAGCGTGCTGTCCAGCCGTGCACTGGCCGGCAGGGGTAGCGCTGTCCTGACCGCCCGCAGGCGGGTTTCCTGCTGTTCGGCCCAGCTGCGCAGCGGGGTCAGAATGTTGGTCTGGCCGTGAGCAGCCAGCGCGGTGAGTAGGCGGGCACCTGTCGCGGTGTCAGCATCGAAGTCGTCGAGGGCCCGGCGGAACCCCTCCTGACCATCGGACCAATTACCGGCGGCGTCGGCTTGTTCCGCCATCATCTCGATCTCGCTAACCCGCGCGCTGGCGAACTCCAGGTGCTTGAGCGCCTTGGGTTGGTCGCCAAAAGTCAACCCGAGCTCAGCGGACTCGGCGGTGCGCTTGAATGTGTACAAGGCGTCACCGGGAAGCGCATCGCGGGACAGTAGGACGCTCATCCCGGACAGCGACATCAGCAGGCACAACGCTGCGGCCGCCGCCACCACCAGCCGTCCCCGGGTTTCATCGGGAATCCGATGACGATTCTGACGATTCCGCGATGCTTTCTGAGGCGCAGACCGAGAAGTCCAGCGGGAACTGGAAAGCGGCAGCACAGGGCTGGTGCCGTCGTGCACGACGGAGGAGAACTCCGCCATGACGCGCTGACGCATCCGATCGCGCTCAGCAGGATCCGGTCCTGCCGTGGACTCGAACTGAGACCCAACCTGTCGCAACGCTGCGACGACGGTCAGCTCGCGGTTCAGCATGTCGTCGGAGACCTCGTGCATACCGCTATCCACGGCGCGGGCGAAGCTTTCCTGCTCCTGCTCCTGCCCGTCGCTGGCCCGACCCCCGGATCCGCGCGTCGTCCTCACCACCTTCGGGCCCCTCGGCCGTGTCGTTCGGAGCAACGAGCGGTGACCCCGGTAGTTACGCCGGGCACCGCCGTGATAGTCACCGCCGTGATAATCATCGCAGCTCCTCGGGCAACAGCTGGGCCAGCCGGCGTACCGCCCGGTGCTGCAGCGCCTTGACCGCACCCTCGTTGCGGCCCATCACGGCTGCGGTCTCGGAGACCGACAGACCCTGCATGAAGCGCAGCATGATGCACTCCTGCTGATCGTGACCCAACTGAGCGACGCAGCGCATGAGTTCAGCGGCGGTGGCCTCCTCCACGACCTCGTGCTCGGGGCCGCGGTCATCTGCGCTGGAGTCCAGGATGTCGGCGGTGGTCATCTCCAGCCGGTAACGGCTGGACTTGACGTGGTCGAGCACCAGGTTACGCGCGATGGTGACGAACCAGGCGCCGACGTCGCGGCCTTGGTAACTCACTGAAGAGATCCTGCGCAGCGCGCGCAGAAAGGTCTCGCTGGTGAGGTCTTCGGCGAGCGGCCGATCGCCCACGCGGAAAAGGACGAAACGGAACACCACATCGACGTACCGGTCGTAGAGCTGGCCGAAAGCGTTCTGATCACCCTGCTGCGCCGCCGCGACGAGTTCCCACGCGGCGATGTCGACCTCGGGCCCCGGGGGGTCGGCCGCGCCGGTATCCACGGGGTCGGTGTCCGAATCCGTGTTTCGCGGATCCGGAATCGGCCCGGTGTCGGGGCGGGAGACGGACTTCACGCGATCAGGCATCTCGCTCGATGTGGCCCGTGACCAGCTCGATGTGGCCCGCGACCAGGTAGCGCAACCAGGGCATGAGTACTGCGGGGCCGTCCGCACGGCGGCGCGCCGTCGCAGCTCGGTCCCGGGGTTCCGGGGTCCATCTCGGTTGCGGCATGAGCCACTCCCTTGTTCGCATCGTGTCGACCGTTCGCGCCAACGGCCGCCTAGCGCGGGCGGAAGCATACGACGCCGAGACGCTACGCGGTGCACATCCCGGGTTGCAGACGGTCCTTACCTGGTAGCTGAGGCTCTGGTGCTGACGTCGGCGGCGAATGCCAGACTCTGCGTCCCGATCGCGGGCGGCCGTCAAGGCGCTGTTCGAAGGCCCGCTGTTCGAAGCCCAATCACTAGCGGTGGCAGACTTGGGGCTGTGCAGCATGAGGTGACTTTGCTGGTCCGGGCGGGCTGCCACGCGTGTGTCACGGTCCGGGAGGACATCGCCCGAATCTGCGCTGAACTCGGCGTTCCGTGGCAGACCAGCGACGTTGACGCAGACGCCGAACTGCGGGCCGAGTACGGCGACCGGGTCCCGGTGGTCCTGGTCGACGGGCGGGAGCACGGTTTCTGGACGGTGCAGGAGCAGCGTCTGCGAGCCGCGCTCACCCGGTGAAGAGCATCACGATCTGGTCTCTTATTGAACCGCCCGCCGGTGCGGCGCCGAAAGGGCCTACGTGACTTCGTCCCGTTTATCCGGTCGGTTGTCGGTCCCGGTGGCCGCCCTGGTCGGGCTGCTATCAGTGGCTGTCGGCCTCGGGGTTGGACATCTGGTCGGCGGGTTGGTGTCGCCGGCCTCCTCACCATTCCTCGCCGTTGGCAACACCGCAATCGACTTCACTCCGAGCTGGCTCAAGGACTTTGCGGTCCGCACCTTCGGTACCTACGACAAGATCGTGTTGTTGTTGGGCATGGCGGTGGTGATCGCATTGATCGGGGTGGCCGCCGGACTGCTGTCCCGGCGCTCCCGGATACCCGGCCTGATCCTGATCGTCGTGCTCGGCGCCGTTGCCACCGCCGCCGTGATAGCCCGTCCCAACGCAGGTGCGCTCGACGCCCTCGCCCCGCTGGCCGCGCTGATCGTGAGTTTGGCGGCGTTCGCCGTGCTGCATGGCTGGGGTCTGGCGAGTGGGGAGCAGGTGCCGGACACCGCGGCGGGCGGGGTGTCACGCCGCAAGCTGCTGGTCGGGTCGGCAGCGGTTGCGGCCGGTGCCGGTATCGCCGGCGCAGGGGGCCAGCTGCTGGCCGGGCGGGGTGGCGTCGAGACCTCCCGCGCTGCGGTGGGCCGGATCGTGCCCACGGTCCCTGCGCCGCCGATCCCGGTCGGGGCTGACTTCGCCACCGACGGGTCGCCGACCTTCATCACCCCGAACCGGGATTTCTACCGGGTCGACATCAACCTGACGCTGCCACAGCTGCGCGCCGAGGACTGGCGATTACGGGTCCATGGGATGGTTGACCGGGAACTCAACCTGGATTGGGCGGACCTGACTTCCCGCAGGCTGGTCGAGCGCACCGTGACCATGACCTGTGTGTCCAACGAGGTTGGCGGCCCCTACATCTCCACCTCGAACTTCACCGGCGTGCTGTTGGCCGACATCCTCAAAGAGGCCGGCGTGCAACGTGGCGCCGACCAGGTATTCACCACCAGCGTCGACGGGTGGACCTGCGGCAGCCCAACCGAGGTCCTCACCGACCCGGGTCGGGAAGCCATGCTGGTGATCGCGATGAATCGAGAGCCGTTGCCGGTCGAGCACGGCTTCCCGGTTCGGATAGTTGTCCCCGGACTTTACGGTTTCGTGTCGGCGACCAAGTGGATCACCGATATGGAGCTCACCACGTTCGACGCGAAGCAGGCCTACTGGTTGCAGCGCGACTGGGCACAGCGGGCACCGATCAAGACGATGTCCCGAATCGACAGTCCCGGCTCGTTCGAGCGGATCAGCCCGGATAGTCCGATCACGGGCATCGCGTGGGCGCAGACCAAGGGCATCGAGAAGGTCGAGGTCCGGGTCGACCGGGGTGAGTGGCGGCCCGCGGAGCTGTCCACTGAGGTCAACGTGGACACTTGGCGGATGTTTAGGCTGCGGGGCCGGTGGGAACCCGGCAGCCACGTCGCGGAGGTTCGCGCGACGGACAAGACCGGGTATACCCAGACCGCGGACCGGGTCGCACCAATCCCGGACGGCGCCAGCGGATGGCACTCTGTACAGTTCACCGTCCGATAAGGACAGTGCGGACGGACCAGCGCAGCACAGATGTGTCCTATTTGTAATCAGCCTGACGTGAACCCCGCACTGGGGACCACCGAAGTAATACAAGAGAGGCCCGGAATCAGCCGGGCAGCCCGATGAGGAGTTGAGATCGATTTGAGGAAGATTCAGCGAGTGGCTGCGGTCGGTGCTATGGCCGCCCTGACCATCGCGCTTGGTGCGTGCAGCAGCGCGGAGACGCCGTCGGCCGAAGCCCCGGCTTCTGCGCCGGCCGGCGCCGAAGCTGAGGCCACCTCGGAGCCAGCGGCACCCGGTGCCACCACCGGCGTCACCCAGATTTCGGATATCTTCGGCCCGGCCTGCAGCCAGGTGCCCACGGAAGGCGAAGGCTCGGCCCAAGGCATGGTCGATGACCCAGTGGCTACTGCGGCCAGCAACAACCCGCTGCTGACCACCCTGGTGAAAGCGGTCACCGCCGCCAACCTGGGTGACACCCTGAACAGCGCCGAGGCCATCACCGTCTTCGCCCCGGCCGACCCGGCCTTTGCGGACCTGGAAGCCAAGAACCCGGGCACCATCCAGAAACTGACCACCGACCCGAACGTGGCGTCGGCCGACAGCCAGCTGGCGACGATCCTGAAGTACCACGTGGTACCTCAGCGCTACGACGCTGCGGGACTCCTCCAGGCCGGCAGGGTTGACACACTGCAGGGCGGCCAGGTGACGATCGCCGGTACCGAGGCGGCACCGACTGTCAACGGCGCCCAGGTGTTGTGCGGCAACATCCCGACCGAGAACGCCACCGTGTTCGTGATCGGGCAGGTGCTGTCGCCGCCGGCCTCCTGAGAGCGCCGGCTTGTTGTGAGTTAGGTGACAGCTCTCACTCGTCAGGGGCGGCTCCACGACGGAGCCGCC
>JBOHGX010000475.1:0-5848 GCA_050700255.1 Pseudonocardiaceae bacterium
GCTTATGCGTGGGTAGCTGCGCGCCAAGCGGCAACTCACCTGAGGCAATCTGTGCGCGCAGCTCGGCAGCGATTCGCAGGTACATGGCGTCACCACCGTCGCCGCGCTGAGGAGTCGGAGCGACGGCCGCGTCGGGCAGGACAGGTAGCCGGGCGAACAGGCTCGTGGCAGCCCGCTGGTCAGACTCGGATACCCACGCCGCGTAGACCTTGAGCGTCGTCGTGCCACCGCCACCGTGCCCGAGACGACCGGCGACGGTACGAACGTCGACACCAGCGGAGATCAGCTCGGTAGCGGAGTAGTGCCGCAGCTTGTGAATCGTGGTCGAGATGCCGAGCCGCCGGGCGAGCCTGGCGTAGCGCTGGCTGACCGAGTCCGGCTTCAAGTGCACTGACCCATCGACCGCGAGCGAGAACACGAAGGCGTCGTCGGTCAGTGCCAATCCGAGTGATGCGGCACGTTCCTGGCACCGGTGCCGATGCTCGCTGAGGAGGGAGAGGGTCTCGGAGTCGAGTGCGATGCGCCGATGCTGGTGGGTCTTGGTGTCCTTCTCCCACGTCCGCCCGCTGCGCTGGCCGATGCTCCGCTCCAGCGTCAGTACACCGGCGTCCAGGTCAAGTTGGCGCCAGCGGATCGCGCACAGCTCGCCACGGCGGAATCCGGTGATCATGGTCAACCAGACCAGCATGGCCCAATCTGGGTCCTGCCAGGCGTCGTTGAGGATCCGTGCGGCTTGCTCAGCGGTGGGTGGCTGTGGGTTCGGCTTGGGCTGCGGCGGCGGGACGGCCTGTGCGATGGGGTTGGTGGCGAGCCAGCGCCACCGCACGGCTCGTTTCAGCGCGCCGCTGAGGATGAAGTGGATGTACCGGATGCTCCCATTCGACAGCGGGCGGCACTGGTGAGGCTTGCAGCGCTCATCGCACTGGTGCGGGCCGGCCGTTCGGTGGTCGATGCGCGGCTGCTGGCCGCAGTGGTCGCGGCAGCGCCGCAGTGTGGCATAGAAGGAATCGAACAGGTAACCGTCGAGCGCTTCGACCTTCATCGTGCCGATCAGCGGCCGGATGTGCTTCCCGGCCAGGTTGCGGTAGTTCGTGAGCGTACTTTCTTCCAGCTCGGCGAGCTCGAAGTGCCGGTCGAGTAGCTGGTTGACGGTGGCGCTCGTTCGCGGGTTGCGCCTCTCGTCGACCTGGTTAGCCAGCCGGCGCAGCGCCTTTTGCGCCTCATCCTCAGCACGAGGTCCCGCCGGAATGGTCTCGCGCAGGTAGTGCCGCCGTCCGGTGAGCGGATTGGTTCCGGCGTACACCGAGACCCGCAGCGCGCCGCTGCGCAACTCCTCGATACGGCCGCGCTGGCGCCTGTTGCGGCGCGCGGAGGGTGCGGACATGGACGCACTGTAGCTCCACTCGCACCATATCCCGCACCACGCAAGTCGGTTGCACTCTCAGCCTGAGTATGTTTTCCCAGGTGAGAGGTGGAGCCGCCTCGGGGAATCGAACCCCGGACCTGCTCATTACGAGTGAGCCGCTCTGGCCGACTGAGCTAAGGCGGCGACGCCGTCCGGCACTGCCGCCCAGCTTAACAATCGTGACGACTTGTACGCGGCCGGGCCTAGTCGCTGTGCAACGCGCTGGTCAGCGCCTCGACGGCGATCCGCGGCTTGACGTTGAGCTCCAGTGCCTCGCGGCAGCCGAGCACCGCTTCCAGCTTGCGGAGCAACGCCTCCGCAGGCATCCGCCCGGCGATGGCAGTGACGTCGGCAACACGGTCAGGGTGGGTCAGGGGCACCGAGGCGCCCCAGGCGGTCACCAGGGCATCGCGATAAAAGCCGGCCAGGTCGACCAGCGCCCGGTCCAGCGCATCCCGTTGGGTACGGGTGGCCCGGGACTTCTGCCTGCGCTCCAACTCCCGAATAGCACCTTTGGCGCTCCGATTCGCCGCCGCGGCACCCTTGCCGGTTCCGCCGGCACCTAACGCCGTCTCCAGCTCCTCGGTCTCGGTCGCGTCGCGAGTCGCGGTCAGGCCGCTGGCCTCCGACTCAGCCGCCCCGACCAGCTCATCAGCCAAGGTGAACACGTCCGCTGGTGAGCGCAGTGCTGTCGGCACTCGCAGTACCTTCTCCCGGCGGGACCGGGCATCCGGATCGGCGGCCAACCGGCGGGCCCGGCCAACGTGGCCGCCGCACACCGAGGCGGCCCACCGCGCGGTGTCGGCGTCCACACCGTCGCGCTGCATCAGCACTTCAGCGACTGCCTGCGCCGGAGGGGTCCGCAACCCGACCGGCCGGCAGCGGGAGCGCAACGTCACCGCGATGTCATCCGGATGGTCCGACGGCGCGCAGAGCAGGAACACGGTGCGCGGCGGGGGCTCCTCCCCGGCCTTGAGCAGAGCGTTGGCTGCCCCCTCAGTAAGCCGGTCGGCGTCCTCGATGACCAACACCTGCCAGCGGCCCGCCGAGGGCCGCCGAGACGCACCGGACACCAGCGCGCGCATTTCGGCCACCGAGATGGACAGGCCTTCGGGTACCACCTCACGGACGTCGGCGTGGGTGCCGGCCAGCGTGGTCCGGCAGCCCTGGCAGGCACCACACCCCGGCCCGTTCTCCAGATCGGTGCATTGCAGTGCGGCGGCGAAGGCGCGGGCCGCAACCGAACGACCGCTGCCGGGAGGGCCGGTGAACAGCCAGGCGTGAGTCATCGCCCCGGTCTCGGCCTGGGCGGCTTCCCGCAGCGTGGCCACCACCGGATCCTGACCGACCACCGCGTCCCACGCGCTCATCCCCCACCGCCCGGAGGACTCGGTTGGGAACTCTTACGCAGGGCGGCACGCAGATCCCCCCGCAGCGACCCGTCGAGCCGGTCGTCCATCTGGCGGTGTGCGATCAAGCCCACCGTGGCCGCCAGCAGCCCGGCGCACAGCAGCACCGGACGGGTGCCGTCGATGGTCACCTGCTCGCTGAACAGGATGATGGTGCGCTGCTGGACCAACCCGACCGCCAGCGGTACCAGCGCCATCGAGGCAAGCAGGGCGAGCCGGACGAGTAACTGGACGAAGGCGATCGTGCGCCCGCGCATCTCATCAGCCACCTGCGTGCCGATGATGGTCAGACCGGTCAGGAACGCGATCCCCGCGGCGCACCCCACCAGGATCACGGCGGCCAGCGCGGCCAGCAGATGCGGAACAACAGCCACCGCGACCAGCGCCAACCCGGCGCCGATGATCGCGAGCCCGAACAGCCGGCGGTGCCGGATCCGGCGGGCGGCCTGTGGTGCCGCAGCCATGCCCACACCCAGACCGACGAACAGTGACGCGAACAGCAGCCCGTAGGCGGCGTCTCCACCGCCCAGGCTTGTGGAGTACAGCTTCGCGCAGGCGATGACGGCACCGCCCGCGGCGAAGGCGCCGATTATCCCGGTGACCAGACCGCGAACCAAGGGCGTGCCGCGGACGAACACCACGCCGTCGCGCAACATCGCGAGCAAACCGGGTTGGGCCTGACGCCGGGTGAGGGCTCTGCCGGAGATCTCCGGGATCCGAGTGCCCACCACCAGTGCGCACAACGCGTAAGCGATGCCGTTGATGGTCAGCGCCAGATAAGCCGATCCTTCAGCGCCGGAGATCAGTCCGGCTTGGCTGAGCACCGGGCCCAGCTTGGACAGCGCGGTGAACACCCCGGCGGCGACCAGTACGGCAATCCCGTACGTCATGATCAGCGCGAGTTGGTTGGCGGTTTCCACCTGGTCGCGGCGGCGCAGCAGATTAGGGATCGAGGCGTCCTTGGCCGGGATCCAGAACATCGCGCAGACCTCGATGAGGAAGGTCGCCACAAACAGCCACGCCAGCTCCCCGACCAGCGGGATGGACAGGAACAGACCGGCCCGCAGCACATCGCAGACCACCATGACGTGCCGACGATCCAGCTTGTCGGCCAGCGCGCCGGCCAATGGACCAAGCACCAGCGCGGGCAGCAGCTTGGTCGCAACTACGCCCCCGAGCGCGAAGCTCTGCGCCTGGTAACCGCTGGTGAGCTGAGTGGCCAGCGCCGAAAGGGCCAGCAGGGACTGCCACTCCGCGGTCGCGGTGAGCGCCGTGACGCCCCACAGCCGGCGGAACGCCGGGATGGCCAGCACGCCACGCACCCGGCCCGCAGTGGACCCCGTCAGGTCGTGCTCGGCTGAGGAGTCCATCTTGCTCCGCGTGGCTCGCTGTGGTGACACCGTAGTATTCCCCCCAAAAGGGATGGTCAACCCGATGTCACGTCCGGACCGAGTCAAGCAGGTACGCCAGCCCCCTGCCACATCGGCGCTGCGCGAGCTGAAAGCGAAAAGCCGGAGCCAACGTGGTCTTCTCACTCGGCCTGCAGCGGTGGCAGGTTACCGACGACGGTCTCGGCGAGCGCCTTGGCCGCTGCACACGGATCCTCTGGACCCCCCTGCAGTGACGTGAACCCGAGGACGAGCGTCTGCCTCTCGGCCGTCGCGACCCGGAAGTAACAGGTGGTGCCGTTGACGTCGTCCATGGTGCGGATGGCCGGGTAGCCAGCCACTCGGGTCACCTCCATGAGGGGGAATGTCTCCCGCTTGGCGTAGACGTTGCGCAATACGTCGGAACCGAGATCCACGAAGATTCTGACCTGGCGGGTGCGCGCCCGGTCGCCCCACTCGCATCCGGCGGAGCCGAGAACATCCTTAGGCCGGCCATGCTGGTCAATCCGGTTGGCCTCGAGCTGCGTCGGCGTGAACAGCAGGCACGGCAGTATGGCGGCCAGATTCTTGGGATCGCGCACCGGTGGAATTGGACCGGCCGGTGCGCTGGGCGACGACGCTGGCGTTGCGTCTGCACCGGTGGGTGCAACGCCCCCCGTCGAGCACCCAGCCAGCACAGCAGCCAGCGCCAGGACAGCCGAGACGACTCGCATCACATCACAGCCCCCGATCAGCTACCGTCAGCAACGCGCAGAGTCTGCCACGCAACAGCCGCGCACCCGCATTCAGCAGGCGCAGCGGGCTTACCGGCACCCTGATAGCCCCGCTAAGCCGCCTCGATGCGGACGGTAGGTCACTGGAAAAGACTGGAGATCGACGCGATAAAGCCAGTGATGATGAAGTACAGCAGCAACACGATGATGACCAGCACTATGAGGAAGAAGGCAGTCGCGCCCCCATCGGAGCGGGTCTGCAGCGGCAATCCGACACGTTCCCGGCGAATCCGGCGACGCAGGTCAGCCGGCGGCACGGGCGCGCGAGCTGCAGCGGCCGTTGGTGGACGGTAACGCAGGCCCCCGCCGGTACGGCGCGGCTGCGACGGAGTGGCCGGGATCGGCGCAGCCACCTGCGGTTGCGGTTGGCGCGGGGACGAGCGGTCCTGCCCGCCGGTGGGCGACGGCCCTCCTGCTGACGGCCCTCCTGCTGACGGCCCTGCTGCTGACGGCCCTGCTGCTGACGGCCCTGCAGGGTCGCCCGCTGACGTGGCAGAGGGCGGTGGCACTGCAACATTGGTTTGTGGGGCATTCGGCTGCTCAGTCGCCTGCGACGCAGCCTGCGAGGCCGGCGCCACGGCCGGGTCCTGATCCCCTGCCTCCGCAGTATCACCGAAATCGTCCCGGAGCGCTGCGTCGATCGCCTCCCGTATCGCACTCGCGTCCGGAAGGGGCGGCAGCTCAAGCGGCTGCCACTCCGGCGCCGCCTGCCAGGTGCTCTGCTCCGGCCCGGCCAACGGATCAGGCAGCGTGGGCCACGGATCGGGCAGCTGGGTGCCATCCAGCCCGGACAACGCGTCCGACGGGGGCACCGGCTCGCTCATGGTGCCATGGTCGCAGAAACCTCGTGAGTGCGAATCGGTGCTCTAGCAC
>JBOHGX010000476.1:0-2043 GCA_050700255.1 Pseudonocardiaceae bacterium
GTGCAGGCCTAGCTCTGGCGCCGCGACCCGCGCGGCGGATCCGCCGCCGGCCCCGCACCCCGACCGCACTTGGTCGCTGGGCCGGGCCGACATTGAGGCCTGCTGACCCGTCCACAGTTGCCTCTACGGGAACGCGCCCGGAACGCGGCTACCATCGAGGCGCATCCGGACCTGGCGGCGCGGGCCGCAGCGGTCGTCGGTGGACAAACTGCACGACGCTTTGGGATGCTGCACGTATGACAGTTCAGATCGCCGTTCGACTCGACGACGTACTCGCCGAGAACGCGCGGGCCGCGGCCGCGGCCGCAGGGACCAACCTGTCCGAGTGGGTCCGGTCTGCGATCCGGCAGCAGGCGGCGCTGGCGACCGCGTTGCGGGCACGAGCCGAGGAGGACACCGGCCCACGGCTCTACACCGACGAGCAGGAGGACGCGCTCGTCGCGGCGCGCCGCCGCCGCGCCGACGCAGCGTTCACCGACGCAGCGTTCGACCAGTAATGAGCGCACCCGCACCGCGGTCACCACTATCCCCGGGGCCGCCCGGGATCCGGTTCGGGCAGGTGTGGGAATCCCCCGACGAGACCATCGGCTCAATGCGCTACCTCGTCATCTCCTCCGACTCCTACAACGCCGCCTTCGGCGACCGCCGCGTCATCGCCGTCGAGGTCGACTCCCGCGCGGTTTACCAAGGCACCTACCGCGAACCCATCGTCGACGCCGGCACCGCTCATCTCGATCGGCTCACCTGGGTCACCCGCCGCCAGCTCGTCGAGCTCGTCGCTGAGCTCCACCCCGACCGCCACGCCCCCGTCACATGCGTCATCCGAGGACTGATCGGCCGATCGAGGTAGCCTCTCGGCCATGCCGTTAGGAATGCCTTACCTCGGACGCCGTGTCCTCGGGCCCGGCGCACTCGGACCCGGCGGGTGAGCACGCCGCCGGGCACGGTGACGGCGAGCGCGGAGGCAGGGCTGCTGCGCGGCCCGGTCGTCGCCGGCCTCGCCGGCAAGGCGGCCGAGGCGGTCACGCTGGTGCTGCTCGCCACGGTGGTGCCCCGGGTGCTCGGCCCGGCTGACTACGGCCGGTTCGCGGTGGCGCTCACCGTGGTCGCCATCGGTTCGGTGGCGATGACTCTGGGCGGCGCGACCCTGCTGGCCCGCTACGTTCCGGCCGCGGCGCCCGCCCAGCGCGCTGCACTGGCCCGGGCGCTGAGCGTGCGGTTGGCCCGCAACCGGGCCGTATTGTTCGCCGTGCTCACCGTGATCGCCACGGTGCTCGTGATGTGGGACCCAGCACGCTTCCCGCCGTTGCCGGCGGCGTTTGTCCTGATCGCCCTGGCGCTCAACGTCGTCGCCACCCTCGCGCTGCAGGCCGATCTCGGGCTGGATCGGGCGGGTGCCTGGTGCGCGCGCTACCCCCTGCAGAACGCGGTGCTCGTGGTGGCGGCGGTCGTGCTGTACGACGCGGCCGGAGCGACCGGCGCGGTGGCCGCGATCGCCGTGTCGGCGGCGGTGGCCTTCGGTCTCGGGGTGGTCGCCGCGATACCGCTGCTGCGCCGGCGACTCCCGCCGGTGGCGGTACCCGAGGGTGCGCTGCGCTTCGGCCTGCTTCAGGCGACCAGCGGTGTCCTGGTGCAGGTTGCGCAGCGCGGTGGGGTCATCGCGGTGGCGCTGCTCACAGCGTCGGACGTGCAGACCGGTTTCGCTGCGCTGGCGCTCGGGGTTGCCCTGGCGGTCACCTACGCGATCGTGCAGGTCTTCACGGTCTCGCTGCCCAGGCTCGCCCACGGCGGTGGCCTCGCCGGTGCCGAGTCCTCGTTGCGGCGCCTGGCCGGTGGGCTGCTGGCCGTGGTGGTGCCGGTGGCCGGCGTCACCGTCCTCGCGCTCGACGCCGCGGTGCCGATCGTGTTCGGCGAGCGCTACACCGCCGCCGCCGGGGCATTCGGCCCGGCATTGGCGATGATCGTACTCGCCCCGGTGAACGCGCTGGTGGTCCAGGCGGCGGCGCTGCGGCTACGGCCCGAGGCGACCCTGTACGCCGCACT
>JBOHGX010000477.1:0-10819 GCA_050700255.1 Pseudonocardiaceae bacterium
TGCTGCTGGTCGTGGTTGGTGCCGCCGGTATCTCCGGCGCGACGATCCGGCTCGGCCTGGACTCTGCCCTGGGATCGGGGGCCCTGGGCTTCGGCCCCACCGCGCTATCCGTCGATCCGCTCTCCGGGCTGTTCCTGGTCATCAGCTTCGCGGTGGCGGTGCCGGTAGGCCTGGTGTGCGCGGCGTGGGCCGCCCGGCCGGGCCGTGTCACGCAGCGCAGCCTGGCGGCGATGCACTGCCTGGTGTTGGGCTCCGTCGCGGTCATCATCACCGCCGACAACGCGTTCGTGTTCCTGCTGGCCTGGGAGCTACTCACCATCGCGTTCTACCTGCTGGCCGGCTTCGAGCGGGCGAAGGCTGACCGCGCCGACGCGGCGATCATCACGGTCATGCTCGGCAAGGTCAGCGGCGCAGCGCTGCTGCTCGGCTTCCTGTTGCTGACCGCCCGCGCGGGCGGCTTCGGCTTCGCCGACCTCGCCTCGGTGCCCCGCTCGGGGCTGCGCGATGCCGCGTTCGCGCTGCTGGTCGCGGGGTTCGCCGTCAAGGTCGGGCTGGTCCCGCTACACGTCTGGATGCCGCGGGGCTACCGGGCCGCTCCCGGGCCGCTGCGGGCGGTGATGGCCGGGGTGGCCGTCAACGTCGGCTTTTATGGGATGTGGCGCACGCTGGATCTGCTACGGGTGCCGCCCGGCTGGCTGGCCGTGATCATCCTGCTGCTGGGCGCGTTCACCGCGCTGCTGGGTATCGCGCACGCCACCGTGCAGACCGACCTGGCCGAGGTGGTGGCCTACTCCAGCGTGGAGAACGGCGGTCTGATCAGCGTCGGGTACGGCGTCGCCCTAATCGGGGCCGCCGTCAACCGGCCACCGCTGGTCGCGGTGGGGCTGCTCGCGGCGACCCTGCAGACCGTGGCGCATGCGCTGGCCAAGTCGCTACTGTTCGCGGCCGTCTCCGGGATCGAGGATGCAACGGGCACCACCGAGCTGGAGGCGTTGCGCGGCGTCGGGCATCGCCTGCCCACCAGCGGAACCGGCCTGGCCATCGGGGCTCTCACCCTGGCCGGCCTGCCGCTGACTGTGGGGTTCGTCTCGGAGTGGTTTCTGCTGGAGTCGCTCATGCAGCAGTTCCGGATCGGTCGGTTGGCCTACGCGCTGCCGCTGGCGCTGGCCGGTGCGCTGGTCGCGATCACCGTCGGGTTCGCCGCAGTGGCGTTCGTCCGGATTGTCGGGCTCATCGTGCTCGGACCCCGCCAACCGCAGGAAGCGATCCGCGGCCGCGATGTCGGTCCGCTGGGCACGGCTGGGCTGGCCCTGCTCGGGGTAGGCTGCCTGGGTGTGGCCGCGGTCGCTCCGCTGTGGATCCGGGTGCTGATCGCTGGGCTCGACCCCGTGGTAGGACGGGACGTGGCCGCAGGCGCGCTCAAGTCGGAATGGGTGTTGCAGCCCGTCTACTCCGAGTTCTCCGCGTTGTCGCCGACCTGGCTCGTCGTCGTGATGCCGGTGCTGCTGCTCGGGGTGTTGGGCCTGAGCGTCGCCTTCGGGCGCGGTCGGATGTTCGCGGTGCGCCGGGTCCCGGCTTGGCGCTCGGCAACCGGCGGGGTGGCCGGAGAAAACCAGTACACCCCCTTCGGGTTCGCCAACCCGACCCGCAAGGTCCTGGCCAACCTGCTGCTCACCCGGTCTGAGCACACTGTCCTCGAACGGGAGACCGGTGGGCGCACCGGCGACCCGCACCGCGACGCCGCGGGAGCGCACCTCGGCTACACCACCGACGTCGTCGAGGTGGTCGAGCGGTTCCTGTTCCGCCCGCTGCGCCGACCGCTACTGCTTGCTGTGCGCACCGCCAAGAGACTGCAGAACGGCCGGCTGGATGCCTACCTCGCTTACATGCTCATCGCCGTTCTCGCGGTGTTCGCAGTCGTGGCCGGGCTGGCGTGAGGACGGTCTCTTGCCTGACCGACGGCCGGCCGTGAACCGGCTGTCACCGATGCGGTTCGTGCTGGCCTTCGGCGTGGGTGGTCAGCTGCCTGGCCGACTTCGTCTACGAGGTAGCCCGCGCGATCGTCGGCCCCTTCCTCGCCAACCTCGGCGCCAGCGCGCTCGCCATCGGGTTCGTCACCGGGTAGGCGAGGCGGTGGCGCTGGTGCTGCGGCTGGGTACCGTGCGGTTGTCTGACCGGCGCACTCGACCAGTCCGGAGCGGTGTCGCCTACGAGGACTCCTCCCGAACCCATGGCGGTCGCTCCGCGTAGTCAGCGATTCTCCGGCCGCTTCCGGACCTACACCGCCTTCACGGCGATGACCATGCTGGGCTACGCGACCTTCGGAGTGCTGTCGTACCACCTGCAGGTCCGCCCCATCCTGCCGAAACCGCTGATCCCGGTGCTGTATGCCGTCGCCGATATGGTCCCGGCCGCGCCCGCCGCGGGTCGGCTTCGGCGCCTTCACCGCGGTCTACGGCCTGGCCTGGCTGGCCGGTGGCACGATCCTGGGCGCGCTCTACGGCTACTCGATCCACGACCTGATCATCTTCACGGTGCTCACCCAGGCACTGGCGCTGCTGCTGTTCCTTCCGCTACTGCGCGCACCATTCGGCCACAGCCAGCGGTAACGTCCGAATCCGACTGGCGTAGGGCTGCGGTTAGTAGTCGGTGGCCAGACCGGCGAGGCGCTGGACGGTGCGGAGCCCGGTGGACGTGCCGGGCCAGTGCCTGGCCAGGGCGTCTGCACCGGCGCGGCGGGTGACCGAGCGCAGAGCGAGCGCGACGACGAGGGCGTCATCGGCGTAGCCCAGTACGGGAACGAAGTCCGGGATCAGGTCGATGGGAAGGAGCAGGTAGGCCAGCAGTAGCCAGAGCCGGACTCGGACGCCTCGGGGCAGGTCGGGATCGGTGGCCAACCAGCGCAGGAGCCGGATGACATCGGGCAGCAGTCGCAGCGTCTCCCTCAGCGTGGCCTGGTCGAGGCTGTTGCGATTGGTGATCCAAAGCGTCGTGAGCAGCGCCAACCAGAGCAGGAGAAGCCCTCCGCCGACAGCGACCAGCACTTGCCACCAGTCCACGACCGATTGTGTCTCTTCCCTTGCAGCCCCGTTGGCAGATCACCAGGTTGGGCGTAGGGCAGCTCAGGTGGGGTGCCCATGGTGATTATCGCGTCCGCGGCCTGCACGATCTTCTCGGTCCAGGGCTTGGGGAACTCTCGGGAGATGTCGATCTCGCGCTCGCGTATGGCCTCGACCCGGCGTGTTGATGCTGCTGGCCGTTTCGGAGCCGCCTGACCACGCGATGGCCTGGTCGCCGGCGAGGTCTTGAAAGAACACCTTGGCCAGGGTGCGCAGCCGCTGGCGGGCGAAGCGCTCGGCGAGCAGCGGGAGGAACTTGGTGCTCCACCAGGCTGGCCTTCAGGAACAGCAGCGTCTTGTAGGCGCCGTGGTTGGCGGCGTCAGCGGGGTTCGGACCATCTCTTAGCTGAGCCGGCAGAGAAAGCCCACCCCACACAGCGCCACGAACGGGGAGAACCGGTGCGACGGCGAGGTCCACTCGTTGGTGGGCGCCTCAGCCCGGCTGTCTGCCGGGACGCTCATGTGAGCAGGGTGAGAATCTTGTCGAGGTCCGACGAGCGTTGGGCCAGGCTCCCCAGCGCAGAAGCGATAGCTCCCTCGGACCGATCGCGCTCGTCTCGGACGGCGGCCAGGCCTGCTGCAACGCCGAGACGTGCTCGGCGCCGGTCCCCGGGTCGGTCAGGAACACCGGGCCGGATCGTCGGCCGTCCAACAGGCGCGGCAGCAGCCGGGCGGTGGCGGTGCGCCACACGATGATGTCCGCCGCGCCGCCCTTGCGGCGGACCTTCGCGCGCCGGTTGCGCAGATCCAGCTCGGGGACATCCAGCGCCAGGACCTCCTCGGCGCGGGCGGCGGTCTCAAACAGCAGCCGCCACAGGCCGCGGCCGAGCGCAGCGCGAGGCGGCAGGGTCCAACGCAATCGCCACCCCATCGCGGCCGGTCCGGTACCCGGCGCCGTCGATCGCCTCGACGAGCAGCCGGAGAACCGGCCACCGCGACCGAGACCCCGAGGATGGCGTTGGCGCCCAGCCGAGACTTGTTCGGGGTACCGTCGAACTTGATCAACGCGCGGTCGACGTCGTCCAAGTCCGACCACGTCCGGGACGTGAGCAGGTCAGCGATCTCGCCGTTGACGGCGTCCACCGCCCGCCGCACCCCCAGCCCACCGAAGCGCTTCGGGTCCCCATCCCGCAGCTCCACGGCCTCACCGCTGCCGGTGGAAGCGCCCGAAGGTACCGAGCAGCTACCGGTGCCACCGTCGGCCGCGCTGAGCTGCACCACGACGGTCGGGCGGCCGCGGGAATCGAGCACTTCCACCGCCCGCATTGTAGCGATCCGGAACGCGGTCATCAGCCCACCTCCCTGGGCTGCGGATCGAGCTCATCGAGACCGGGCGCAGCGGCCCCGCCGACCACGACCAGGTCCCGCTCGACCACTTCAGCGAGCTCCGGACCCACCTCGACGCTGGAATGCCGCACGAGGTTGCGGCGGATCGGAAACTCCCACTCCACGACGGCGTCACAGCCGCCACGGCGATGACACCACGGACCCAGCGCCACACAGCCTCCCCTACCAGAACGGGTAGAGGTCATCAGCGCCAGCACGCGGTTCAGGCGAGCCCTCATCGCCTTGAAGATCCCATCTTCGCAGCCGCACCCGCGGCGGACAAGCGCACCACAGAGGACCTGGCCGGCGCGGCCGTGCTGCGCGGCATCGAGGGCTTCGGCGCGACCTCGCGGATCCATACCACCCGCATCCTCAGCCTCACCGAGGACTTGCCCGCGGTGATCGTCATCGTCGACGATGAGCAGCGGGTCCGGGACTTCCTGCCGCAGCTCTTGGTACTCGCTGCCGCGATCTGGGTCTGACTACGACTCGACGGAGAACGTGACTTCGACCTGCTCGCGGCTAGGCGGGCGCTTGCTCGCGGAACTCCCGCACCGCGTCGGCGATGGCATCCACCTCCAGCACGTCGACCATCAACCCGACCTGCTCCTCCCACACCTCGGCGGGCACGGCGTCGCGCACCTGATCTTCGAGGATGTGGTACACGGGGAGGCCCAACTGGGCCCCGGCCAACGGTCCTGCCCAGCTCGGGTCACCGAGCACCACCGTCTCGGCGGCGATCCCGGCGCTCTCCGCGTCCGGCGCGCCGAGCAGCACCAGCAGCGTGTCCACGCCGTGCTGGTCAACCAGGCGCTTGATCGTCTCCTGGGTGGACAGGTCCATGGCTCCGGCGGCCGTTCAAACAAAGCATTCGGTAGCGACAAAGGCCAGCGGGGCGCCCGCCGCCTCGACACAGGCCGCAATCGCCGGCCCCGCAATCCCGTCGCGTTCACCGATCACAATGACCTGCTTGCCGTCGAACATTTACGCCTCCTTCGTTGGCAACTGGGCTAACGCTGTGGCCAGCCACGTATCGACTTGATCCGCCACGAGGTTGGGGTCGCAGATCCGGGCCACCTCCTGGCCGTCGGACAACAGCAGGATGGTGGGCAGTCCGCGTACCTGCAGTGACATGCACAACCTCCGCGCCTTGCTCGCATCCAGCTTGACCACGGTCAGGTCCGGGATCGTGGCGGCGATGCTCGCCATATGCGGTGCCAATGCCACGCACGGGCGGCAACTTTCGGCCCACACGTCGACGAGCACGACGCCCGATCCGACGAGCTCGTCGAAGTTCTCCTTCGTCGCGTCCATCACCTGACCCATGAGTTCACCCTCCGTTGCGTTCCAGCAAGACGCTCATGCCGTCGGACCGCTGGCTCATCCGTCCGAGGAACAGGCTGCCCTTGGCCAGTAGCAACACCCGGCTGGCCGATCCGGCCGTCAGCCGCCGCAGGGCGTGCGGCAGGTAACACACCGCTGACGCAATGTGCCCCTGAGTCGGGGCGTAACCCGGCATTCCACGGTCCGCGACGAACGGGTCGATCCCCTCGCGGCCGATCTCCCCGTGGCGGGCGGCCAGCGCCGCGATCGTGCGGTAGTTGCGCGCCGCGACGTCCCCGGAGCCCTGCGGCTCGGTGATCTCCGGGTTGTGCAGCTCGGTGGCGTAGTCGTCGACGTCGAGCATCCGGGCGCCGATCGCCTCCAACGGTCGCACGGTCAGATCGTGCAAGATCTGCGCGCCGGAGCCGCCCGAGGAGACCCGGTGACGCCCGACGGCGTCGAGCCGGATCCGTGGCGAGACGCCGTCGTCAGCGGTCACCAGCATTGCGACGCCGCCGAGCACATCTTCCAGCACGGGCAGGTCATGGCGCAGGTGACCCTCGAACTTCATTCCGAGCTTGGGTTGCGAGCCTCCGGCGACCACGGCGACCTGCTCGACCACGCCCGCCACCACGAGGCTGGCGGCGATCACCAGCGCGGGGATCGGCGCCGCGCAGAAGTTCTTGACGTCGGCACCGGATGACTCGGCCAGGCCGGCGACGGCCGCGATGGTCTTGCCCATATTGCCCCCGCCGCGCTGGTAGCGGTCGCCGACGGCTTCCTCGGAGCAGGAGATCGTGTAGCCGATGGCCGCGGGATCGAGGCCGTGATCGTGCAGCAAGTGCAGTGTCGCCAGGATGCCGGTGGCCTTGCAGGCCAGGTTCTCCAGCAGCACGTGGGCCACCAACGACTCGTCTTCGGCGTGCGCACCGCGCAGGGCCCCCGCCACGCCGGCCCCATCAGGTAGCCCAGCCAGGTGCACGGGCAGGGCGCCGCCGGCGACGGCAGCGGCGGCGTCACCGACCGCCGCGGAGATCCGGCCCAGGTCCAGGTGCACCGCCAGCGGATGCTCAGCCAGCCGCTTGGCGGCCCGCTCGGCGACCTCCGGAGCGAGCACCAGTAGATCGAACTCGTCGACGGCGGCCATCAGCCCGAGGAACTCCTCTTCCGGCATCAGCTCCCCGAACGGCCCGAAGCGTTCCGCACCGGCAAACCCAGCCCCGATCCACGGACGGGGCGGCAGCTCGCGGGGATGGCATGCGCCCAGGAAGGCCTGGTGCGGTGGGTAGCCGACGGCATCGTCGAAGCTGCGCAAGTTGGTCAGGAAGCTGGCCGTCAGGTCGGCGTCGCCGGCTAGGGCTCGCATCGGTTTGGAGCCGTGCCGGGCCAGGCCTGGGGTATGCGCCAGCACGAGGCTGGCTGCTCGGACAACCGCGGCTTCAGGCATCGATCTGCTCCGTAACGTCGACCTCGAAGATCGTCGGTCGCTCGACCGTGGTCGCAACCGCGTCGAGTGCACGCTGAACCAACCGCCGCCGCCACTCCTGCTCGGCCGGCGGTGGCAGGTTCGGGTCACCCGAGGGGTAGGGGATTCCTCGACCCGGCACGATGCGCGGCGCACCGACCTGCTCAGCAATCGTCACCAGGTTGGTGATCAGGGCGGTGGGGATACCAGCCCGCTCCAGCTCCTTGGCAAGCGCTGACCCGCAACGCGTCCCGGTACCTCAAGTGGCGGTCAGGATCGCCGCCTGCACGCCCGCCTTGCGCAGCTCCGCGGCCCACTCGACGCCGAACCGACGCGCGGTGGCCACCGGCGTGCCGTTGCCCACCGTGACCAGGAACTCGTCGTGCAGCCGGCCGATCGTGCCCTCGCGCTCCAGCGCGCGGGCAGTGTCCAGCGGCACGAGCCGGTTCGGGTCAGCATTGGCGGCGGTAGTCGCGAAGCCACCGTCCACCGACTCCCACTCCCCCGAGGCGAGCGCGTCGATCCCCTCTATCTGGTAACGCAACCAACGGGTGGCGCGTGCTGACTCGAGCCCGTCCGGGTTACCGGCGGGCACTACGGCACCTTCGGTCACCAACGCGACGGTAGCGCTGGCAGCCTTGCCGACCGGTGCGGCCGGGTCGACCGCGTCGAATCCGCCGACGGGGATCTCGGTGCTTTCCCGGTCACCGCCGAGCCGCCGCAGCACGAGCTCGACCGCCCGCACTGCGGCTCGCTGCTCGACCAGCCGGCCGATCCGAGCCGCCTTGGCGACCCGCCCGTCTTCGGTGGTCAGCGTCGCGCCGGTGGCCAGCTTCGCGACCGCAGCGGCGACCCTCTGCATTGTCGGACGCATCTGCCGGGAGGTCGCACTCGCGGCCACGACCGGAGCGGCGCCCGCGTCGGTGATGCCAGGGTTGTCCGGGTGCATCGTGGCCAACACCGGCAGCCCAGCGGCGTCGGCGGCGGCGACCAGCCGGGCGCATGCCAGCCCGTAGCGCCCGCTACCGAAGGCAGGTCCGGCGACCAGCAGCTCGGCACCGGCGCTGCGGGCCATCGTGAGCAGTTCGTCAGCGGCGGCCGCGTTGGAGGCCGCGTAGTCGTCACCACACACCATCGTGGCCACGATCTGGTGCTCGTCACCCAGTAACTGGGCCAGCAGCCGCCCGGGGCCGACCGCCCCGTCGAGCACCCGGGGGCCGATCCCTGCGGCATCCTCGCCACCGAGCCCGGCATAGAACTGGTTGATGTAGTGCACGATGCGCATCAGGCTGTCCCTTCCAACTGCTGGCCGACCCACTGCTGCTCAGAACGGCAGGTCAGGCGCCCGGCGCCCAGCGGGCTCAGGGCGCACAGGATCGCAGCGGTCGGCACCTCCACCGCGGCAGTCGCCGCTGCATCGGCGATGCGCAGCCGGGTGCCCCCGAACGCCCGCTCGACCGCGGGTAGCCGCACCCGCTGGTCGTAGTTGCCGGTACTGACCACGGCACCACGCCGTGGGCCGGCGACCAGCGGTGGACCGGTGCCGTCGGCGCCGGACAACTCGGCGTACAGCGCCACCGCAGTCAGACCGTCGGCCTCCAAGGCATCAACTTTCAACATCAGGTCGTTGTCAGCGTTGCCCGCGCCCTCCTTGGTCACGATGGCGGCGTCGAAGCCGGCGGCGCGGCACAACCAGGCGGCATGCGTGGACACCAGCTCCTTGTCACCTTGCTCCACCGGCTCCGGGCACAGCACCACCCCGGCGAAGTGCAAGTCCCGCCCTTCCCGGGCCCGCAACTCGGCGATCACCGGGTGGTTTTGGTGCAGGTAGGTCGGGTTGCGCAGAGCCGGATGCCCGTACTGGCCGCTGACCACGGCCCCGTCCTCGATCTCCGCGGGATCGAACAAGGTCGGCAGGCAGCCCGCCATGCTGCGCCCGTAGACGAAGACGTCCTTGAACGCTCCCTGGGTCTGCAGGTTGGTGATCACTCCGACGCGAGGCAGTTCGCCGGTGGACGTGCCGGGCCGGTGCGGCGGCGCCAGTTCTTCCACGGCGTCCGGTGCGGCGTTGACGGCGGCATCCGCAAGGTGCACCGCGAGGCGCAGCAGCCCGCGGCGCAGCGCGACCTCAGCCTCTTGCCAGGACGCGCCGTCCGTGCGGTCGAACTCGATCACGACGTTGTTCGTCCGGCCGAACGGGGACAGCTCGGCGGCCGGGCCGGACATGTCGATCAGGCCCTCCTGATTGCGCGGCAGGTGCCCGGCGGCCAGCACCGCGGCCCCGCGCAGCACGTGGGTGTCGCCGCCACGCTTGCGGTTGACCGGCACCAGCCAGCCGGGAAAAGTCCCTCCGCCCGGTCCCTTTGTGCGCGGCTCCACCACGTCCAGTGGCGCGATGATCCGAACCTGTTCTCCCGGCGCCGCGCTGTGTGCGCGCACCGACGCCAGGGCAGGATCGGTGAACAGCGCCTCGGCCTGGTCCCGGCCGACCACGAGGTGGTGCTGCTCGTATCGGGTGGTGACGCCGATCTCGACGGAGCGGACCTCGTGCACGATGCGTTCCATTGCCGGCATGGCTATAGCCGACATACTCAGTGCCGACACGATGGTCTCCCCTCGGTGGCTTAAGGGCATCGTAACCATGGATTCACCGATCATTGGAAGAATCAAAACCAGCGCCTGCCTCCTCGGGCTCGTAACGGTGCGCGATGGTCCTCGTTGCATCATTCTGCGCTGAAGCCGGCGCCGGGGGACGGGCGTCAGCGAAGCTCATACCACGTTACGCTCTTGGGTATGAGCACTGAGCGGGTGACGGTGTCCTTGCCAGAGTACGTGCGGCGGGCCAGTCAGCGCATCGCCGACGAGCTTGGGTTGTCGTTCTCCGCGGTGGTGGCTGATGCGCTCACCGGGTGGCTTCGCGCTCGCCTGGTCGACGCCTGGCTCGCCGAGCACCAGGCCGAGTATGGTGCCTTCGACGAGGACGAGCTCCAGGCGCTCGCGGCCGATGCCGGCGTCCCTTACCTCGCGCGTGGTCGTACCGAGGAGTCGGCGGCCTGAACCTCGTCCTCGACGCGGGCGCGCTCGTCGCCCTGGACCGGGATGACCGGCGGGTGGCTGGGCTGATCGAGCTCGGCCGCCGGGCGGGCGCGTCGCTCGTCACTTCGGCCCCAGTGGTGGCCCAGGCGTGGCGCGGAGGTGCTCGGCAGGCTCGCCTTGCCCGGTTGCTACAGATGGTCGACGTGCGCGGCACCGGGCTACGCGAGGCGCGAGCGGCTGGTGAGCTGCTTGCAGTCAGCGACACCAGCGACGCTGTCGATGCACTGATCGTCATGGTGGCGCTACCCGGCGATCAGTTGCTCACCAGCGATCCCGCCGACCTCCGCACCCTCGTGCAGCATCGCGCTGGCCCGGTGATAGTCGTGCGCATCTGAATTCTCTGTTGCCTACTCCGTTCAGAAACCCAGTGAGGCGAGCCTCGGACCGCCGAGACGCGGATCACTTTGATCGGTAGCGCGGCGAATCTGACGTGGTCGGGCCACGGTCTGATGCCGGCGTCGGAGATCACGCCCGTTGGCTGACCGGCTGC
>JBOHGX010000478.1:0-4080 GCA_050700255.1 Pseudonocardiaceae bacterium
CCCCTCCAGCTATTCCCCGACCACGGCACGCCGGTGCCGTTGCCGTCCCGGTCGGGCACGTCGTACTCGATAACTCGGACCAGGTGCGCTTGCTCGGGGTCGAGGTCCTCGCCGTTGGTGGCGGCGCGGATGATCCGTTCCCGTCGTGCCCTGCGGATGGAGGCCTTGGTCAGGACGCTCGTGTACGTGCCATCAGCCAGCACGGCCACGACCGGCAGGGTCAGGTCAGTGGGGGCCCACGACGCTTTGGGCGGCGCGCTTGTCGGGGCGAGCTTACCGATCAGATACGTCGCCCGTGACCAGGCACAATACTCGCCAGCACCACCTCGCAGCGGTTGGCTGGCGCACCGCGCAGGGCTGCCGCGGCTGAGCGAACCGATCAGCGCCACATGGAGGTAAGCCCAGTGAAAGAAGTGGGCGAGGGGGGAGTTGAACCCCCACGTCCTTACGGACACACGGACCTGAACCGTGCGCGTCTGCCATTCCGCCACTCGCCCCAGTGACCGCGGCAGCCTAGCACGCGTACTCCAACATCCTGGCGCAGCGGACCCTGCTCGCTGGCTCTGCCGGATACGATCGGGGGAGGCTGGCAGCAGGGCCACCCGCAGAGCCTGGGAGAGGAGGTCGCCGTGGGCAAGGCGCAGCGATTCGAGCGTCGGTTGCAGGGTATGGTCGGCGACGCCTTTGCCCGGGTCTTCGGCGGTAGCGTGGTGCCGCAGGAGGTGGCCCAGGCGCTCCAGCGTGAAGCCGACGACAACGCACGTCCGCTCGCGGGGGGGCGGGTGCTCGCGCCCAACCGTTATACCGTCACACTCGGGGCGACCGACCACGACCGGCTCGCGGGCGACGAGCAGCGGGTAATCCGGATGCTCAAGAGCTGCATCCAGGGCCATCTCGCTGAACAGTCCTGGGATATCTACGGAGACGTGGTGGTGGCTCTGGAGCGGTCCGAGATGCTGCACACGGGTCAGTTCCGCACCAGCTCGTCTGTCGATCCCGACGCACCGCAACCTCGTACCGCAGGAGATCGAGCCATGAGCCAGCAGCAACACGGCGAGCATCCCGAGGACGGCCAGCGGGGTCAGTACGCCCCGCACCGCGAGTACAGCCACGACCAGCTCCGGGGCGGCAACGACGCCAACCCGCAGTACGACCAGCCCTACGGCTACGACCCTCACTACGCCCAGGACCAGGGTTATCCCCAAAATTACGGCAATCAGAGCTACGGGGCCCAGGACTACGGCAACCAGGGCGGCTACGACCAGAGCTACCGCCAATACGGATATGATCAGAGTCGCGGCTACGAGCAGGGCTACGGCCAAGGCGGCTACGGCGCCTGCTACGGCCAGGGTCAGCAAGTTGCCGATCAGGACTACGGCCAGTACGGCGGTGCCCAGCCGGGGTACGGGTACGAGCAGGGCGGCTACGGGGCTGATCAGAACTACGGGGCTGACCACGACTACCGTACCCAGGGCTACTTGCCTCCAGCGGTGCAGACCGGCTCGCGCCAGCTGGCGGCGTCGCTCATCCTCGACGACGGGTCGAACCGCCATTATCAGTTGACCGAGGGCGCCACGGTGGTGGGCCGTGGCCAAGAGGCGCAGTTCCGGCTGCCGGACACCGGCGTGTCCCGGCGGCACTTGGAGATCACCTGGGACGGCTGGACAGCGACGCTTGCCGACCTCGGGTCCACCAACGGCACGACGGTCAACGGCACCCCGGTACAAACTTGGCAGCTCGCCGATGGCGACGTGGTCCGGGTCGGGCATTCGTCGCTCGTCTTCCGTACCCAGGGTTGAGCCGACCCACCTAGCAGAGACGACCTACCGCGTGCCGGAGCTGGTGTTGCAGCTGACCAGAGCAGGCTTCCTCCTCCTGCTCTGGTTATTCGTCGTCGCCGCGCTGCGCATCGTACGGTCCGACCTATTTGCGGCGTCCGGGCTGCGCGCCAGCCTTCCGCTATCGCGCCGTGGGGCCCTCGCGGAGCGCAACCGGACGGCTCGCCAATTAGTGGTTACCGCGGGCGGACTGGCGGGCACCCGCATCTCGCTCGATGGCAGGCCCATCCTCATCGGGCGGGCCGACGACTCGACGCTGGTGCTCGACGACGACTACGCATCCACCCGCCACGCCCGGCTCGGGTTCCAAGGCGGGGACTGGTTTCTGGAGGATATGGGATCCACCAACGGCACCTATCTGGACCGAGCTAAGGTCACCGGACCTACCCGGGTTCCTCCTGGGGTCCCGATCCGTATCGGCAAGACGGTGATCGAGCTGCGCTCATGACTCTGGTTCTGCGCTCTGCCGCCCGAAGCGACCGCGGCCTGGTTCGGCAGAACAACCAGGACGCGGTTTACGCGGGTCCGCGCTTGCTGGCGTTGGCCGACGGGATGGGTGGTCACGCGGCAGGCGAGGTGGCAGCCAAAGTCGTGATTGCCGCATTCGCCCCGCTCGACGACGACGAACCCGGCAACGACCTGCTGGACCAACTCCATGAAGCCACCCTCGCCGGCAACGCCGCGATCAGCGAGCTGGTCCGAGAGGACCCCGAACGAGAGGGCATGGGCACCACGTTGACCGCGGTGCTCTTCGCCGGGAACAAGATCGGTCTGGTCCATGTCGGTGACTCCCGTGCCTATCTCATGCGCGACGGCGCGCTCAGCCAGATCACGCACGACGACACCTTCGTCCAATCGTTGATCGACGAGGGCCGGATCTCCGAGGATGAGGCCAGCCACCATCCGCAACGTTCGCTGCTGCTCAAGGCGCTTACCGGGCACGAGGTGGAGCCCTCGCTCACCGTCCGGGAGGCCCGCGCCGGGGACCGTTACCTGCTGTGCTCCGACGGGCTTTCCGGGGTGGTCAGCACCGAGACGCTCGCCGAAGGGCTGACCATCTCCAGCCCGCAGGCCTGCGCCGACCGGCTCATCGAGCTGGCCCTCAAGGGTGGTGGGCCGGACAACATCACCTGCATCGTGGCCGACGTGGTGGATGTCGAGTACGGCGAGGACGCGCCCATCATCGCCGGGGCCGCCGGCGACGGCGTCGAGGATCCACAACCGGACTCGGCAGCCGCCCGGGCCGCGACGACCACCCTGCCACGCCCCGAACCCAGACGGATTGAACCGGCTGCGCCCGATCCCCAACTGCGCCGCCGAAAGCAGCGGCGCACGTTGGTTGGTCTGGTAGTGGTAGTCGTGCTGCTGGGCGCCGTCACCGCGATCGGTTCGATCTTGGTCCTCCGGCAGTACTACGTGGGGGCGACCGGCAGCGGCGAGGTGGTGGTCTTCCAGGGAGTCCGAGGCCAGCTCTTCGGCCTGCCACTACACACCCGCGCCGAAGGCAGCTGCCGGGATGGTGCCCGACGCTGCGAGACGATCTTCCTGCAGGGCCTGCAACCACACGTCCGGACGGAAGTACGGCGGGGGATGATCAGCAACACTGGACTGGATGGCGCTCGGGAGATCATCGGCCGGCTGCGCACCAATGATCTGCTGCCGCCGTGCCCGCGGACCGGCATCGGGCCGACCACCGTTGAGCAACCATCCCCGCCCACCCCCTCGAGTTCGCCGGACCCGCCCCCTGGCGGGCAGCTGTCCGGCCAGCACCCCGAACCCGCGATCACCGGCACGCCGATTCCGCAGACACCCTCGGAACCCGGAGTGGACTGCCGGATGGTGAGCTAGCTGATGGCCACTCCAGCACCCCTCCCGGACACGAACCCCTCGGCTGCGCCGTCCACCAAGCGCGGCCTCGAGCTGATCATGCTGGCCTTCGCTTCGATCGTGGTGACCACCGCGCTGGTGCTGGTGGAGCTCAACCAGCAGCAGGAGGTAACCCGTTCGCTGCTCTACTACGGCGCCGCCTACCTGGCCCTGTTCGGCACCGCCCACATCGCGGTGCGGTCGCTCGCTCCGTATGCCGACCCGCTCATCCTGCCCTGCGTCGCCCTGCTCAACGGGCTGGGACTGGTGCTCCTGCACCGGCTCGACCTGGCCGACGAGACGGCGGCCAGGTCGGTCGGCGATCCGGTTCCGACGGGCAACGTTCCCTATCAGATCGCCTGGACCGCGCTAGCTC
>JBOHGX010000479.1:0-18162 GCA_050700255.1 Pseudonocardiaceae bacterium
GATCGCCAGCGGGAGCGCCTGCCTTCGGTGATCGGGTGGATCGCACGGTGGGCTCTGGCCGGCGGTGTGGAAGGACCGCACAAAGTCCGGGTCCTCGATCAGGAACTGGCGCTGGATGTCGTGCAGCCTGGCGCGTTCGCGGTTACTGAGCATGACCCGCCTCCTGGTGCCGCCGGCCTGGGAAGTCCTTGCCAACGGGCAAACTAATATCGTATCACGATAGACTGCGTGGACGTGATCGCACTCGGATGGGGTGGTGGGCGTGGGTGACCTGTCAGCTCGGGGCTGTCTGCGACGGTTCGTCGTACCCGGGGAATCAAGCCTTGGTGACCGAGCCCGGGTTCTGCCCGGTGCGGGCCAGCAGCGGGATCTGCCCGCCTGCCAGGACCATTTCCACCTGCCGCGGGGAGAGCTGGTGGCACACCCGGTACCGGGCCTCACGGGTGGTGTTGGTGACGGTGAGATTGCTGCCGCCGGCCAGGGTTTGCCGCAGACCCTCGATGAGCAGCGTGTCGCCGGAGTCGATGCGGTCGTAATCGTCCGCATCGATGAATTCCAGCGCCAGCACCCCGAAGTTCGCCAAGTTCTGCCAGTGGATCCGGGCGAACGACTTGGCCAGCACCGCACGCAGCCCGAGGTAGCGCGGAGTGATCGCAGCGTGTTCCCGCGACGATCCCTGACCGTAGTTGTGACCCCCCACGATGACGTGCCCGCTGCCGGCAGCGTGCTCGCGAGCCCGGTTCGGGTAGCCCTCGTCGAGCCGGGTGAAGGTGAACTCGGCAAGCTTTCCGATGTTCGAGCGGTAGGGCAGCGCGCGGGCTCCGGCCGGGGAGATGTCGTCGGTGGACACATCGTCGCCGACCTTGAGCAGCACCGGCGCCTCGATCCGGTCCGGCAGCTCGGGGAACTCGGGCAGCGCGGTGATGTTCGGGCCCTTGACCAGCTTCTCCTGAACGGCCTGCTGGAGAGGCAGCGGCGCGACCAGCATCGCGGTGTTCACCGACGCCCGCTCCGGCAGTTCCAGGCCCGGGTAGTCCAGGCCAAGCTCCTCGGCGAGGTCCCGGGGATCGGTGATCACACCGGTCAGCGCGGCGGCCGTGGCGGTCTCGGGCGAGCAGAGCCAGACCGCGTCCTGCTTGGTGCCACTGCGGCCCGGGAAGTTCCGCGGGAAGGTACGCAGCGAGTTGCGCCCGACAGCCGGCGCCTGACCCATCCCGATACAGCCCATGCACCCGGCCTGGTGGATACGCGCACCGGCCGCGATGAGATCGAACGTGGCACCCATCCGAGTCAGGTCCTCGAAGATCTCCCGCGAAGACGGGTTGACATCGAAGCTGACGGCGTCACTGGCCTGGCGGCCCTTGACCATCGCCGCCGCGATCGCGTAGTCCCGCAACCCGGGATTGGCCGAAGAACCGATCACCACCTGGCTGACCTCCTGCCCGGCCACCTCGCGCACCGGCACCACGTTGCCCGGTGAGGACGGCGTGGCGATCAGCGGCTCCAGCTCAGCGAGGTTGATCTCGTCAGTGACGTCGTAGGTCGACTCCCCGTCGGGATCCTCGGCCAGCAACTCGACAAAGTCGCCCTCCCGGCCCTCGGCGCGCAAAAACGCCCGCACCGCACCGTCGGAAGGAAACACGCTGGTCGTCGCGCCCAGCTCAGCGCCCATATTGGCAATGACGTGCCGGTCCATCGCCGAAAGCTCGGCCAAGCCCGGCCCATGGTACTCGATGATCCGGTTCAGCCCGCCGGTGACACCGTGGCGGCGCAGCAGCTCCAGGATCACGTCCTTGGCCGAGCACCACGATTGCAGCTCACCGACCAGGCGCACACCCCAGATCGCAGGCATCCTGACATACAGCGGCTGCCCGGCGATGGCCAGCGCAACCTCCAGCCCACCCACCCCGATGGCCAACATGCCCAACGCCCCGGCCGCGCAGGTGTGCGAGTCCGAACCGACCATCGTCTTGCCGGGCACTCCGAATCGCTGCATGTGCGTCGGGTGCGACACCCCATTGCCCGGCTTGGAAAACCACAACCCGTAGCGCCGGCACGCCGAGCGCAGGAACAGGTGATCCTCGGCGTTGCGCTCATCAGCCTGCAACAAATTGTGGTCGACGTACTGCACGCTGACCTCGGTACGCGCCCGCTCCAGACCCAACGCCTCGAGCTCCTCCATCACCAGCGTGCCGGTGGCATCCTGAGTCAACGTCTGGTCGATCCGCAACCGGATCTCCCGGCCCGCCGCCAACTCCCCACCGACTAGGTGCGACTCGATGAGCTGATGCGCCACGCTGCGTCCCACACCCTCATCGTCGACCGGAGCAGTGAACCCCGCCAGCCCATGTGAGGGATTCGACGCGTGGATGCCAGCGTTGCCCACACCAGCGTGACTGTCGGTTCTCGCCGGTCCTGGGGTTTCGTGGCCGCGAAATCTTCAGCAGCGTGGATCCCTTAATGCCGTGCCGGACGCGGGACGCGAAGTGATCGGCTTGGATATGACGGGCGGTCACGATGGCTCCTTATCCGGGCGTTGGCCGCTGGATGGTCAGGTGTTCGGTGGCTGGCTGCCCCGCAGCCGACGGCTGATCGATCCGGCGATCCGAGCGGCCTGGATCTTGGCGAGTTCTGCCTTCTCGCCCCCATGACGTTCGTCGACCGTTGCCGTCCACAACGCGAGCCACCGCTCAAAGTGCACACAGCAGTGAGCTCGACCGTGGAGTTGAGGCCGAGATGGGGTCGCAGCGCGTTGCGATGGTATCGACCGGCGCGTAGGAGAACAGTCTCCCAGAAATCACACATCACCGGCAGATGCACGGACATGTCCACCTTGGCGACATCGACGAAGATCGGGCCGAGGAGGGCGTCGGCGAAGGCGCGCCGATAAAACTCGGTCACCAGACCGGCGATGTCCGCGCGGTCGGCGATGTCGGGTCGGGAGACCATCGCGGTCATACCGCGAGCCGCAGGGCGAGCAGGACCCCGAGAACGGGCAGCAGCATGACCTTGACCCCTTCCACAGCGATGTACATCAGGTGCTGGCGCGAGTGCGGCGGGGTTTCTCCGGCCAGGATCTGGCAAGCCCGCCTGTCCAGCGTGGGCCGGAGCACGACCACCTGACCGGCCAACAAGATCCACAGAGCGATCAGCGCCGCAGTCGCACGATCGGCGCCCACACCGGAGGCGCTGGCGAGCATCGCCGCGGTGACAGCGGCGGCGAAGGCAAGTTCCACAACGCTGAGGGCCCGAAAGACCAGCCGACCGATACCGAGCCCGAGCGGCACGGTGATCCCGGGGGCACGGAACTTCAGCGGTGTCTCCAGGAAGGAGATCGCCAGCACCGCCCCCAGCCAGGTGAACGGGACGGCGACCTGCACCAGCTCGGCGATTCCCACCATCATGATCGAGCCGCCGCGTTCGCGCTTTGCTCATCCGGCGCCGACTCCGTGACGGGGGTGACGCGCGCGATGCACAAGTGCCGTTCGACGAAAGGCGCCAGGCTGCTCACGGTGGCCGGCGCCCCTAACTCGGTCAAGGCCCCCCGAAGCAGGCCCAAGTGCATCGAGCACACGACCTCCGGGTGCTGCGCAGCGACGGCCCGGAACGGGCACGCGTGCAGCCGGATCTGCAGGTCCTGGCCTTCGCGGGCGAGTTCGGGTTCGAAGCCGAGCTCGGTGAATAGGTTACTGACCTGGGCCACGGACTCCTCCATGGTCAGGCCGGTCGGGGATGGAGGCGCTAGCCGCTGCGCTGTGGCCAGGGCGTGCCCGGCCCGCTCGGCGCGCTGAGTCCGCTCGGCCGGGGTGTCTGCCCAGTACGCGGCGAGAACGGTGGCAAGCAGCTGGTAACTGGTGCGCTCTGGACCACCGGTGCCACCGGCACTGGCCGGGGTGTAGAGCAGACGGGGCCGCCCCCGTCTGCGGGCTGGCTCGGACCGGCTTCGCACCAACCCCGCTTCGCTGAGTACCTCCAGGTGAAAACGCACCGTGCTGACGTGCAGCCCGCACGCCGCCGCCAGTTCTCGCGCATCCAGCGCGCGCTCACTGGCGCGTAAGGCGTCCAGCAGCCGCACCCGGCTGACCACCGCCAACGCCCCGTGTGTCTTGCCACGCTCGGCCAACTCGTTCATCCCTACGGCCCTACCCTAATAAAGAGGATGACCATAGTTTAATAGGTGCGTCCGGGAACAGCTTGGGAAGAGGGGGAGCGCGGTGACCTACGTGATCGCTGAGCCCTGCAGTGACACCGTCGACCGGTCCTAGCGGTAATGCTTCCGTTGCGCAGCGAGGTGGGGTAGCCGTGGCGATCGTGGCCCCGGAGCCGATGACCCGTCCCAGTCCGGCGCCCTGCAGGACGCTGCGATGACCGCGATCACGCCGCGCTTGGTCACGGAGCGATACCCGCCCCGGCGGCACCCGAAGGGCTCGGTCCTGCTGAGTCTGCTGCAGACCACCGATCACAAGCAGATCGGTGTGCTCTACATCGTCACCTCGCTGGGGTTCTTCTTTATCGGCGGCAGCATGGCCATGCTGATCCGCGCCGAGCTGGCCCGGCCGGGTCTGCAATTCCTGTCCAACGAGCAGTAACCAGCTGTTCACCATGCACGGCACGATCATGCTGCTGCTGTATGCGACACCGATGGTGTTCGCGTTCGCCAACCTGGTGCTCCCGCTGCGAATTGGCTCCCCGGACGTCGCCTTCCCCCGGCTCAATGCCTTCTCCTACTGGCTGTTCCTCTTCGGTGGGCTAATAACGATCAGCGGATTCCTGACGCCGGGCGGCGCAGCCGACTTCGGCTGGTTCGCCTATACTCCGCTGTCGAAATGCCATGCACTCCCCGGGCGCGGGTGGGGACCTGTGGATCATGGGACTGGTGATCGCCGGGCTGGGCACCATTCTGGGCGCGGTGAACATGATCACTACGGTGGTGTGCCTGCGGGCACCCGGGATGACAATGTTCCGGATGCCGATCTTCACCTGGAACATTTTTGTCACATCGCTGCTCGTGCTGCTAGCGTTTCCCGATCTTGACCGCGGCCCTGCTGGGGTTGGAGGCCGACCGACGCCTCGGCGCGCATGTGTTCGATCCGACCAACGGCGGGGCGATCCTGTGGCAGCACCTGTTCTGGTTCTTCGGCCACCCGGAGGTCTACATCGTCGCGCTGCCCTTCTTTGGCATCATCGCCGAGGTGATCCCGGTGTTCAGTCGCAAGCCGATGTTCGGCTACAAGGGGATGATCTTCGCGACCCTGGCGATCGGTGCGCTGTCCGTGGTCGTCTGGGCGCACCACATGTACGCCACCGGCGCGGTACTCCTGCCGTTCTTCGCCTTCACCTCATACCTCATCGCAATACCCACCGGTATCAAGTTCTTCAACTGGATCGGCACCATGTGGCGGGGACAGCTCACGTTCGAGACCCCAATGCTGTTCTCGATCGGCTTCCTGGTCACCTTCCTGCTCGGTGGGCTGACCGGGGTGCTGCTGGCCGCCCCGGCGATCGACTTCCACGTCACCGACACCTACTTCGTGGTGGCGCACTTCCACTACGTGCTCTACGGCACCATCGCGTTCGCCACCTTCGCCGGGATCTACTTCTGGTTCCCGAAGATCACCGGCCGGATGCTCGACGAGCCGCTGGGCAAGTTCCACTTCTGGGCCACCTTCATCGGCTTCCACCTGACATTTCTGGTGCAGCACTGGGTTGGCAACGAGGGCATGCCCCGCCGCTACGCCGACTACCTGCCCCAGCGACGGGTTCACCACGCTGAACATGGTGTCCTCGATCGGTGCCTTCGTGCTCGGCGCCTCCACGCTGCCGTTCCTGTGGACGGTGTTCCGCAGCTACCGCTACGGCGAGCTCGTCAGCGTCGATGACCCGTGGGGGTACGGCAACTCGCTGGAATGGGCCACCTCGTGCCCGCCGCCACGGCACAACTTCACCGAACTGCCCCGCATCCGCTCCGAGCGACCCGCCTTCGAGCTGCACTACCCGCACATGACCGCACGGATGCGGGGCGAGGCGCACGTCGGCGACGGCGGGCACCCGCCCGCGCCGAGCGAGATCGCGGCGGGCACCGTGCAGCAGGGCAAGACCGACGACGGTGTCGACCCGCGTGATAAGTGACCTGCAGGAGCCCTGACCTCTGTTCCGGGACGAGGTAAGACAGGCCTGGTCGGCCTGCTGCCGTGCACCCGATCACCGAGTTGCTCATCGAGGTCGAGCGCAGGGTGGTGGGCCAGGGCGCGAACCAGCCCTCGGACTCTGCTCGGCGTGCCGAGGTGTCGGCCGGCGTCATGGAGGGGTCGCGTCCCCGTCCTGCGGCATGCTGTCCCAGGTCGGAAGGGTGAGCACCGCGTCCATACGGCACAACTGGTCGCGGTGCAGCGCGCTGAGGCGTGCCATGATCCGCATCCCTTCCGGTGTCAGCAGCACTTGCACCGCCCGGCCGTCGCTGGGATGCGGTGCCCTCTGCACCAGCCCTTGTCCCTGCGCCCGATTGACCAGTTCGACCACGCTGTGGTGACGCAGCTGGAGCCGGTCGGCCAACTCCCGCACGGTCGCCCACTCCCGGTCGGGAAAGCCCTTGAGCGCCAGCAGTAGCTGGTATTGCTGCGGGGTCAGGCCGTCCCGACGCACCGCTTCTTCGCTGAAGCGCAGGTAGCGGCGGATCCCGAAGCGGAATCGAGCCAACGCCTCGAAATCCCGCTTTGTGAGGGTTTCTGATCCCACGCCTTCGTAGTCTGTCGTCATCGCAACACCACCTCTCCCACGTACTACCGCCGAGGTCATCGTACGACACAGTATATCGTGCTACGATAGAAGTATCGGATAGGCGCGGCGTCGAGACCGTGCCAGGCCGACAGGCACCTCCAGGAGGCGTGTCGTGCTCAATGACCGCGAACGCGAGACGTTGCACCAGATCCAACGTCGACTCTTGATCGAGGACCCGGGCTTTGCGCAGTCCTTCGACGCCGACGCGCAGCGCCTCCCGCGTGAGCCGCGAGGGCCGCGCGATCGGCTCCGGTGGGCGTACACGGCCGCGATCGTTGTTGCGGTGATGCTGTGCGTGCTGATGCTGCTGGCCCGATCGCCGGGCACCGCGTTGGCGTTCGCCGCACTGGCGGGGGCGCTGTTCATGGCGCGGCGGTGGCGACACGGCACCAACCAGCGGGAGACGTGATGGCCCACATCATGGGGAAGGTGTCGAGCACCCCGGCGGGGCGCCGGCTAGACCTCGTGCACCGCGTCGGAGCAGCGACGCTCGGGGCCGGGTTGGGCGTGTTCGGGGCCCTCGGGTTCGTCCACCGGGTGGAGTTCCTCGCTGTCCATGGCCAAGACGTGCTCGGGCTGTCCTCGAACGGCTTGCTGTCGACGATCTCGCTGATCGTCGGCGCGGTCCTCATCGCCGCTGCGTTACGCGGTGAACGGATCTCCTCGACGATCACGGTGGTAGTAGGTCTGCTGTTCCTGCTCTCCGGCTTCCTCAACCTCGCCGTGTTGGACACCGATCTCAACGTCCTGGCGTTCCGGCTACCGAATGTGGTTTTCAGCTTCATCGCCGGAATGCTGCTGCTCTTCCTTGGTGCCTACGGTCGCTTCAGCGGCGCCTTGCCGCCCGACAATCCCTACTACCAGCACCGGCATCCCAGCGATCCCGGGCCCGGCACCGGGGACGGCGACCCCGAAAGTGACCGCTGGCAGGCCGCAGAGGAGGCGCTCGCCGCGGGCCACGCCACGCCGGAACAGGAACAGATGGTGCTCGAAGACGCGCAGCGCCGGGTTAACGAAGCACGCAGGAACGCGTGGGAGCTCTACCAAAGTCGCCAAGCACTCGACGCCGACCCGGCGGATACCAAACCGTGAAGCCGACTAACTGCGCTTCACCATCGAATCCGGATCTTGTTCGACAACAGCCGAGCCGAACGCGAGATCCGGAGACCAAACTCAGACAGAAGCTTCCGGCTGCCAACGCATTCTGACCGGCGCCGAACACTTCTCCGCGCCAGTGCCGGGCGGGTGATCTCGTTCGACCCCGCCAGCCCTGCCGTGGGGCCACCTGGTGCACGCGGGTACTGCTCAAGGTCTTCGACGCTAGCCTGCCATCACTGCGGCCTGTCTCCGGTCGGGTGACTGACCTCGACAACTGCCCGGCAGCGGTGCGCGCCACCTTCACAGGCTTTGCGCAGCAGCTACACGCCACCGGCTTCGGATTCCTGCACCGACGCTGGCACGCCGGCCAGCTCGACGGCCCGATCCTGGTTTCCCTCGCCGACCAGGACATCGTCGGGGCGATCGGCCCGCTGCGCACCATGCCCGACCCGCGGGGCCATCCCGTCCTGCTACCCCAATACTTCGGGGTGCTGCCCGGACACCGCGGCCGCGGTCACGGCCGACCGTTGTGGCGGGCCGCGACGGCCTGGGCAGAGCACCACCGAGCCGCCTACCAGCTGCTACAAACCGAAACCGGGCAGGCCTGCGACCGGCTGTTCCTGTCCGAAGGCCTCACCTGCCTGGGCTTCACCTGCTCGGTGCCGGCATGACCGCCTCGACCGCACCCGCCAGCCAGGCCATGCGACACCCGCCAGCGCACCCGCGTGGAACGAGCTTCCCGACACCGTCCGCCGCGCCATCGAATCCGCCGCCGGAGCAGTCCGCGCGGTGGAGCCGATCTCGGCGGGACTCAACTGCGGCATCGCCGCGCTCCTGCACACACCCAGCGGGCGGGTGTTCATCAAAGGCTTACCCAGCGACCACCCCCGCGTCGTCACCCAACACCGGGAAGCCGAGATCAACTCCGCTTGAGCCGGCTCGGTCAGATCCAGGCACCCGATCTGCCGCTGAGACGGCTACAAGACCGCTGGGCAGCACTGGCCGACGACCCGGCGCTAGAACTGCTGGCCGGCGACCACCTGCTGCACACCGACCTCAACCCCCACAACATCCTCATCGGCGAACACGCGCACCTCGTCGACTGGGCCTGGCCCACCCTCGGCGCCCCTTGGATCGACCCGGCCTGCGCCGACCTCCAGCACGGCTGGCACCCCACCCACAAGGTCGGCTACTGGGTAGGCCCAGGTCGAGCGTCTCTTCCTGGTGGTTTCGAAGGCCGCTTGTCCTGTTCGGGGGCGCTGGTCCCGGATGGGTGGCCTCCGGGTCTCGGTCGGGGGGACCGCCCGAAGGTCAGCACACCGTGGCGGGGCGAGCGGCGATGAACCCGGCCGACCATCCCGGTGAGATCGCGTGCGGTGGGTCCCTCGGCCGCCGGTTGAGCTGGGCGATCACACCGGGATGGGCCAGCCGGAACCCCCGCCGTCCCTGCGGGACCCCACCACGGTGCGCTGAGGCCAGGGCCGCGTTCCCACCGACCGAGACCCGGAGGCCCCGATGACTGTCCTGACCAGCGCCCACCAGCAACCCGTCGACCTCTCGTTGTGGTCCGACCAGGACTACGCACCCGGATTTCCCGAGGTCGGCGGCGACGACAGCGAGGTACTGTGGGTCGATCCCCGAGAGCTGGTAATCCGCGACAATGTGCGCACCGACGTGGCGCTGGGCAAGGAGTTCGTCGCCGACATCGCCGAGCGGGGTGTCCGTCAGGTCATTCCGGTTCGCCGTGAGGAGTCCGGTCGCCTGGTGGTGCGGACCGGTCAGCGGCGTGTGCTGGCGGCGATCGAGGCTGGTCTGGACCGGGTTCGGGTCCTGGTCGAGGACGACCAGCTCACCGGCGAGCGTGAGAAGGACATCGACCGGATCCTGGATCAGCTCGGGGAGAACGAGCACCGCAGCGGCCTCGGTGAAGCCGATGAGGCCCGTGCGACCCAGCAGTTGCTGGGCTTGGGCCTCAGCGCCCGGCAGATCGCCCGCCGCCGGCACCTCCCGACCAAGCGGGTGCAGACCGCGGTAGCGGTCGCGCAGAACCAGCTCGCGATGGATGGGGTCGCGCAGGGCCGACTGGATCTCGCCCAGGCCGCGGTTGTCGCGGAGTTCGCCGACGACCAGGCCGCGGTGGTCACGCTGACCAGTGCGGCCAGTACGCGTCCCGAGCAGTTCGACCACATCGCGCAGCGGCTGCGCGATGACCGGGAGGAGACCCGGTTGCATGCGGAGCTCACCGCCACGCTCACCGAGCAGGGTGTGACGATCATCGAGCGGCCGGGCACCTTGTTCGACGGCACGATCGCCGGCTCGCGGATCTGCGCGCGACTCCGGACACGACGCCTGGTACCGAGCTGACCGCTCAGGAGCACGCCTGCTGCCCCGGTCACGCGGCCTTCCTCGAGGCCCGGGTTCCTGGCGTCCGCTGGTCGAACGGGTCGCCACGGCGTGGGTGTGTACCGATTTTGTGGGCCACCCTGGCTGCGGAAGTTCCTCGCCCGTCAGGCCGCACCCAAGGACGCGGCACGCTGGATCGCCCAGACCTTGGCCCACGGCGGCCACGATCTGCGCAAGTCGATGGAATCCGATCACCCGGTGGCGCTGGAGTTGCTGGGACTAAAACGGCGCTGAGCGCGGTTACGCCCGGAGATCACCTCATGCCATCGCGACCGCGGCCGCCAAGGCCAGCCCCGGACGGGCCACCATGCTCACGGTGGCGATGCTGATCGCGGCCCTGGAGCAGGGCACCGATCGGCGCGCCTGGCGCTCCCCCACCGCTGACCAGCTCGCCTACTTCCATCAGCTGCGCAGCTGGGGCTACCCGCTGTCGGACGTCGAGATGCTGATCCTCACCGCCGGCGCGCCGGACCCGGCCGAGGCCGGCACCGATGAATCGGACCCCGACCAGCAGGCCGAGGCACAGGCCGAGGGCATCGCCGTTCCAGACACGGGGAATGGCGGCCTGACTCACCCGATGGGGCCACCCGGATCTCGAGGTGGCCCCATCGGCTCACTTTGCCGGCCCCATCACCGCCGCTGCGCGGGCTGGTGGTCATCGATCTAGACTCCGGCCGTGGCGAGCTACCGCCGCCGCAGTGGGCCGGCCTCGGCGTGGCCCACGGCCGTGACGTGCTGCGCATCCTGGCCCAGCGGGCCGGTCAGCCCGACCCGATCGACACCTACACCGTGGCTAGCCCCTCCGGGGGCCAGCACCGGTACTTCCTTGCCCCCGGCGACCGCGAGCTGCGCAACACCTGCGCGGGACTGGGCTGGCGCATCGACACCCGCGCCGCCGGCGGCGCGATCATCGCCGCCGGCTCCGTACGCCGTATCGAGGGCAGGCTCCGCCTGTACCGGGTCGTCCGCGGAGTCGACCCGGTCGCCCTGCCGTCCTGGCTGGTCACCGCGCTCGCCCCTCCCCCGCGACCCCTCCGCGTACCGATCCCGCTGCCCGACCCCGGCCGCCGGCTCGACGCCTACGTGGCCGCTGCGCTCGACGGCGAGATCACCGCGGTAGCCCAGGCCGGACCCGGCACCCGCGCCCACACCCTGTTCCGCTCGGCCGCCCGTCTCGGTGAGCTCGTCGGCGCCGGGGTCCTCGACGAGACCCTCGCCGCCGAGGGCCTGCTCGCCGCGGTCGCGGTCGTAGACCAGCCCACGAACCGGTTCACCCGCCGCGAGGCCACCGGCCACATCACCAACGGCATTGCCCGAGGCCGGCGCAACCCCCGCCCACTCCCTGGCCCGACCGCCTGACCGGCCGGACCCCGCGGAAGGAACGAGGTTCTGGTGGAGTGTTCACCGGCAGGCGGAGGGCGGTGCGACCCGCTGCTGGGCGACCCGCTGCTGACTCATCCATCCGGGTGAGACCAGCCGCCTGCGGCGGTCGCTGCGCGAGCCTCCGGGAATTCCGATACCCACCCAAGGTTGGGCCACGACTCTACTGCTCTCCGGAGGTGCCCGCCCTCGTTCTCCCAGGCCTGCTCAGAAAGAGTGGCCACGATCGGGGGAAGACGATGGCCCGGAGGGGACATGGGTCGTCATCCCATGCGACCCAGCTTGATCGAATTTGTGTATGGCACGGGCCTAGCGCGGGTCGTCCGAGGGCCGCTCCGTCGACGCTGAGCGTTAAAACGGTCGGATGGTCTGACGTGGTCATCTTCAGCAGCCACGCCACCCGACGACGAAACAGACCGCTTGCGTTGAAGCTGATCAGCAACCCGCAACGCCGCCCGTCGCACTGTTGGTGGCACTGAGCGGCCGTTTGCCGTTAGCGCGAGGCTCACCGCGTTGAGGAGCTGGCCCAAGGCGAGCGTCGTGCGCCCGGCGGTCAAGGCCGTCACTCGCCACTCACAGAGCAATATGGCCGCCTCCATGCACGTGGCAGCATCCGTCTGGTCCTGGGTCAGGTCCAACGAGTCGGGCGACGTCATCATGTTTCCTCCTCGCTGTCCGAGGTCGGGGCCATCAGGCCTTGATCCAGTTGCCGAGTGCGCCGCGCTGCGACAGGTCAGCAGCCCCAGCCCGGCGTCCGGCACCAACACCAGGGAACCCTCGGCGGTGGGCTCAGCAGTCATGGCCCGAGAAAGCCGTGTCCTGTGCGGCGAGCTGCTGGCCGGAGCGTCGGGACCTGTGGGCAGACCGCGCCGGCCTCAACGTGCCCGTCCTGAGATACCCGCCGGCTCGGGGGCCACGCAGGGCGGATCCGAGGCCCGGCGGGCGCGAGGAGCACCGGGCCGGGACCGGGCCGCGCGCCACGGGTGCCCGCTTCGATCAGATCGGCGTCGCGGCACGCATAGCCAATGCCGTGCCGGTGAGGACAGGAGGGCCCAGCGGACGAATTCGGGAACAGCTGGAACCCGCGTTCGGTGAGCAACTCGTGGGCCAGCGCCGTCTTCGGCTGCGGTTCGGAGATAGGCACGCCCGAGCTGATCCAGTCCGCGATCGTCCCGAGCGCCGCGCCGCGGTCGAATTCGTGAAGCTCCACTGTCCAGGTGGCTCCTACCGAGCAGCACCACACCGCGGCCAGCGCCGGTACGGGTACTGCCGCAGCGACATCGTCTCCCGCCACACCGGGATCGATCGGCCGGTCCACGCGGCCCTGACCCGCACTGGCCCGGAAGTCCAACTCGAGCGGAGCGGGATCGGAACAAGGGGGTTCGGCGACGACGGCACGCTCCCCACGCCGGTTCATTTGTCGACAACCGTGCGCGCTACCGCTGCTGGTGTTGGGGCGTCGGTGAGCACATCGGTTCGATGGCCAGGCGAAGCAGTCTGCCCGCGCCCCCCGTTTTGCTGCCGGCTGTCCAGGTCAAGGCGGTTCGTCCAAGCAGGGTACGCGGGCGGCGCAGCCTCGGGTGGGATCGCGGTGGCGGTGGTTATCTCTGGGGGTGTTGCTCGTTCGAGGAACCGGAGCAGTTCGACGGGGAAGGGCAGCACGAGGGTGGAGTTCTTCTCGGCGGCGACCTCGACGACTGTCTGCAGCAGACGAAGTTGCAGCGCGGCGGGGTGCACGGCCATCGCTTCGGCGGCCTGGGCCAGCTTCTCCGAGGCCTGCAGCTCACCGTCGGCGGTGATCACGCGGGCGCGCCGTTCCCGTTCGGCTTCGGCCTGGCGTGACATGGATCGCTTCATCGACTCCGGTAATGCAACGTCTTTGATCTCGACGCGGTCGATGTGCACGCCCCAGTCCAGAGCAGGACTGTCGATCAGGAGTTCCAGGCCCTGGTTGAGTCGCTCCCGGTTGGACAGCAGGTCGTCCAGGTCGCTCTTGCCGATAATGGAGCGCAGTGACGCCTGCGCGACCTGGCCGATGGCGGAGTCGTAGTTCTGCACGTCGACGGTCACCTTCACCGGGTCGACGACCTTGTAGTAGACGACGGCGTCGACGCGGACGGTGACGTTGTCGCGGGTGATGCCCTCCTGGGCGGGCACCGGCATGGTGACGATCTGCATGTTGACCTTGTGCAGGCGGTCGGCGATCGGCACGATCACGGCGAGCCCTGGACCGCGGATCGCGGCGCGGACTCGACCGAAACGGAAGACAACACCGCGCTCGAACTGGGTGATGACACGAACGCTCGCCCCGAGCACCAGCAGGCCCAGGGCCACGACCGCGATCAGTACATAGATTGTGATCATCTCGCCCTCCGGCGTTCCATCCACGGGCCGGCTAACCCGAATTCTCGGCGATCGACAGGCCCCGTTATCTCACTGACCGTTCTTGTTTCCGCGTGCCCGGGCCATCACGTCGCCCGCCAGCTGGTGCCATCCGAATACCGCCATGCCGCCCAGATCAGCCCAGTCACGGCAGCGAACGTCAGCGCGCCGCTCAACAACCCGGTTACCAGCAGGAGAGCGCTCAGGAGTGCGCTCAGCAGCACCGCGACCACGATCGCGATCTTGGCGGCCAGCCGGTGATGACCGCGCGGCAGGTGCTGCTCGTGAGCGTCAAAGGACCGGGCAAACTCGGGGTCTTCAAACATGAGCTGGCGTTCGACGTCACGCAGTGTCTTGCGCTCGTGATCACTGAGCACGACGCACCTCCTCGGGGCGGCCGCTCGACCTGCCACATCTCAGTGTCAGGCTGCTGATTTATCGTAGCACGATATAGTTTGGGTGGCGTATCCGCAGGTGCGGGGCGACCATTTCCGGGGCTCGGCAGCGCTGGCTGGCTGGGTGTTCGAGTACCCCTCCATGGTCTCGCACACATGGGCCTCGCGGTTGGCGAGCAGGAACGTTTCGGTGTCGTCCCGATCGGCGTAGCGCACGGTGAGCACCATGCCGGGCTCGGCGACCCCGTCATCGGGTGGCTGCGCGCCGACTTCGGCGGTGAGCAGCAGCTCTTGAAGTTGCCGGATTCGCCTCTCTCGCCAATCTTGCTGGTCCCGAGCTTCGGGGCCGTCGTGGTCGTTGTGGTGGTACTGGGCTGAGTGATACGCGAGAAGCAGTTGGTTTAACTCGTCCCTGACGTGCGCGCAGCCCTGCCGGGTCAGCCATATCGGTCCGGCATCGCTCATGACGATCACTCTCCCCTCGATGTTTCGAAAACTCCGTGTCATGATCTGGTCGAGAAAGAGCGCGAAGGACTCACCGGTCGTTGTGCCTCGCGCCCGTGGCGTCCCGCGACCGTCTGGGGCGGGTGTCGTGTCTGGCCTCGCTGTGTTCAGGATGGCCCCGGCCGACCCGGAAAGGTCTGTACAGGATGGACAAATGGGTGGGCGGAATCTGTCGGGCCCCACAAGAGGGTTCTGGGGTCAGGGCGCCTCGTGGTCGGTGGCCGCGAGGGCGATGATCATCGCCAGGCGCTTGTCGGGCCGATCCAGCTCGAGATTCGTGGCCTCGGCCATCTTCCGCAGCCGGTACCGGACGGTGTTCGGGTGCACCTCCAGTCGGCGCGCCGCTTCTCCCACGTCTCCTTGAGCTTGCAACCAGGCCCTCAACGTCTCGATATAGCGGGTGGCGTGCTCGGCGTCGTGGCGACGCAGCTCCACGATGGGCCCGCGGGTCGGCGCGCGCCCCGACGATGCGGCCACGCGCAGGCGCTGGAGCAGGATCTCGTCCCACGACTCGTCATAGACCACGGTGGCCGTGTCTGGCCGGGCCGCGTGCAGTGCCAAGCTCTCGTCGGCTTCCTGACGACTCGCAGGCAGCGCCGCGGCACCGGCAGGCCCGCCGATACCGGCAGACACGGTCACGTGTGTCGGCAACTCGGTGACCACGGTGTCGATCCAGCTGCGCGCTCGTGCAATGTCATCGTCCCCGCACGGCCACATCGTGTAGACGGTGGGGCCGAACAGTGCGCTGCGACCCTGCCGCGACCAGCCGAAACCGGTGGTCGCTCGTTCGAAGGCCAACAGGACCCCAGCATGCCTCTCATCGCCCACGTGGGCCTGCAGCGCGATGACCCGGAAGTTCCCCTGCGGCAGACCGAGCTGACTGATCATGGCCAACGCATCCGCCGTGCCCTCCAACAACCGGATCACAAGATCTGACTCGACCTGGCGCTCCAGGTCTGCGCTGGCCCGCGACCGCAACAGGTGCAGCGCAGCGGTGCGCGCCCCGTCCTCGAGAATGGTCCGGCGATGGCCGGTCAACGGCGTGTCCGATTCCACCCAGAGCGACCCGAGGAGCTCCCGCCCGGCGCGTACCGCGACCACCATGCGGCCATGGAACCCATGGCGTTCCGACGGCTCCACGAACAACGGTTCGTCCGACGCCGCCAGGTGCGCGAACACCCCCCGCTCGGCAAACACCCCCCGAACCGTGTCCGGCAGCCGCCTCCCCATGATCGTCTCCAACCGCACCCGGTCCACACCGTGTTGGAGGTTCGAATAGGCCAACACCCGCGACAACTGATCCTCGATCACCACGGCACCGCCGACCGCGACCGCGAGGGCGTCCGCCAGCGCGAACAAGTCGGTCGGCCCACGCCCCGCGGCGGTCTCCCGCCCTTCCAGCACCAGCCCGTAGGCCACCCCGGACAGCTGGCCCCACGACACCGCGGAGTCCACGAGCACCACCGCGACCCCGCACTCCTGCGCCGCGCACACAGCTTCCTTGTCGAGTGGCGCAGTCCCGCGCACCAACACCGCCACCGCGTGGGCCCGCCCCGCCAAGCGCACCGCCGTGGTCGGCGATTCCACCCCGACCGCCAGGAACACGTCACCGGTAGCCACCCGAGCATCAGTCGGGTCGTGCAACACCACGCTGCCCAACATCACCTCCCGCGACTGCGGGCAGCAGCACAGCCGCGCACCACTTCCAGCGAGAACGTTCACCAACCGATCCAGCGTGACCATCCACACCCCGTCCCACGCGTGACATCGTCGTCCATCCCGATGCCGAGAAGCAGGAGCTGATCAACGGACTGCGCGCGCCCGTGACCGCCCCCGCCCACGTACGCACGTCGACGCCCGGGTCGCCGTCCTCCTGCACGTCGTGCCGGACGCGACCAGAGCTCGCAGCCGGTCGGCGACCTCGGAGGGCAACCGCCCGACGCCCAGCCAACAGGGTCTTCTCGATACGGTGCAACGCTGAAGCCAAGCGCGCCGCTCCATCGAAATGCCCTGGCCAGTGCGGCCGCCACGACCTGGGCGAGTTCCCCGCTCGGCCCGGGCTTCTTGCTCGGCTTCTGGTGGCACCGGCTCGCCGGTGACCGCGGCTTCCCACCTCCTCGCACTACCGGCATCCAGCGGGACTGACCGCCCACCTGGACCCTGCCCCACCTCACTGCTGCGTCCGCCTGGAGCCCGCCGCCTCCGGGTCAGCCGCCAGCGACGCTAATTGAAAGGAGTCCGAGATGAGTAGCAACCAGACATTCGCGATTGTGGGAGCGAGCCTGGCGGGAGCGAGGGCCGCCGAGACGCTGCGTCAGGCGGGTTTTGACGGGCGCGTGTTGCTGCTCGGCGCCGAGCGTGAGCGGTCTTACGAACGCCCCCCGCTGTCGAAGGACTACGCGCGCGGGGACTCCCCCCGCGAGAAGGTGTACGTCCACACCACCGACTTCTCCGCATCGAGTCGAAGCTCGCGGTGCTGCCCCGCGCTACGGCAGCCGGATAGGGCCGACGCGATGGACAAGCGCCGCTTCACCACCGCGCTCGGCAAATACCTTGTCAACCCGATCGTCAAGGCAGCCGTCGCCCTGCGGCTCGCGCCGCCCAGCTACGCGATCCTCGAGACGACCGGCCGCATATCCGGCCAACCCCGACAGACCCCGGTCGCATACCGGCTCGACGGCAACACCTCTTGGCTGGTCGCCGAGCACGGTCGCCGCGCGAACTACGTGCGCAACATCGAAGCCAACCCGCGCGTACGCGTGAAGCTCCGGGGCACGTGGCGCTCCGGCACGGCGCACACCCTTCCTGGCCCGGATCTCCCGAAGCTGGCCCGAAGTGCAAGGTGGCGGTCATGACTCTGCTGTAGCTGTCGGCGTGCGGGCGCGTTCGATCGCGCGGTAGACGGTGGACCGGGCAACGGAGAACAGCTCGGCGAGCTCGGCGCTGGTGTGGGTGCCGGCGTGGTGCAGCGCGACGAGATGAGATTCCTGTCGCGGGCTGAGCTTGGGCTTCTTGCCACACAGCCGGCCCTTGGCGCGGGCGACCTTCATGCCCCTCCCGGTCCTCATTTTGATCAAGTCCGACTCGGCGACCATGGCCAGGACGTTGAACAGCCGCCGCCCGACCGGGTCGGTGGGATCGTGGACCGAGTCGCCAAGGTTGAGTTTGACGTGGCGGCCGGTGAGCTCGTCGACGATGTCACGGGCATCAGGCAGGGATCGGG
>JBOHGX010000480.1:0-2168 GCA_050700255.1 Pseudonocardiaceae bacterium
GGTGCCCGAGTAGCGCTGCGCGGCGGTGCGCGCGTGCAGGGCCACCGCGGCCACCCCGGCTTGTTCGGCGATCCGACCGGCGTCGAGGAATGTGCGGTGCTCATCGTCGATGCCGATCCGGAACTTCACCGTGACCGGCAGGTGCCCGGCCGCCTCGACCGCGCAGCCGACGATCTCGCCGAACAGGGCCCGTTTGTAGGGCAGCGCGGCACCGCCCCCTCGGCGGGTGACCTTCGGCACCGGGCAACCGAAGTTGAGGTCGATGTGATCGGCGAGGTCCTCGTCGCGCACCATCTCCACAGCTTTGCGGACCGTCACCGGATCGACCCCGTACAGCTGCATCGAGCGGGGCTGCTCCGCGGCGTCGAAGCTGATCATCCGTAGGGTGCTGGGGTGCCGTTCCACCAGCGCGCGGCTGGTGATCATCTCGCAGACGTACAACCCCGCTCCGTGCTCCCGGCACAGCCGCCGGAAGGCCACGTTGGTGATCCCGGCCATCGGCGCGAGCACGACCGGCGGATCGACCTGATAAGGGCCGATCCGCAGCGGCGGATGCAGCGTAGGCACCCGCCCATCATCCCTGGTCGCATCGCGCAGTGTGTTCGCACGGCTGGTGACTGCGCGGTAACTCAACCGACTCGGTGGTTGAGCTAAGACGCCGACAGGCCTAGCGTCGAGCCTGGTGTAGTAACAATCAACCTGTGCCAGCGAGGTGATCCAGCATGCGAGCGAGCATTGGAGACCGGCTGTGCGTGCATAGCCGTACCGTCAACCGGCCCGACCGCATGGGCGACGTGGTGGAGGTGCGAGGCCCCGACGGCCAGCCGCCCTACCTCGTCCGGTTCGACGATGGCCGCGAACGCTTGGTCTACCCAGGCCCAGACTGCGAGGTGCAGCCAGCTGCGGGCAGATAGCGGCTAAAGCCATCCGCGCCGGCGAAACAGCACATACAGCAGCACTGCGACGAGCAGCATCAGCCCCAGCGCCATGGGGTAGCCCAGGGTCCACTTCAGCTCCGGTATATGAGTGAAGTTCATCCCGTAGATGGTTCCGACCACGCTCGGCGCGAACAGGATCGCCGCCCACGAGGAGATCTTCTTAACCTCCTCGCTCTGTGCCAGGCTCGCCTCGGTGAGCTTGGCGGTCTGCTCATTCTGCCGTTGTGCGACCAGGGTGGAGTTGACAGTCAAGGCGTTGCCGAGTAGCTGCCGGAAGGCGTCCACCCGCTCCACCACGTGCACCGCGTGATCCTGCACGTCGCGCAGCTGACGTTGCAGCTCCACGTCCATCGACCAGTCATCCACCCCGTTGATTAGGGATTCCAGCACGTCCAGCAGCGGCTCGCAGGCCCGCTGGAACTCGATCACCTCCCTGGACAGCTGGTATATCCGCCGCGACACGGTGGGCTCCCCGCTGAACACCTGGTCTTCGATCTCGTCGATGTCCTTGCGCAGCCCGAGCAGCACGGGAATGTAGTCGTCCTCGATCCGGTCCAGGATCGCGTAGAGCACCGCCAGCGCTCCCCGCTTGAGCAGCTCGGGGTCGGTCTCCAGGCGTTGGCGGACCTCGGCCAGGTCCGGTTCGGCGGCATGCCGGACGGTGACGACGAAGTCCTTGCCCATGAACACGTGCACCTCGCCGATCTCCACCACCTCGACAGGATCGACATAACGGGCCGGGCGCAGCACCACGAACAGGGTGTCGCCGTAGCGCTCCAGCTTCGGCCGCTGGTGGGCGAGCACCGCGTCCTCGACGGTCAGCTCGTGCAAGCCGAACTCGGCGGCCACCGAGGCGATCTCCTGCTCGTCGGGCCGGTAGAGCCCGATCCAGGCCAGACAGCTCCCGCCGTCGTGTGCGCTGTGGTCGCGGAGCAGTTCATAGGTCGTCTCCAGCGACGTCGGCGCCTCGCAGCGTCGGCCCTGCGTGTACACCGCGTTGTCGACGAGCGCCATTGCCGCCTCTCCTCTCCGGATGAATGATGCATCGTCCCATTACCCAGACTGTTGATTGGTCAGTCCGCACCCTGCGCATGAGGGTCGGACACAGCGTGCATGTGGAGCGGACACGCGGGGGTTGGGGGGTTAGGCGGGCACGAGATCGGGGAGGCCTAGGTCGTCGAGGTGGGGGACCAGTGTCGTGCGGACCGCGGCTCTGGCCCGGTGTAGCAG
>JBOHGX010000481.1:0-5967 GCA_050700255.1 Pseudonocardiaceae bacterium
ATGGGCTGCTGACCGCTCACCTGCCCACCGAACCCGATGAGATCACCTACCCCACCGAACGCGAGGTCACCCGCTGGACCCGGTGTCGCCGGGTGCTCGACCCCACGGCCGGGCAGCAGGGCCGCTGATGCGCGCGATCGCGCAGTTCCGTTCTTTTGACCGGCCGGTGCAGCTGCTGGTGGTCAACCAGTTCGGCATCAACCTCGGCTTCTACATGCTCATCCCGTACCTGGCCGGGTACCTGGCCGGTGATCTCGGGCTGGCGGTGTGGATGGTCGGGCTGGTGCTGGGTGTGCGGAATTTCTCCCAGCAGGGCATGTTCCTCATCGGTGGCACGCTGGCCGACCGGCTGGGCTACAAACCGCTGATCGTGGCGGGCTGCGTGCTGCGCACCGCTGGGTTCGGGTTGCTGGGCCTGGTGGACTCGGTGTCGGCGCTGATCGTGGCCTCGGCCGCCATCGGTTTCGCCGGGGCGCTGTTTAACCCCGCGGTCCGGGCCTACCTCGCCCACGACGCCGGCCAGCGGCGGGTGGAGGCCTTCGCGCTGTTCAACATCTTCTACCAGGCCGGGATCCTGCTGGGCCCGCTGCTGGGCCTGGTGCTGACCGGGATTGACTTCCGGCTCACGTGTGCGGTGGCGGCCGGGGTGTTCGCGGTGCTCAGCATTGCGCAGTTCCGTGCCCTGCCGCAGCGCCACGGCGGCGACACCGTCGATGGCCGTCCAAGCTCGGTGCTCACGAAGTGGCGCTCGGTGCTGGCCAATTGCTCCTTCGTGCTGTTCTCGATCGCGATGATCGGCAGCTACGTGCTGGCCTTTCAGGTCTACCTCGCGCTACCGCTGGAGGTCCGTCGCCTCGCCGGCAGCGGCGTGGCCGGCACGGTCGGGGTGGCCGCCCTGTTCGCGGTCTCAGGCCTGCTGGCCATCGCCGGGCAGATGCGGATCACGGCCTGGTGCCGCCACCGGTGGGGCCCGGGCCGCTGCCTGGTGGTGGGCCTGGGCCTGATGGCCGCGGCGTTCGTGCCGCCGCTGACCACCGCGGCCGCCGCCCCCGGCGCCACCACACTGACCACCGCGGTGCTGCTGGCGCCGCTGGTGCTCTCCGCGGCCCTGCTGGCCCTGGGCACCATCATCGTGTTCCCCTTCGAGATGGACACCATCGTCACCCTGTCCAACAACCGGCTGGTCGCCACCCACTACGGCCTGTACAACACCGTGTGCGGGATCGGGATCCTGCTCGGAAACCTGCTCACCGGCACCGCACTGGACCTAGGCCACGCCACAGGCCTACCAGCGCTGCCCTGGCTGGCCCTAGCCGGCATCGGGCTGCTCTGCGCAGCGGGTGTCAACGCACTCGACCGCACCAGCCGCCTGCAGCAGCCCGCCACCGCCATCGCCTCGGTGTGATGCCACCAGGATGGGCACAGGTCAGGCGTCGGCGGTCGTCAGCGACCTGCTGTGCAACAACCGGCGCACCACAGGTGGCGCCTGTTGACAACTCGCGTCGCGAATCAACGACGGCAAATCCTGCCGCTGGCTAGTGTCGACGGGGTGCTCGGCGTCCCCCGCACCACCATCTACGGCCACCTCATCAAGCAGACCGACGACGATCAGCCACCACCTGCGGCGGCCTGAAATGTGGTGGCAGACCCTGCTCGGCGTCCTGGCCGGGTTGCTGCTGCTCTGGCTGCTCCTGCTGCTCGTGCTCTGGCGAGCTACGCCCGAGCACACCCGCCTGCGTGATGCCCTACGACTGCTGCCCGACGTGATCAGGCTGTTGCGCCGTTTGGCCACCGACCCCAACCTGCCCCGCGGCGTCCGGATCCGCCTCTGGCTGCTACTGGGCTACCTGGCCTTGCCCATCGACATCGTCCCGGACTTCATTCCGGTCCTGGGCTACGCCGACGACGCCATCATCGTCGCGCTCGTTCTGCGCTCTGTCGTCCGCCGCGCTGGCCCCGCCGCCCTCACCCGGCACTGGCCCGGAACCGCCGAAGGACTCGCCGCCGTCCACCGCCTCGCCAAGCTCTGATCGTGGGCGACAGCGCGAAGCTGTCCACCACAACCACTCGATCGCACCGGTGGGCCATATACCGCCTACCTCCCGTTGAACGCTTCGCGTCGCTACTCGCTTGGAGGGGAGCTGACTGCACGGTTGTGAGCCACTGTCGATGAGGTGTCAGGTGCATGACAGTCGTTATCAGAACGAGTCAGCGCGGGGGGCGCAACCCCGCCAGAGTGACCGTGACGAGCCGGTGGACTGCGGCCTTGGACGGCAGGCTGCTGGCTGCTGTGAGGGCGTGGAGGCAGTAGCTCGCCAGCTCGTCAAGCGCGACATCATCCCGGAGGTTGCCGGTCTGCGCGACCTCGGTCAGCAGGTTTCGGATCAAGTCGATGAGCTGCTGCTGCGCCCGGGCGACGTACTCGCCTCGATGCAGGAGTGCCGCGAGTTCGGTGCCGTGGTGCTCGCGGTGGTGCGAGATGAGCGCGTAGGCCTCGAGCACCGCTTCGAGCCGCTCGCCGGCGTCGCCGGCACGGTCGCGGAGTTCGGCGAGATGTTCGAGGTGGCCGGTGACGTGACGTTGGTGCCAGGCGAGCAGGATCGCTTCGACGTCTGGGAAGTACTTGTACAGCGTCGCACGTCCGATGCCGGTCTTCTCGGCGATCTGCGACATCGTCACCGACAGCAGCCCGCACTCGGCCACCAGCGCCCAAGTGGTGTTCAGGATCGCGTCGCGCACCGCGTGGCGGTGCGCCTCGATCGTCTCGTTCCACAGCTTCGGCACCACCCCAGTATACGTGACGACGATGTCGATACACTCTGCCTATAGATAGGCGTACTGTCTCGATAACTGTTGCCGTCATGAACGAAACCCTTGACAACCACGCGTGACAGAGGAGACGCACATGGCTGACCCGCCCCCCGACACCGGCGTGGGCCCCGACCGCGAATCGACCACCGGCACACCACGCTGGGTGAAGGTGTCTGGGATCATCGCGATCGTCCTGGTCCTGCTGTTTGTCATCATGATGTTCGCCGGCATCGGTGGTAGCCACGGCCCTGGTCGCCACACACCGTCTGGTGGCCCTGGTGGCGACACACCGCTCTCCAGCGTCGTCACAGAAGACCACACACCGTCCGGCGGTGACCTTGGTGGCCACACACCGCCCAAGGGTGGCCGCGGATGACCATGACACTCCGCCTCCGCAAGTTCGCGCTCACCGCGCATGTCACTTTCTCGGTCGGCTGGCTCGGCGCGGTCGCTGTTTACCTAGCTCTCGCCGTCGCCGGGCTGACCAGTCAGGATGCTCAGATGGTGCGTGCCGCCTATCTCATGATGGAGTTGAGCGCCTGGTTCGTCATCGTCCCGTTGGCCCTCGCTTCGCTGCTCACCGGCCTTGTCTCGTCACTGGGCACCACGTGGGGCTTATTCCGGCACTATTGGGTCCTTTTCAAACTCCTGCTAAACATCCTTGCCACCATCGTCTTGCTGTTGTATACGCAGTCAATCAGCTACTTCGCGGGCGTAGCAGCAGAGACGACATTGTCCAGTGCCGATCTCGGCGACCTGAGGAATCCCACTCACGTGCTCCACGCCGGTGCCGGCTTGCTGGTGTTGCTCATGGCCACAACGCTGGCGGTGTACAAGCCGCGGGGTATGACCCGGTACGGGCGGCGTAGGCAGCACGAACAGCGGACGGTGCTCGTGCCGTAGATGCAGCGGCTCACCAACGTTTCTTTGCAGCGAAGTCATCATCAGCTGACGAGGAGTGTGTCTGGATGGCTCTGCTGGCCAGGTGGCTGTCATCGGAGGCGGACCCTCCGGGCTTGTACACCGCGCTAGCCCTGACCATGGGACTGCTCTACCTGCTGATCGTGTTCGTCGTGCAACCAGTCCTGCTCCGTCGCCGCACCGGCCGCTCCGCGTGGCTGGCCAGTCTGGGCTCCACCCGCTGGGAACAGTCCGCGAACCTGCTGTTCCTGCTCGGCTGCGGCCTCGACGTGGGTAATCCGGCTCTCGCTCTCACCGGCGCTGTGCACCCACTGGTGCTGCCCGGGCAGCCCATCGTCCTGATCATTGCCGCTAGCGTCGTATTCACTGCGAGCCTGGCTCTGGCCGTAGGCTCGCAATGGGTCATGGGAGAGGCCTGGCGAACCGGGATCGACCCCCAACATCCCACCCGGCTGATCACCAGCGGACCGTTTCGGCTGGTCCGCAACCCCACCTACACCAGCCTGCTCGCCTGCTCGCTCACCCTCGGCCTGCTCGTCCCGACTCCGCTAGCCGCCGTCGGGGTCCTGATCTGTCTGGCCGCGCTACAGGTCCAAACCCGGTTGGTCGAAGAACCCCACCTGCGCCAAGTCCACGGCGAGGCTTACCAGCGCTACGCCGCGCACGTCGGCCGCTTCCTACCCGCCCTAGGCCGGCTAGCCCCTTGAGGTCGGGTCCAGCAGGCGACGCGGAGCCCGACCCAGCCGCGCTGGGACGAGCACGACGTCTTGCAGCGTTCCGGTGGGACGACGCCACGCCGTAGGATAAATGATCATTGGGTCGCTATCGCCGCTGGTCGCAACGGTGGAGACGAAGGGACTCGAACCCTCAACCCCCGCCTTGCAAAGGTGCGGACTGTCACACAGCGTGAGCTGTAAAGCGGTCCCGTTCACGGTCAGTGACTTCTGTCCGTCATAGCCTGTGGTTCCCCGTGAGTCCCCGTGGGGACGGGCACGCGAGGAGCACGAATTAAGATCATCGGGAGCACGAGGTGTGCCGACCTGCCGCAGGACATGAGAGGGCGAACAGTAGGTATCCCGTCGCGTCGGCGAGCTTGCCTTGGAGCGGGCCAGGGGGAGGGGTCCATGTGGAGCACCCGGCGGCTGAACGACATGGACCCCTCCCCCTGGTCTGCTACGCCTCGGGAGCTGACGTGGCGGGATACCTGCGCAGCTGGTGACCCACTTTGGAACCAGCCCTTGGCCATCCCGGAGCCGAGGCCCGCCGGAGGCATCGCTGTAATGGGGTCGTGGATGTGGCTGCTCCTCGGCGTTCGACCGTTGGCCACTGCCGTCGGGCCGTTTGGCGCAGGCGACCGTAAGTTGTGAGGGCCGATGGTTACAGTGATGTCATTCACAGGGTGGGATGCATGAGGGAGCCATGGACGTCGTTACTGGGATAGCGCAGGGAGTTGCGGCGCTTGCTGGAGTAGGGAAGATCGCTAACGTCCGTAGCAGGGCGAACCTGCTGCAGAGCAAGGTCGAGGGTCACCTAGCACTGTTGGAGAAGCTCCCCGACGAGAGTGCGAGCAGACAGGTACTCGTCGATCACGTAGACGAACTTATAGGCCAGATGGTATGCGAGGAATGTGAGGCGATGGGTTCCAAGCGACAGTGGAACTCGATCTTCCTGGCCACTCTAGGTGCGGGAGGCTTCGGGGTGTGGGCGTGGGTCTCGTCGCCTCTCTGGCTCCAGATCCCGTTGTGGGTTCTCGCTGCTCTGTTCGCCGTCTCACTCTTCGGTCTCGTAACTACGCCGAAGCCCAGGAAGCAACCGGAGCCCGATGAAATCGGTCAGCAGCGGCCTAGCGAGAAGAATTTGCGGGCCGCCAGCTAGAGCTCCGAACGAGCGCGGGCCCACCGTGGCCGTCGGATGAGCCTGACCAGTTGGTCTGGCCATAGGTTGAGCGGCACCCTTGTCGAAGGGAGCGACATGCTATGCAGGGTGCACTAGGTGGGGTCGAGGGGTGGCCTGGCGCTGCTCATTGCAGTCAGGATTGTGCTCAAACATGCTGCCACGTTGGTCGGGAGAGTTCCATACGACGATCAGTGTGCCCGCCACCGTGTGGAACCCGCGGCCCGCGTCTGGGATATGAGGAAGGCGCCGGCGATAGCTGGCCCTGGGAGCTAGGCGCTGTTTCACTCCGCGGCTGGTGCTTGTGACGAGCGACGAGTTGCTGGCTGAGCTCGTCGGAGT
>JBOHGX010000482.1:0-7480 GCA_050700255.1 Pseudonocardiaceae bacterium
CTCCATGTCGGGACTGGAGCGGTGCGGCGTGTGCTCAGCGGAATGGGGCGGTGCCGGACTACGCTCGCCCGGTGTCACCGTGGGTGTGGTTCGTGATTGCTGGGCTGGCCGCTGCCGCGGGTTCGGCGCTGCTGGCTATCGACCACCGGCGCCGTACCGCTCACCAACGGGAGCGGCGTCGCTGGGCGGCGCTACGCGGGTGGCGGTTCGTGCTGTCCGACCCCGTGCTGGCCGATCGCTGGCGCCACGGCGTGATCGCGCGGGGCGGCGCGGGGATGGCCCGAGACCTGGTGTTCGGCAGCCTGGTCACGCCACTTGGCCGTCGTTGGGTACGGGTGTTCGACCGCGAGCAGGGCGGCCAGGTCTCCAGCGTGGTGGTCGCGGTGCAGCGGCGGATCCACGCCGGCGATCTGGTGGCGGAGCTATGGTTGCCGGATCAGCCGTTGCCGAATGATCCCGACCTGGAAACGCTCGGTCCGGTGGGTGAGCGGGCCGCCTTTGTCACCGACCCGGCTCGGATCCGCCCGCTGATCACTCCCGAACTGGTCTTCGCCTGCGATGCGGTGGGCGGGGATATTCCGGTCATCTGGATGGAACAGAGCTGGGTGCTGGCCGCGGCCCCGGCCGCTACCACGCCCGCCCGGCTGGAGCGCCTGCTGCGCGCCCTCGACGAGATCGCCGATCTACTCGACGGCGACGACACCGTAGCGGCCAACCAACCTGCAGAAATCACCGATTCCGTGGACTAGGCGTCATCGCGCAACGTCTCGGTAATCGGCTCAGGCTCGTCGGGTACTAGCGTCGGACCATGCCCGCCGCGCTGATCACTGCATCCACCAGCGGGCCGGGCTAGTGGCGATCGGCGCAATCGCGGTATCGGCGCGCTCGCTCGCGCCGGACCTGGCGCGGGGGGCGATGCTGCTGCTGATCGCGCTGGCCAACGCTCACCTCTACCTGTACGGGCGCCCTATCGGCGTGCGCGGTTACCCCATCCCCGAGTCGACCGCTGAGCGGCTGGTCGTGCTGGTCCAGATGACCTTTGTGGACGGCCGCGCGTATCCGATGTTCGCCTTCTTGTTCGGCTACGGCATCGTGCAGTTGTGGCGGCGGCACACCAGCAAGGGCGTCAACGAGGTGGCTGTCCGCAAGGTCGTGCGCCGTCGGGGCTGGTGGATGATCCTCTTCGGGTTCCTGCATGCGCTGCTGCTGTTCTCCGGCGATATCATCGGTGCCTACGGCTTGCTCGCCGTCGTGCTGGCCGGGCTGCTGATCCGCGCCGGTGACGAGAAGCTGCTGATCATGGTGGGCGTGTGGACAGTGCCGATCATGGCGTTCGGTGCGCTGCAGACCCTGCCGGGGCCCGAAGGCTCGGGGTCATTCCTGCCGTCGATGTCCATCACCGATCCGCTGGCCGCAGCCGGGATCCGGGCCATCGAATGGCTCCAGCTCACCGTCGTCCTGTCGGTTTTCAGCCTGGTGCCCGCGCTCCTGCTCGGAGTCTGGGCGGGGCGGCGACGGCTGCTCGACGAGCCCGAGCGGCACCGGCCGCTGCTGATCCGCGTCGCGGTGCTCGGCGTGGGGCTGGCCGCCGCCGGTGGTCTGCCGATGGCGCTGATGGCGGCCTCGTGGTGGCCCGAGCCGTCGGTGGTGGCGACCGCGCTCGCGGGCGTGGCGCACGCCGTGACCGGTTACGCCGGCGGGGTGGGTTACGCCGCGATCGCCGGGCTCACCGCCATCTGGGCCCACAACCACAACCGGGACCGTCCCCGCCCGGTGATCACCGCGCTGGCAGCCTGCGGGCAGCGATCGATGACCTGCTACCTGCTGCAGTCGGTGGTGTTCGTGGCGGTGCTCGCCGCCTACGGCGGTGGCCTCGGTAACCGATTCGGGCTCGCGCCCACCGTCGTCCTGGCCACCGCGACCTGGGCGCTGACCGTACTGCTGGCCGACGCAATGGCCCGCCGCAACTACCGAGGCCCAGCCGAGGTAGTGCTTCGCCGCCTCACCTACCGCCGGGCCCCCTAGCCCTGGCCGAACGAGGCTAGCCTGCGAGCATGAGCACTGCGTTGGTTACGGGGCCCACTGCTGGGCTGGGGGCTGCGTTCGCGCGCAGGCTGGCCGCTGAGGGTTACGACCTCGTGCTCGTCGCCAGGGACCAGGGCCGTCTGCAGCAGTTGGCTGCGGAGCTGGCGCACCGGTGCGGGGTGAGCACGGAGGTGCTGCCCGCCGATCTGGCCGACGCCGCCGCGCGGGAGCGGGTCGAGCAGCGGCTGCGCGACGGAGACCCAGTGGAGCTGCTGGTGAACAATGCCGGCTTCGGCACCGCCACCGAGTTCGTCGACGCCGACATCGCGGACTTGCAGACCCAGCTGGACGTCAACGTGACCAGCGTGCTGCGGCTGTCCCACGCCGCGGTGCCAGGCATGGTGCGCCGGGGCAGGGGCGCGGTGATCAACGTGTCCAGCGTGGCCGGCTTCATACCCGGCCGCGGCACCACCTACGGCGCGAGCAAGGCCTATGTGACGATGCTGTCCGAGGGACTGGCTATGTCGTTGCAGGGCACCGGCGTGCAAGTGATCGCGTTGTGCCCGGGCTTCGTTCGTACCGAGTTCCATGCCCGGGCCGGCATCGACATGGCAGGCACGCCCTCGGCGTTCTGGCTGGATCCCGACGCCGTCGTCCGCGACTGCCTGGCCGACCTGCGGCGCGGGCGCACCCTCTCGGTGCCTGGGCTGCAGTACCGGGCCCTGGTCGGGCTGGTGGACGTGCTGCCCCGCGGCCTGGTCCGCCGGGTCACCGGCCGCACCGCGCGTGGCCGCACCTGAGCGAGCCGGTCCTCCTGACCGCGGGCGAACTGTGCCACGCTGTCCGATCGTGACAGGTACCGATGCAGCGGCGCGCACTCGGCTGGCGGCCCTGGTGCGGGAGCTGGCCGTGGTGCACGGCCGGGTCACGCTGTCCTCGGGCGCCCAGGCCGACTACTACGTGGACCTGCGCCGCGTCACGCTGCACCACGAGGCCGCTCCGCTGATCGGGCAGTTGATCCGCGAGCTGACCTCCGACTGGTCCTACCAGGCCGTGGGCGGTCTGACCCTGGGCGCCGACCCGGTGGCCGCGGCGGTGCTGCATGCACCCGGCCGCCCCGTCGACGCCTTCGTGGTGCGCAAATCGGTCAAGGAGCACGGCATGCAGCGCCGTATCGAGGGTCCCGACGTCGCGGGCCGCTCCATACTCGCTGTCGAGGACACCTCCACCACCGGTGCCTCGGTGCTCACCGCGGTGGCGGCGTTGCGCGAGGCCGGCGCGGACGTCGTCGGGGTGGCCACCGTGGTGGACCGGGACACCGGCGCCCGCGAAGCCGTCGAAGCCGCCGGGTTGCCCTACCGCGCAGTACTGAGCTCCAGGGAGCTCTCGTGAGTGGGAAGGAGTGCTATAACACTGTTTGCCACTCACGAGGCCCCACGGAGTGGGGCGATTCTGTTGGCGTTGGGCCGTGGGTGGGGCCATGGCCGGACGATCCGCGGTACGACCCGGAGTTGTTGCGCGACGGTGATCGGCGCAACGTTGTTGACGCCTACCGCTACTGGCGCCGCGACGCCGTAGTCGCCGATATCGACGCCCGACGCCACCCGCTGCACGTCGCGATCGAGAACTTCGGGCACGACCACAACATCGGCACCGTGGTGCGCACTGCGAACGCTTTCGCTGCGGCCGAGGTGCACATCGTGGGCCGCCGGCGGTGGAACCGTCGGGGCGCCATGGTCACCGACCGCTACCAGCATCTGCGCCACCATGACGACGTCGCCGGGCTGCTCGCACATGGCGCCGCGGAAGGCCTCACCGTGGTAGCCGTGGACAATGCTCCTGGAGCGCGACGGCTGGAGACGGCGGGCCTTCCGCGGCGTTGCCTGTTGCTGTTCGGGCAGGAGGGCCCGGGTCTCACTGCCGCGGCACGGGCTGGGGCCGCGTTGACCGTCTCGATCGCTCAGTTCGGCTCCACCCGCTCAATCAATGCCGGTGTCGCAGCCGGCATCGCCATGCATGCCTGGATCCGCCAGCATGCCGACCTCGGAGGTGCCTGGTGAGTGTGTGGGCCGCCAGGGCCGGTGCGGCCGAGCGCGCGGTGCACACCCGGCACCTGCACTGGCTGTGGGGATTGCCTGGCGCTCGGCTGGGGCGAGTCGGCTGGCCGGCGCGGTCGGTCCAGCGGCATTACTCGGTGCAGTGGCATTACTGGTGGCAGGCGCACCTGCTGGACTGCACGCTCGACGCCTACCAGCGCGCCGCGACGCAGTGGCGACGGGACACCGTAGCGGCGCTGGTCCGCGGCATCCGGCTGCGCAACCTCACCGGCTGGGTCAACAACTACTACGACGACATCGCCTGGCTGGGTCTGGCGTTGCAACGTAGCGCAGCGCAGGCGGGAATACGCAGACCCGGTGCTGAGCAGGCGATCATGCACCGGTTGCGATCCGGTCGGGGTCCGAGCGGAGGGATGCGGTGGCGGGTCGGTGATGACTTCGTCAACGTCCCGGCCACCGGCCCCGCCGCGATCTTCTACGCTCGGCGGGGAAATCTGGGCATCGCCGCATCCCTGGTGGACTGGATCCTCGAGCACCTGATCGACCCGAACACCGGCCTGGTCTTCGACGGGGCGCGGGTGAATCCGGACGGCTCAGTGCGCACCGTCGAGCGGGCCTTTTACAGCTACTGCCAGGGTGTGCTGCTCGGAGCCTGCGTCGAGTTGGGCACGGCCACCGGTGCGCCACGCTGGTTCGCGCAGGCCGACCGAACGGTAAGCGCGGTGGCTGAGCACCTCACCGACGATGGTGTCTTGCGTGGGCACGGCGGAGGCGACGGCGGGTTGTTCACCGGTATCTTGGCGCGTTACCTCGCGCTGGCCGCCGCCACTGTTCCGGCTGACGGGACGGCGGCGCGCCTGGTGCTGGACTCCGCCGAGGCGGCCTGGACCAACCGGATCATCGCCGACGGTGGACCGGTGTTCGGTCCGCAGTGGACGGTCCCGGCCCGGCCACCTAGGCCTGGACTGGCCGAGCAGGATCTGTCGGTGCAACTGTCCGGCTGGATGCTGCTGGAGGCCGCCGCCGGGCTCTCTCACCGGCGCGGACTAGGCTGACCGGCCATGATTGACCTCAAGATGCTGCGGGAGGACCCCGATCGGGTACGCGCCTCGCAGCGTGCCCGCGGCGAAGCCGAGACCGCCGTCGATGCGCTGGTCGCCGCTGACGAGCGGCGCCGCAAGGCCGTTGCCGCCGCCGACTCGCTACGTGCCGAGCAGAAGGCTCTGGGCAAGCAGGTCGGCCGGGCGCGCGGTGCTGAACGTGACGAGTTGCTCGCGCACGCCAAGCAGCTCGCTGCCGACGTCAAGCTCGCCGAAGCCGAGCAGGCCAGCGCGGAGCAGGAGATCGAGTCCGCGCACCGCGCCGTGCCCAATCTGGTCGTTGACGGGGTTCCCACCGGCGGGGAGGACGACTACGTCGTGCTCAAGCACGTCGGGCAGCCACCGGAATGGGACTTCGACCCGCGCGACCATCTTGAGCTGGGCACCGCTTTGGATTTGTTCGATACCGAGCGTGGCGCGAAGGTCTCCGGATCCCGGTTCTACTTCCTCACCGGGCTCGGCGCGCAGCTTCAGCTCGGGCTGCTGCAGCTGGCCGCGTCGCAGGCTGTGGCATCCGGTTTCACTTTGATGATCCCGCCGGTACTGGTCCGCCCGGAGATCATGGACGGCACCGGCTTCCTCGGCGCGCATGCGGCCGAGGTGTATCGGTTGCGCGACGACGACCTCTACCTGGTGGGGACCTCGGAGGTGCCGCTGGCCGGATACCACGCCGAGGAGATCATCGATCTTTCCGGCGGGCCATTGCGTTACGCCGGCTGGTCGTCCTGCTTCCGCCGCGAGGCCGGTTCCTACGGCAAGGACACCCGCGGCATCATCCGAGTGCACCAGTTCGACAAGGTCGAGATGTTCGTCTACTGCCAGCCACAGTGCGCTGAGACTGAACACCAACGCCTGCTGGCCTGGGAGGAGCAGATGCTGGCCGCGATCGAGGTGCCCTACCGGGTGATCGACGTGGCGGCCGGCGATCTCGGTAGCTCGGCGGCGCGCAAGTTCGACTGCGAGGCGTGGCTGCCGTCCCAGCGGGCCTACCGCGAGCTGACCTCAACCTCGAACTGCACCACTTTCCAGGCCCGCCGGTTAGGTATCCGGTACCGCGACCCCGAGGACCCCGCAGGGCGCCCCCAAGTTGCCGCCACCCTCAACGGCACGCTGGCCACCACTCGGTGGATCGTCGCCATCCTGGAGAACCACCAGCAGCCCGACGGCTCGGTGCGTGTTCCCGAGGCGCTGCGGCCCGCGCTGGGCGGCATCGAGCTGATCACCGCTGGCTGAGCTGCACCAGCGGCAGACACACCGGGCAGGGCGGCACGACACACCGGGCACGAGAGGCCGACACACCGGGCAGGAGAGGCCGACACACCGGGCAGGGGGGCGGACACGCCGGGAACGTAGGGTCGAGTTATGCAGAGGCCCCGGTTGGTTGCGTCGGACGTGGACGGTACTTTGCTGGATCCCACCGACCGGGTCTCCCAGCGCACCCGGGCCGCGGTGCATCGGGTGCTCGCCGCCGGTGTTCCTTTTGTGCTGGTCACCGGTCGGCCACCGCGGTGGATCCCGCCGATCGTCGATCAACTCGGACATGCCGGGTACGCGGTGTGCGCCAACGGCGCGGTGCTCTACGACGCCGCCACCGACCGCGTCAGCTACTCGGCGACGCTGGATCCACTCCAGCTTCGGGATGCGGCGAACGTGGTGGCCACCGCGCTACCGGGTGCGAAGCTCGCCGTTGAGCTGCCCACCGGCAGTGCCACGCTCAACGGATCCCACGACTTCCTTGCCGAACCCGACTACACCCACCCCTGGCCCGGCGCGGATTCCGCGCCCGCGCCGCGCGACGTGCTGCTGGGTCGGTCCGCGATCAAACTGCTGGTCCGCCAGCCGGATGCGACCAGTGACGTGATGGCCGCCGCGGTTCGGGAAATCCTCGGGGCCGAGCTCGGGGCCCCGTTGAACGTCACATTCTCCACCGGCCACGGCCTCATCGAGATCTCCGCTCCAGGTGTCACCAAGGCCACCGGTCTGGCTCGGCTGGCCAGCGAGCTGGGCGTTGCGCCAGCTGACGTGCTGGCCTTGGGCGACATGCCCAACGACCTGGCGATGCTGCAATGGGCCGGCTGCGGGGTGGCGATGGCCAACGCCCATCCCGCTGTGCTCGACTGCGCCGACGAGATCACAGCGCGCAACTCCGAGGACGGCCTCGCGCTCATCCTCGAAAGGTGGTTCTGATGTCCGACACCTTTGAATCGGTGGGATGTGATCGGATCATGATGGGCCGCGGTACGCCCGCCGAGCTTCGACGAGTTCTCGATCGTCCGATGGAAGGCAGGTGGCCCGCAC
>JBOHGX010000483.1:0-6449 GCA_050700255.1 Pseudonocardiaceae bacterium
GAACCGATGGGGGAGAATGCAGGGGGTCACCGCTGTTGCGTGGCCACCCGCGGTGACACGGTTGCACGGAGGGAGCACGCTATGGCGGCCATGAAGCCACGGACCGGCGACGGTCCCCTCGAGGTGACGAAGGAGGGACGGGGCATCGTGATGCGCGTCCCCCTCGAGGGCGGTGGACGCCTCGTCGTCGAGATGTCGGCGGACGAGGCGGACGAACTTGGCGAGGCATTACGAGCCGTCGTGGAGTGAAGGTCCGCATCCAGCGTCCCTCGTCCCGTGGCCTCGGTCAGCGCCGGTAGGCGCGCGCCGGGGCCTCGCCACGAACCGACCCGGAGACATCAGTGCCCGCGACACCGAAGGTCCCCACCGCCCTGGCCGAGGTTCGGGTCCAGACGCGGCGTGGTCCCGGGGTGCCAGATGTCGTCCTGGTCGGCCATCCACCGAGTGAGCAGCCGCCAGATGGGCGATCCCCCGCTGGGCATTGCTCCTCTGCAAAGTCCACAGCGGACGATGACCCGCCGGTCTTGGGTCCCGGCGCAGGCACGCTCGGGGTGGACGAGCAGTGGCTGGCCCAGTACCGGGTGCGCGCCACCGCCGGCTCCGTGCACCTGGTGCCCCTGCCCAGGGCGCGGCCCGATCACGGGTGGCTGGTGGGTACCGGGCGGGGCACCGCGCAGCACTGGCGGGCGGCCGGTGCTGCGCTGATCCGGGCCAGCTCGGCGCGAGTGACGGGCGACGCCGCGGCCGGACGGCGGCCCGCACGCACCGTCCAGGTGCACCTGCCGCCCGGCACGACAGCCCACCAGGCGGCGGCACTGACGCTGGGCTGCGTGGTGGGTTCGCACAGCTACCGGATCAGCAGCCAGGGCCGATCACCGGGGACGACCACCGTGCGGCTGGTCACGCCACCCGGGCAGGCACCGCAACCACTGATCACCGCGGTGGCCAGGGCACAGCTGCTGGCCCGGGCCACCGGCCTGGCCCGGGACCTCGCCAACACCCCGAGCGGGCACAAAGACCCCGCTTGGCTCGCCGGCACCGCTGCTCGCTTGGCGGCCACCGTGCCCGGCCTGCGGGCCACGGTGCGTGACCAGCACTGGCTGGCCGAGCACGGTTTCGGGGGAGTGCTCGCGGTCGGCGGCGGATCGGCACGCCCGCCGCGGCTGCTCGAGCTGGCCTGGCGCCCTGCTGAGGTGAGCCCAGAGATAGAGACTGAAGGGCATCTGGTGCTGTCGCCGACCTCCGGCAGTGTCCTCCCGGCCCCGCGGGCATCACCGCCGCGCTGTTCCTGCGGGAGTTCACCGCAGAGCTGCCCTGGGCGCACCTGGACATCGCCGGTCCGGCCCGGGCCGAACCGGACTATGACGAGGTCAACGCGGGTGGCACCGGGTTCGCCACCCGAACCCTCATCGAATTGGCCTGCTCGTTCACCGGCTACGCTCCGCGCCGATGACAACTCCGCCAGCCTGCACCGGTCGGATCGTGATCACCGGGGGAGCCGGTTTCGTCGGTCGTGCCGCTGTCGCCGCGTTCATCGGCCGGGGCAACCCGGTCACCGTGGTGGACTGCAGGGCTCATCCCGACTCGGCGGTGCACAGCGTCGTCGGTGATCTCACCGATCCAGGGCTGATCGCTGAGGCGTTGGACGGCGGGGATGTGGCCGGTGTGGTGCACCTGGCCGCTCTCACCTCAGTGTTGCGCTCGGTGCAGCACCCGGCCGCCACATACCAGGCGAACGTGGCGGTGACCCAGGATCTGCTCGAATACTGCCGGCAGGCCGGTGTGCGGCGGTTCATCATGGCCTCCACCAACGCAGTGGTCGGCGACGTCGGCTACGCCACGATGGACGAGACTGCACCGCTGCGCCCACTGACTCCCTACGGCGCCACCAAGGCGGCCTGCGAGATGCTGCTGTGCGGCTACGCGGGCGCCTACGGCATGGCCACCTGCGCGTTGCGTTTCACCAACGTCTACGGCCCCGGGATGGAGCACAAAGACAGCATCGTGGCGCGGATGATGCGCGCTGCATTGGCAGGCCGGGGTGTCCAGATCTACGGGGACGGGCTGCAGCGGCGCGACCTGGTACACGTCGACGACGTGTGCCAGGCCGTGGTTTCGGCCTGGCACCGGCGCTTCACCGGTACTGCGATCATCGGCTCAGGCCAGTCGGTGACCGTGCTGGACCTCCTGGAGGCGGCGCGCATGGTCACCGGCGCGGCGCTGCCCGCCGAACACGTCGAGGCCAAGCCTGGTGAAATGCCCGCGGTGATCGTCGACATCTGTCACGCCCGCGAGCAGCTGGGCTATTGGCCGTCGGTGTCGCTACTCGACGGGCTGGCGACGGTGTGGAAGGACTTCACAGTCGCCGACACGGTAATCAGCACAGTCAGCACCGACGCGTGCACTCCGGGCCGGTGACCGACCTGTTGGCGCCCGCCGACGTTGGCGCCCCGACATCCGGCGCACCAGTGGCCTCCCGCACGCGGCAGTGGCTGCGTCTGCATTGGACGCTGCTGGCGCTGCTCGCGGCGGGTACCGCCTTGCGGGTGCTCACCGTGCTGGCCTACCAGCCCGCGATCCTCTACATCGACTCCTTCAGCTACCTGAACAACATCCACGATCTGCGTCCCAACGGTTTGCGCCCGATCGGCTACCACCTGATCCTCAGCATCGTGCTGCCGTTGGGTGGGCTGCGCGGCGTGGCAATCGTGCAGCACGTGCTCGGCTTGGGCATTGCGGTGGCGATCTATCTGCTGCTGCTGCGCCACGGTTCCCGCCGGTGGCTGGCTGCGCTGGCGACCGCGCCGGTGCTGCTCGATGCCTACCAGCTGCAGATCGAGCACAACATCATGTCCGACGTCTGGTTCCAGGCGCTGCTGGTGGCGATCATCTGGGTGTTGACCTGGCGTGGGATGCCCAGCCCATGGCACGCCGCCGGGGCCGGCGCCCTGATCGGTATCGCGGTCATCGTGCGGCTGGTGGGCATCACCATGCTGATCCCGGCGCTGGCCTACCTGGTGGTCGCCGGGTCGTTGTGGTGCAGCCGGAAGGGTTGGCGGCAGATCGGGCTACGGGCCGCGGCGATGGCCGCAGCCTTTGCGGTGCTCCTCGCCGGATACGCCGGTTACTACCGGGTCTCCACCGGTGGCTGGGGCATCAGCGGTGGCAGCGACAGCGTGCTCTACGGCCGCGCCGCGGTCATCGCCGACTGCGAGCGGATCCCGGCTGGGACGTGGGAACGCGCCATCTGCCCGGCGGAGCCGCGTGACGAGCGCTTCGCAGTCGACTATTACGCCCATCACTCCGGGTCCCCGGTCAAAGCTGTCACACTGCCGCCCGGCGAGTCGATGGCCGCGATCCAGGCATCCTTCGCCCGCCTGGTGTTCGTCAACCAGCCGCTCGATCTCACCATGGCGGTGGGTAAGGACTTCCTGAAGGGCTTTCGCGCGGTCCGTCTCGACGCCGTACATGACGTACCGGTGGACCGGTGGCACTTCCAGATCTCCTACCCGTACTGGTGGAATCCGCAGCAGGTCGCCGAGATGGTGCGTCAGTTCGGTGACGTCCCGATCAGTGTCGACCCCGAACTGGCCACGGTACTGCGCGGTTACCAGCTCACCGTCGGGTATGCACCTGGTCCGCTACTTGGCCTGGCGCTGGCCGCGGGGCTGCTCGGCGGCTTCGGGGCCGGCAACGCTCGCCGGTCGGGGATCCGCGCTGCCAGCCTGCTGGTGTCCGGGCTCGGGATCACCGTGCTGGTGACCGCAGCGGCCTTCGAGTTCTCCTGGCGCTACCAGCTTCCGGGGCTGGTACTGCTGCCGATGGCCGGAGTCTTGGGGATCACTGCCCTCACCGGACCACTGCGCAGGCCAGGCCCCCGGCTGAAGCTGAGACCTCCGATGCAGCCCTATCCCGATCCGGTGGACACCGCCACGGTGCGGGATTTCACCCAGGCCGAGGGCGAGGTACGGTTCGCCCCGATTGTGGTGATCATCGCGGCCTACGACGAGGAGGAAGGCATCGGCGCCGTGCTCGACGCGGTGCCCTCCACGACCTGTGGTCTGCCGGTGGACACCTTGGTGATCGTCGACGGATGCACCGACGGCACCGCCGAGGTGGCCCGCCGGCACGGCACGCGAGTCTGCCAGGCGACGATCAACCGGGGTCAGGGCGCGGCGCTGCGGCTGGGTTACCGGTTGGCCCGTCGTGGTGGCGCCCGCTACGTCGTCACCACCGACGCCGACGGGCAGTACGACCTGGGCGAGTTGCCGCTGCTGTTGCAGCCGTTGATCGACGGTGAGGCCGACTTCGTCACCGGTTCGCGAGTGCTGGGTCGCCAGGAGACCTCCGACCTGGTGCGACACCTCGGGGTGCGGGTGTTCGCGGCCTTGGCCCGCGCGCTGACCCGGCAGCGGCTGACTGACACCTCGTTCGGCTTTCGCGCGATGAACGCTGAGGTCACCGATGCTGTCACGCTGGCGCAGGCCCAGTACCAGGCCTCGGAGCTGCTGTTGGGCGTGATCTCGCACGGCTACCGGGTAGTGGAGCAGCCGATGACGATGCGGGCCCGCAGCGCGGGCACAACCAAGAAGGGCAACAACCTGGTGTACGGGATGCGCTACGCCCGGGTGATGGTAGGCACCTGGTGGCGGGAGCGATCGACCCGGCGCAGCGTGGCTTCGTCACGGCCAAAGACCAGTCGGTCCAGCAGCGCGAACTTGAGTATGAAAAGCGGAACGTAACTGGCGTTGAAGGCCACCGCGACGACGAGGGTGCGCAGCGCGCGGTCGTCGATGGTCTCGCCGATCAACCGGTCGACGCCGGTGGTCATGCCGATCGCCACCAGGCCGCTGACAATGATCACCCCGAGGTAGGGCACCAGCTCCCGGCGTATTCCCACTGGACCGCCGCGACGCCACGTCCAGAACCGGTGGATAAGGAAGTTCGGCACCGCACCGGCGACGAAGGCCACCGCCCCGGAGACCATGGCCGACGCTGCTGCAACCCCGAACAGCAGCACGAACGCCAGCTGGCTGCATGCCGTGGACACTGCCGTGCCCGCGGCGAAACGGGTGAACAACCGCGCTAGTCGGGAACTGGCGAGCCGTCGGAGCACCTCTGCATCTTCGCAGACGGCATCGGCGTCCCCGAGATAGCCGCTGTTGGTGCTCACGCCGGTCATCTGATAGGCAAACGCATCCACTCAGCCCGGCAGGAGGCACCACGGTGCGGATACTCGTTCTCGGCGGTGACGGTTACCTCGGCTGGCCGACTGCGCTGCACCTCTCGGACCGGGGCCACGACGTTGCCGTGCTGGACAACTTCGCCCGCCGCGCCTACGACGACGAGTTGGGCCTGCGAAGTCTGGTGCCCATCCAGCCGCTGCGCCACCGGGTACAGGCGTGGCGCGATGTCTGCGGCCACCAACTCGAACTCTTTGTCGGGGACCTGTGCGATGCTGAGTTCACCCTCGACACGGTCCAGCGGTTTCGTCCTGATGCGATCGTGCATTATGCCGAGCAGCGCTCTGCTCCGTATTCGATGATCGATCGTAAGCACGCCGTGTACACCCAGTCGAACAACGTGATCGGCACCCTGAATGTGATGTTCGCGATCGCCGAGGTGGATCGCGATATCCACCTAGTCAAGCTCGGCACAATGGGGGAATACGGCACGCCGAACATCGACATCGAGGAGGGCTGGCTCACCGTCGAGCATAACGGTAGAACGGATCGGATGTTGTATCCCAAGAAGCCGGGCTCCTTTTACCATCTCACGAAGGTACATGACAGCCACAACATCGAGTTCGGTTGCCGGATTTGGGGATTGCGGGCGACCGACCTCAACCAGGGAGTGGTCTACGGTCAGCAGACTGAACAGACCGCGCGGGACCCCCGGCTGGCCACCCGGCTCGACTACGATGCCGTCTTCGGGACAGTGCTCAACCGATTCGTCATTCAGGCAGTGCTCGGGCACCCACTGACCGTCTACGGGGCGGGCGGCCAGACCAGGGGAATCATCGACATCCGGGATACTGTCGAGTGCATCCGGTTGGCTTGCGAGAATCCGGCCGATCCTGGCGAGTTTCGGGTGTTCAACCAGATCACCGAGACAATGTCGGTCGGCGATATCGCCAAGACCGTCTCGGCCAGCTTTCCCGGGAACGTGGAGATCGAGTATTTGGACAATCCCCGTGTAGAGCTCGACGCACACTATTACAATGTGGTCCACGCGGGCCTGATGGATCTGGGCTTGGCGCCGCACCTGCTATCCGACACGCTCATCGATTCCCTGTTCGGCATCGTCGAGCAACACATCGCCCGAGCCGACCTATCCGCCATGCGCCCCACAGTCAATTGGCGCTCCACCACCAACCCACCCCGCTGACCCGCCCCCAGTCCGCCCCCAGTCCCTGCCCCCAGTCCCTGCCCCGACATGGAGACATATCG
>JBOHGX010000484.1:0-17860 GCA_050700255.1 Pseudonocardiaceae bacterium
GCTCCACCACCCTCCCCCTCGAAAGGCCCAGACCACGATCATCCACCCGCACAACAGCAGCCAACCCCCATTTTCACCACGGAACGCGCGACCCGCACGGGTATCAGGTGCTGTTACGCACTCACGAGCACGCGATAGCGTGCACGACTCGTGAACCCGTCCACTGCATTGGCCACCGTGCTGGTCGACGAGCTGGTGCGGTGCGGCGTGCGGCGCGCGGTGCTCTGCCCGGGATCGCGCAATGCGCCACTGTCTTTCGCCCTGCATGCGGCCGAGCAGGCTGGACGGCTGACTCTGCACGTCCGCATCGACGAGCGCTCCGCGGCATTCCTGGCGCTGGGCATGTCGCTGCGCTCCGGTGTGCCTGTACCGGTGGTGTGCACCTCGGGCACCGCGGCCGCGAACCTGCACCCTGCGATGCTGGAAGCACACCATGCCGGGGTCGCGCTGATCGCGGTCACCGCCGACCGCCCGGCCGAGCTGGTTGGCACCGGAGCCAACCAGACGGTGCACCAAACCGGCCTGTTCGGCGCAGCGGTACGTGCGGCGCCGTCGCTGTCACTTGGTCAGCCGGCACAGTGGCGCTCCGCGGTGAACCGTGCGGTGGCAGCCGCGCGCGGGTCGCTGGGTGGCGCTCCGGGCCCGGTGCACCTCAACGTGCCGCTGCGCGAGCCGCTGGTGCCTGAGGTTGGATCGGACTGGCTAGAGGCGCCGGCCGGACGTCCGGGTGAGGGGCCGTGGACCGCGGTTGCGGCCGGCTCACCGGTCCGTGTCGAGGCGGAGCTGGACCTGCGCCGACGCACGCTCGTGATCGCCGGTCACCGGGCCGGACCGGCCCCATCCGGCCTGCCACTGATCGCCGAGCCCACCGCCCCCGGCTGGCCCGACGGGCTGGTAGCCGGACCGTGGCTGCTGGGATCGCCGGTGCTCGAGACGCTGTACCCGGAGCAGGTCGTGGTGCTGGGTCGCCCCACCTTGCACCGGCCGGTGCAGCGGCTGCTCGCCGACCCGAGCGTAGCGGTCACCGTAGTCGCCGATGGTCCGGAGTGGACGGACGTAGCGGGCAACGCGGTGGCAGCGGGCACCGCCCTGCACTGTACCGGCTCGCCTGATCCAGGATGGCTGCGAAGCTGGCAGCACGCCGACGCCCTGGCCGATGCTGCGGTGGGCTCCATAGTGGAGAGTCACCCGGAAGTCACTGGTCTTGGAGTGGCTCGGCTGCTGGTGCCCGCGTTGCCGGCCGGTGCATTGCTGCTGTTGGGCTCGTCCAACCCGATCCGGGACGTGTCGTTAGCCGCCCGGCCGCGGCGCGGGCTGACCGTGCTGGCCAACCGGGGCGTCGCCGGCATCGACGGTGCGGTCGCCACCGCGACCGGGGCAGCGCTGATGCACGGCGGACCCGGCTACGCACTGGTCGGCGATCTCACATTCCTGCACGATGCGAACGGGCTGTTGGCAGGTCCGGATGAGACCCGTCCGGACCTGACCGTGGTGGTCGCCAACGACGATGGTGGCGGCATCTTCGGGTTGCTTGAACAAGGTGCCCCGGAGCACGCCAGCGCCTTCGAACGGGTCTTCGGCACCCCACAGGGCACCGATCTGGCAGCGCTGTGTGCGGCGCATCACGTCCCGCATACTCAGGTGCAGGCCACCGAGTTGGCCGCGGCGCTGTCGCCAGCCCCGCGGACGCGAGTGCTGGAGGTGCGCACCGAGCGGGCCGGGCTGCGGGCGTTACATGAACGAATCCGGGCCGCGGTGGCAGTGGCCGTCGGCCGGGTGGCCGCAAACAGGGCCTAAGGTCGCACTCCGGGAGGTCGTTTCATGCGAATCCGAGTGCTGATCGGGCTGGTGCTGGCGCTATTGGTGGTGGTCGCGGTTGTCGTGTACCCGTGGCGCAGCTCGGATTCCCCTTCCGGGCCGACCGCGCCGTCTGTGCCGTCCTCGGACGATGAGCGGCCGGTCGCCGGCGCCGAAGGCATCGGGGACCCCTATTTCCCGCGGGCGGGAAACGGCGGCTACGACGTCACCGGCTACGACATCCAGATCCGGTACGACCCTGCCACCGGCCGGCTGGAGGGCAACACCACGATCACTGCCCGGGCCACCGAAAGCCTTTCCCGGTTCAACCTCGATCTGAGGCTGGCTGCCTCGGCCGTCACGATCGACGATCGGCCCGCCGCGATCCGTCAGGACAGTGGCGAGCTGCAGGTAACCCCAGCCCAGCCAGTGCTCCGCGGCCAGCCGATGGTCGTGCGAGTGGACTACGCCGGGGTGCCTTCGGAGATCCCATATGGTGCCGACGAGCCGTGGATGCGCACCGCCGACGGCGCGATCGCGCTGGGAGAACCTGATAGCGCCGCGTGGTGGTACCCGTCCAACGATCACCCGTCGGACAAGGCGACCGTCGCGATGACGGTGACCGTGCCCGCTGGTGTGGAGGCGATTTCCAACGGGGCCCTGCTGGACGGTCCGGAACCGGCTGGGCCGGGGTGGGAGAAGTGGCGCTGGCAGGCGAGTGCGCCGATGGCCACCTACCTGGCGTTCGTCGCGATCGGGCAGTACGACCTGGTCCGTCGGGACACCGAGTTCGGTCCGTACCTGGCCGCCTACGCTCAGGGGCTCGATCCGCAGGTCGCCGATGCTGCTCGGGCCTCGGTGGAGCGGACGCCCGAGATCACCGGATTTCTCTCCGGGATCTTTGGTCCCTACCCGTTCAGCAACCTCGGTGGCGTGGTGCCCAACGCCCCTAACTTGGGCTTCGCTTTGGAGACCCAAACTCGTCCGGTCTACTCACCGGTGTTCTGGGGTGGCGGAGATCCGGATGTCAGGGTGGTGGTGCACGAGCTGGCCCACCAGTGGTTCGGCGACAGTGTCTCGGTGAGCCGCTGGAGCGACATCTGGCTCAACGAAGGCTTCGCCACCTACGCCGAGTGGCTCTACTCCGAACGTACCGGCGGTGATAGCGCGCAGCAGACCGCGGCGCAGACCTACGCGAGCTTTCCCGCCGATTCCGAGTACTGGCTGACCCCTCCGGGCGATCCCGGCGCCGCCAAGGTGCTCACCGGAGCGGTGTACAGCCGCGGTGCGATGGCGCTGCAGGCGCTCCGGTCGACAGTGGGGGACGACGACTTCTTCACCGCGCTGCGCACCTGGGCCACCGAGCGGCGTGGTGGCAACGGCTCGGTGGCCGACTTCCTGGCTGTCGTGGAGAGAGTCTCCGGCGAGGACGTCGATGACGTCGCCCAGACCTGGCTGTTCAGCCCGAACCGACCCCCTGTACCACCTGTTTGAGCGTGATGAAGATCAGGCGGCTCCGCACGGCCTAAGATCGGAGTTCTGGGAGGTGACTATGCGAAATCGGGCATTGCTGATCGGGCCGGGCCTGGCGGTGCTGCTGGTACTGATCGCGATCGTGGTCTTTCCGTGGCGCAGCTCGGATTCCCGTCCCGACTCCGAGGCGCCACCGCCTCCTGCGGCCGCTTTCCAGCCGGTTCCCGGCGCCGACGGCATCGGTGATCCCTATTTCCCGCAGGCGGGAAACGGTGGCTACGACGTCACGGGATACGACATCCAGATCCGGTACGACCCTCCCAGCGACCGGCTCGAAGGACACACCACGGTCACCGCCCGCGCCACCCAGGACCTCTCCCAGTTCAACTTGGACCTGCGGCTGCCGGCAACCGCTGTCGCGGTGGACGGCCAGCCGGCGGGTTTCCGTCAGGACGGTGGCGAGCTGCAGGTGACCCCGGCGGCGCCGGTGCGTGCCGGCCAGCCGATGTCGGTGCTGGTGGACTACGTCGGAGTGCCCTCGAGCATCCCCGGTGGTGGCCGTGTTGCCCAACCATGGGTGCGCACCGCCGACGGCGCAGTTGCAGTGGGAGAGCCCGATAGCGCCGCGTGGTGGTACCCGTCCAACGATCACCCGTCGGACAAGGCGACCATCGCGGTGATGGTGACCGTGCCCGCTGGTGTGGAGGCGGTCTCCAATGGGGCCCTGCTGGGTGGTCCGGAACCGGCTGGGCCGGGGTGGGAGAAGTGGCGCTGGCAGGCGAGTGCGCCGATGGCCAGCTACTTGGCGTTTGTTGCGATCGGGCAGTACGACCTGGTCCGTCGGGACACCGAGTTCGGTCCGTACCTGGCCGCCTACGCTCAGGGGCTCGATCCGCAGGTCGCCGACGCCGCGCGGGCGTCGGTGGAGCGGACGCCCGAGATCACCAGATTCCTCTCCGAGATCTTTGGTCCCTACCCGTTCAGCAACCTCGGCGGCGTGGTGCCAGACGCTCCCACCATGGGGTTCGCGTTGGAGAACCAGACCCGCCCGGTCTACGGACCGGTGTTCTGGGGCGGCGGCGAAGCCGACGTCACGGTGGTGGTGCACGAGCTGGCCCACCAGTGGTTCGGCGACAGTGTCTCGGTGAGCCGCTGGAGCGACATCTGGCTCAACGAAGGCTTCGCCACCTACGCCGAGTGGCTTTACACCGAACGTACCGGCGGTCGCAGCGCGCAGCAGATGGCCGAACTGACCTACCAGCGCAGGCCTGCTGGTACCGAGTACTGGCGGACCCCACCGGGTGATCCCGGCGTGGCTGACGTGCTCAGCGGACCTGTCTACACGCGCGGTGCGATGGCACTGCAGGCGCTGCGAGTGGAGGTCGGGGACGAGGACTTCTTCGCTGCGCTGCGCACCTGGGCTACCGAGCGCCGTGGTGGCAACGGGACGGTGGCCGACTTCCTGGCCGTCATCGAGCGAGTCTCCAACGAGCAGGTGGACGACGTCGCCCAAACCTGGCTGTTCACCCCCACCCGCCCCCCCTCACCACCTAGCTGAGTGCGATCTAGTTCTCCGCTCATCCGAGTTGTCCACAGGTTGCGTGCGGAACTTCATCGACGTCAGATCGCCGTGAGACGATCTGAAGCCGATCGAGAGGAGGGCCCTCGTGCCGGGAGTTCGGCTGGAGTGGGACGCCAAGGTTGCCGAGGTACCGCGGCTGCGCTTGCCGCTGCAGGTCGTGGAGACTGTCAACGCCTCACGTGCCGACCGCGGCGCGCTCTCCTTCGACCGCGATCCTGACGACGGCTGGCGCAACAAGTTGATCTGGGGTGACAACCTCCACGTCCTGGCCTCACTGGCCGAAGAACTGGCCGGCCAGGTCGATCTCATCTATATCGATCCCCCTTTCGACTCGCGGCAGGACTACAAGGTCCGCATCGCTGTCGGTGACGGCGGTGATGCAGGCGATCAGGACCTCGCCAAGCTCTCGTCCGTGCTGGAAGAGAAGGCGTACCGCGACACCTGGGGCAAGGGCGTCGAGAGCTACCTGCAAATGCTCTACGAGCGGCTGGTACTGCTCCGCGAACTACTCTCAGACCGCGGTTCGCTCTTCCTGCATCTCGCTCCCAACGTCAGCCACCTGGCTCGCGTCCTGCTCGATGAGGTATTCGGCTCCGGTGATGACAACGTTCGCGCGGAGGTAATTTGGAAAAGGACGACTGCGCATAGCGACAGTAGCCAAGGCGGTCGCGGCTTTGGTCCGGTACACGATGTTCTCATTTATGTGAGTAAGACATCTAACTACATTTGGAATCAGCAGTACACCACTCATTCTGATGCTTACGTATCGTCCAAGTATCCACATGTCGAAGCTGGCACCCGCCGCCGGTATGGTCTATGGGATATGACGGGACCCGGTGGTGCAGCGAAAGGGAATCCATCATACGAAGTAATGGGAATAACTAGGTACTGGAGGTATTCGAGAGAAAGGATGGATCAGCTCATTGCTGCAGGCCGGGTAGTTCAGCCACAGCCTGGCGCCGTCCCGCGGTACAAGCGTTATCTGGACGAGAGCATGGGTGTCCCGCTACAAGATATCTGGACTGATATCGACCCGATCAACTCGCAAGCGATAGAACGGCTCGGTTATGACACTCAGAAGCCGAAGGCGTTGCTGGAGCGGATTATCAAGTCGTCGTCGGATGAGGGCTCGATCGTGCTCGACTGCTTCGTGGGCAGCGGCACCACGGCCGAGGTCGCCGAGAAACTGAAGCGGCGGTGGGTGGCTGTCGACATCGGGCGCTTTGCGATCCACACGACGCGCAAGCGGCTGCTCGACATCCCCCAGTGTGCGCCGTTCGTGGTCGCGAACCTGGGGCGCTATGAACGGCAGGCGTGGCAGGATGCCACCACTGGGCCGCAGGTGCAGGCGTATCTCGATTTCGTGGTGCAGCTCTACGACGCGTCGCCGACGGCGGAGTTCCAACACTTGCATGGGACCAAGGGACGGCGCGCGGTGCACGTCGGGGCGATCGATACTGCGGTGAGCTTCGGGGAGATCAAGGAGTCGTTGGACGAAACGGCCGCGGCGGGTCACCCCGGCCTGGACGTGCTGGGCTGGGAGTTCGAGATGGGACTGCACGAGCTGGTGCAGGACGAGGCACGGGTCCGCGGAATCGACCTGCAATTGCGCCGAATTCCACGCGAGGTGATGGATCCGCGGGCCGTGGATTCCGGCGAGGTGGTGTTCCACGAACTTGCCTACCTGGAAGTCGCCACTACCGTGCGGAAGAGAAGTCTCACCGTGACGCTCACCGACTTCGTGCTGCCGAATCCGGACCTCGTGCCGGCCTCGGTGCGCAGCAAGATCAGCGGTTGGGCGGACTACGTGGACTACTGGGCCGTCGACTTCACTTACGGCGCAGGAGGTCACGGCGACACGTTCCACAATCAGTGGCAGTCCTACCGCACCCGGGCGAACCGGACGCTGGAGCGACACACCACCCATGACTATGACCAACCCGGGAGCTATACGGTGCTGGTCAAGGTCGTGGACATCTTCGGCAACGACACCACCACGGCGGTGGAGGTATTGGTGACGTGAACGACCCCTATGGAATACCCGCGAGCCGCCCGGAGAGCGTCGCTCCTCTGGTCGCGGGCATCCGCGAGCATGTCGGCGCGTGGCGTCGCACTGGCTATCCCGGATCGTCGGCGACGTCTCTGCGGCTGCTCGAACACTGGTTTCTCGACGAGCACCAGACGCCCGACGGCCAACCGCTCCGGTACTTCTTCTCGCAACGGGAGGCGGCCGAGACCGTCATCTACCTCTATGAGATCGCGCGGCTACGAACGCTGGCCAGTATGGCGGCGCAGTTCGCATCCCGACCGGTGGCTGTGGAAGGGCAACGGTACCCGCGGTACGTGGTGAAGGCCGCCACGGGTTCCGGCAAGACGAAGGTGATGAGCCTGCTGATCGCCTGGTCCTACTTTCACCGGCTGCGCGAGATGGGATCCGAGCTGACGACGAACTCGCTGGTCATTGCGCCCAACCTGATCGTATTCGAGCGCCTCCGCGCCGACTTTGAGCATGGTGCGATCTTCCGTGACGATCCCGTTGTGCCACCGGAGTGGCGCGGCGACTTCGACCTCGCCGTCTGCTTACGCGACGAGCCCATACCGGCGGCGGCCGGCGTGCTGGTGCTGAGCAATATTCAAGCGCTCTATGAACGCCTCGCGCCGGAGCCCGCCAATGCCGTCGAAGCTCTACTCGGTGTCCCGCCGCCGCGCAATCCGGCCGCTCCCGAGCCGGTGCTCACTCGGCTGGCCCGACGCGGCCCGGTGCTGGTAGTCAACGACGAAGCGCACCACTTGCACGACGCAATCCGGCGGGACACCAATCAGCCGCTCACGATCTGGCAGACGCTGTATCGGCTGCATGAACTGGCGGATGGTGGAATTACCGCGCAGCTCGACTTCTCCGCGACCCCCCGCGGCCAGGATGGTCGGCTCTTCGACGACGTGGTGGTCGATTACCCGCTCTCGCAGGCGATCGACGACGGTATCGTCAAACGCCCGATTATCGGGGAGCTTGTTGGCGGGCTTGACAGTACGAGCAACAACGCGGCGGTCCGGTATCGGCAGCGGATCGGCACCGGGGTGGCCAAATGGAGGGAGTTCCGGGACACGCTCACTCCCGCGGGTCGCAAACCGCTGCTGTTCGTCATGGCCGAGGACACCAAGTCCGCCGACCAGATCGCGGCTCATCTGGAGACGCTGCCCGACCTCACCGGGCGTGTCCTGAACATTCACGTCAACATGGCTGGCCCGAACCGCGGCGACATCGCGAGAACCGATCTTGAGAAGGCGCGGACCGCGGTACGCGAGGTTGACCGCGACGACAACCCGTATCGTGCCATCGTCAGCGTGCTGATGCTCCGCGAGGGTTGGGACGTCCGCAACGTGAGCGTCATCGTGCCGCTGCGCCCATACACGGCGGAGGCGAAGATCCTTCCGGAGCAGACGCTCGGCCGAGGGTTGCGCCGGATGACTCCGCCCGGGTCAGGGGTAGACGAGCAGCTGGTTGTCATCGAGCACGAGGCGTTTCGCCAGCTGTGGGACACCGCACTGGACGACGAGGGTCTCCGGGTGGAGCGCCGAGCCGCGGACGAGGTGCATCCCGAGGTGTCGGTGATCGCAGTGGAGCCGGATCGCCTGCGGTACGACATCGAGATCCCGCAGCTCTCCCGGGTTCTGCACCGCAGTGTTGCCGAGCTTGTGTCGCTGCGGCCTGAGGACGTTCCCGCCCGCCAGATCCCGCTCGCTGAGGAACTGCGTAGCGAGATCATTGACTACACCGGTCGGGATCTGCGCTCGGGGGAGATCATTGAGCGTGCCGAGTACGAGTTCCCCAACGCCGACCAGCCCGAACCGGTTATTGCCTGGTTCGCCAACGAACTCGCCCGCCAGACTCGGGTGGTCGGGCAGTTCGCGCTCCTCGCCGCCCTGGTGAAGGGGTACCTCGAACGCCGCGCCTTTGGTGGCCCGGTCGATGTCGGCGATCCGTTGGTGCTCCAGGCGCTCCGTGAGCCGGCTGCCAGGGAAACGGTCCTGCAAGTACTCGCCCACGCGATCAACGATCGGACGCTGACTGCCGGTACCGCCGCCGTGGAACCCAAGCCGTTGCTGTTGTCCTGGACGAGGCCGTTCCTGTGGAGCCGGCAGACCGCCGCCGTCGAGAGGTCGGTGTTCTCGGCTCAGCCATGTGATAGCGGTTTCGAGGTGCAGTTCTGCGGGTTCCTCGACCGCTGCGACGACGTCGCCGCGTTCGCCAAGCTAGCCCGCGAAGTGCGCTTCTCGCTGGAGTACCGCAGAGACGGGGGACATCTCGCCTATTACTATCCCGACTTCGCGGTCCGCCTGGCCGGCGGAAGCTGCATGATCGTCGAGACCAAGGGATTGGTAGACCTCGATGTCCCGCGCAAGGACGCCCGGGCCGTGCTGTGGGCCAGCGACGCGAGCGCCACGAGTGGAGTGCGGTGGTCCTACCTGCGCGTCGATGAAGATCTTTTCGACCGCCACGCCGCGGAGCTGCGGACCCTACGCCAGCTCGTCGATGTCGTGTTCGAGGCGCGGCGGCAGAACTACCTGAAGTCCCTACCAGCCCCTCGGCGCCGTACGCCGGAGGAGATCATTGAGTTGATGGACGCGATCAGCGAACAGATGCAGAGCGTCACGGGGATTGACGAGGAGCTATCCCGGTTTCGGGACGATCCCCGTGGCTGACCGCTTTGTGGTCGACACTTCCGTCTTTCTCCGCTGGTACGTTCCCCAGATCGGCTTCGAGCATGCCCGCGAGGTGCGACGGGACTTCCTGACGGGGGCCGTCGCGCTAGAGACGGTGGACAGCACGCGCTTCGAGCTCGGCCACGTGCTGGGAACCAAGGGTCTGCTTAAAGGCCACCTTAGCGCCGCGCAGTATCGGGCTGCGGTGCGATCGATCGACGATCTCGGGATTACTATCCATGGCACCGATGCGGACGCCTTGGAGCGCGCCGGAGTGCTTACAACGCAGTGTAATTTGCGCTTCTTCGACGCGCTGCTGGTAGATCGTACCCTGCAACGTGGGATGCCGCTGCTCACTAGCGACCGCAAGCTCGCCAATGCGGTCGGCGCCGTCGCGCCGGTCGAGATCCTGCGGGGAATCCCGTGACAACCGTCGATACCTGGTTACCCGCACTGGATGCCATCGAGGAGCGTGTCCGGTTGATCGGCGACGGCTTTGGTGTGGAGGTCGCGCTCGTGTGGCCGCTGATTGGCGGATCAGTCGGCCAGGAGATCATCGTGGGAGCGGGGGGCCGTGACCGCGTCAGCATTCGTCCAGACCGCGTATTCCAGCATGCCGTTCGCCTCGGCGCGGGAGGCGTCGTATTCAGCCACAACCATCTCAACGACACCGGTCCAAGCGCTGCCGACCATGCCGTTACCAGGCGCCTCGTAGCGGCGGGCCACCTCCTGGGTATACCGCTTCTCGCTAGCCTCGTCGTCGAGCCAGGCGTCACTCACGACCTGGTCAGCGACCGCACCTGGTGCTCCTGAGCTATCGGAACTGCCACTCACGAGACGTCAATTGATGCCTTCGAGGGCGTCGCGGATGGGGACCAACTTGGCGGCGGCCTCGGCGACCTCGGAGTCAGGGTCCGAGCCGGCCACGATCCCGCAGCCGGCGAACAACCGGGCGAACCGGCCTGCGACCTGAGCGCACCGCAGTGCGATGCCCAGTTCGCCGTCCCCGGCGGCGTCGACCCAGCCCACCGGACCGGCGTAGCGTCCGCGGTCCATCGCCTCCAGCTCGCCGATCGCGCTGACCGCGGCGGGGGTAGGGCTGCCGCCGACGGCGGCGGTGGGGTGCAGCGCGTCGGCCAAGGTGAGCAATGGCGGGCCCGCGGGGTGCAGCACCCCGCGCACCTCAGTGGCTAGGTGCAGCACATTGCGCAGCTGCAGCACGCTGGGCACGGTGGGGACCAGCAGGTCGGTGCAGAACGGCCGCAATTCCTGGGCGAGCGAGTCCACCGCGTAGCAGTGCTCGTCGCGGTCCTTCGCCGAGCCGAGTAGCTCAGCGGCCAGCGCCTCGGTGTCGGTGCTGTCGTGCGGCCAGGTCGTCCCGGCCAGCACCCGCGAGAGCACCTCGGTACCGCGTCGGCGCAGCAGCAACTCCGGGGTCGCGCCCACCAGCTGGTCCACTGCGAACGTCCAGCAGGACGGGTATCTGGCGGCCAGCCCGTGCAGCAGGAAACGGGGATCCAGCGGTTCGTCGGCGACTGCGAGTAGATCATGCGCCAGCACCACCTTCGCCGGCACCGACCCGTCGCGCATCCGGCACACCGCGCGGGCCACCGCATCGCGCCACGCGGTCACCGGCAGCTCGCCGTCGAAGTAGCACAGACCGCTGGGGCGGCGCACCGGTACCACGGGTCCGGTCACGGTGCCGGTCTCGAACTCGGTGACCCAGGTCAGCCCGTTGCGCCTGCCTACCACGACCCGCGGCACCACCAGCACCGAGCTGCCCGGGGAGTCGTCGAAGGCGAGACTGGCGAAAGCGACCGGGCCGCTGCCAGGCAGACCCACTTCGTCGTAGGTGTCCAGCTGCGCGCAGAAGGACTGCCACCAGTCCTGCGCGCGGGCGAAGCGGTGCGGCCCCTCGGTGCACACCCGGGCCACCTCGCCCCAGGCCACCAATCCCTCACCGGCCTGCACCCAGGACAGTGCCCCGCGCGGGGAGGGCAGCAGGTCGAGCAGGTCGACACCGCCCTGCACCAGATGCGAGCGCACGACCAGCCGGTCGGTCAGCGGAGCGGTGGTCACGCCGCCAGCGTATTAGGGCTCATCGGGTGTCGCGGCTGCGCGTCGATCGAGGGCCACGGCGGCTACTCTCGGCCGGATGACCGCTGCGCTGACCAGGACCCACGACCTCGGCCGAAGGCGCAGGCGGGTGTCGTTGATGCTGCTTGCCGCGGCCGGGGTGCTGACCGGGCTCGTTGTGCTGGCGCTGGCGGGGGCGGCGTTGGATGACGCCGAAGTCGACGCCCGCACCGGCCACGCCACCGCCCAGGTGCTCGCGGTGACTCCGATGCGGACGCTGGTCCAGTTCGCCACACCCGACGGTCGGGTCTACAACCCGGAGGAGGGCCTGGCCTACCCGTCCGGGCTGCAGGAGGGCCAGCTGGTGCGCGTGGAGTACGACAGCGCCGATCCCGAGCGGGTGCGGGTCGCCGGGCGGACCTGGGCGACTGGTGTGGTGCCTGCGGCGATCACAGTCGGCGTGCTGTGGATGCTGGTCGCGCCGGTCGTCTGGTGGTTGCGCCGCCGGGTTGGCAGCGGTTAACGACCTCCCCACCGGGTGTTGGCGGTACTTGAAGATCGGCCAACCGTAGGGTGAGCGCTGTGCCGAGAGCCGGGCTGGACAAGGACCCTCGCGACGTCGCTGCGATGTTCGACGGGGTGGCCCGCCGTTATGATCTGACCAACACCGTGCTGTCGTTCGGTCAGGATCGGTGGTGGCGGCGATGCACCCGGGTCGCCGTCGGCGCCGGGCCGGGGCAGCGGGTGCTCGACGTGGCCGCGGGTACCGCCGTCTCCACCGTCGAGTTCGCCCGCGCCGGTGCGTGGTGTGTGGCCGCCGACTTCTCCCTGGGCATGCTTCGCGCCGGCCGGCACCGCAAGGTCCCGCTGGTCGGAGCCGACGCGCTGGCCCTGCCTTTCGCCGACGGCGTGTTCGACGCGGTCACGATTTCCTTCGGCCTGCGCAACGTGGCCGATCCCGACGCCGCGCTGATCGAGTTCGCTCGGGTCACCCGGCCCGGTGGCCGGCTGGTCGTGTGCGAGTTCTCCACGCCCACGTGGCGGCCGTTTCGCACGGTGTATCTGGAGTATCTGATGGGCGCGCTGCCGGCGGTCGCCCGGCGGGTGAGCAGCAACCCGGAGGCCTACGTCTACCTCGCCGAGTCCATTCAGGCGTGGCCCGATCAGCGCGGACTTGCCGAACGTATAGCCGCCGCAGGCTGGACCGACGTCGAGTGGCGCGACCTCACCGGCGGCATCGTCGCCCTGCACCGGGCGGTCAAACCGGCGGCCCCGGCTCCTGGACCGCCCTGAGTTCGGTGAGCCCTGAGTTCGGTAAGCACAGGGTGCTGGCGCTTAGACTCGGGCTCCGGGCAGTCCCGAGGGATCAAGGGATCAACTGAACACTCGAGGAGCGTCGATGGTCAGCCGAGCGGGCGCCAGTGACAACGCCGCGGACGTCATCGTGGTGGGGGCCGGACCCGCGGGCTCGACGGCCGCGGCGTACCTGGCCCGGGCCGGGCTGGACGTGCTGCTGCTGGAGAAGTCGACCTTTCCGCGAGACAAGGTGTGTGGGGACGGCCTGACCCCGCGCGGTGTCAAGCAGCTGATCGACCTGGGCATCGACACCAGCACCGAGGCAGGCTGGCTGCACAATCGGGGCCTGCGGGTGGTGGGCGGCGGCGTGACGATCGAGCTGCCCTGGCCTGACCTGGCCAGCTTCCCGCCCTACGGTGCGGTCCGCCAGCGGCTGGACTTCGACGAGATGCTGGCGCGGCACGCCGAGAAGGCCGGTGCCCGGCTGCACGAGTGCAACACGGTGACCGAGGCGATCACCGACGAGCGCACTGGCCGGGTCACCGGCGTGCGCGGGCGGCAGGGTCCGGATAAGCAGCCGGTGGCCTACCGCGCCCCGCTCACGCTGGCCTGCGACGGGGTCAGCGCCCGGCTCGCGTTGAGTCTGGGCATGGACAAGCGGACGGACCGGCCGATGGGTGTCGCGGTGCGTCGCTACTACACCAGCCCCCGCACCGACGACGACTTTCTGGAAAGCCACCTGGAGCTGTGGGATCGCACCGATCCGCGCCAGCCCAAGTTGCTGCCCGGGTACGGCTGGATCTTCGGCATGGGCGACGGGACGTCCAACGTCGGGCTGGGAATCCTGTCGACCTCCAAGGCTTACGGCAAGACCGACTACCGGGCGCTGCTGCGGTCCTGGCTGGACGGCACACCGCAGGAGTGGGGCTTCCGGGAGGGCAACGCCACCGGCAAGGTTGCCGGCGCGGCACTACCGATGGGCTTCAATCGCATCCCGCACTACCGTGCGGGTCTGCTGCTGGTCGGTGACGCCGGCGGCATGGTGAATCCGTTCAACGGCGAGGGCATCGCCTATGCGATGGAGTCCGCCGGGCTGGCCGCGGAGTGCACGGTCCAGGCGATGGCCCGCCCGGTCGGACCGGCCCAGGAACGCGCGCTGGCGCGTTACCCTGTTGCGCTGCGCGAGGAGCTGGGGGGCTACTTCCGGTTGGGGACCGCGTTCAGCCGGTTGATCGGCCATCCGGCAGTGATGCGAGCCGCGACCCGCCACGCCTTGCCACGCGCGACGCTGATGCGTTTCCTGCTCAAACTGCTCGCCAACCTTTATGACAGCCGGGAGGGCGACGCGATGGACCGGGTGATCACGGCGATGACCCGGCTGGCGCCCAGCGCGTGATCGGCGACGCCCTCCAACGACAGAAACGCCTGATTGAGGCCGGATTTAGGTTAGCCTCAGGGCGGCGCGTGACCGGTCCGCACGTAGGGTAGGTGCGGGACGTTCATGAGACGGGAAGGACGGGACGGCCGTGCTGCAGCCCTACGTTCCCCTGGTGCTGATGCTCGTGCTGGCGGGGGGTTTTGCGGTCTTTTCTATAGCCGTGGCTCCCTATGTCGGGCCGCGCCGGTACAACAGGGCCAAGCTCGACGCCTACGAGTGCGGTATCGAGCCGTCGCCGCAACCGGTCGTGGGAGCCGGCCGAATGCCGGTGGCCTACTACCTCACCGCGATGCTGTTCATCCTCTTCGACATCGAGATGGTCTTCTTGTACCCCTTTGCAGTGGCAGCGGACTCGCTGGGAATCTTCGGCCTGGTAGAGGTCACCCTGTTCATCGTGACGCTCGGCTTCGCCTACGCCTACGTGTGGCGGCGTGGCGGGCTGGACTGGAACTGATCATGGGTCTCGAAGAGAAGCTGCCCAGCGGGATCTTGTTGACCAGCGTGGAGAAACTGGTCAACTGGACGCGCAAGTCGTCGCTGTGGCCGGCCACCTTCGGGCTCGCCTGCTGCGCAATCGAGATGATGACCACCGGGGCACCCCGCTATGACCTGGCCCGCTTCGGGATGGAGGTGTTCCGGGCCTCCCCGCGCCAGGCCGACCTGATGATCGTAGCGGGCCGGGTGAGCAACAAGATGGCTCCGGTGCTGCGCCAGATCTACGACCAGATGCCCGAGCCCCGCTGGGTGCTCTCGATGGGAGTCTGCGCCTCCAGCGGTGGGATGTTCAACAACTACGCGATCGTGCAGGGCGTGGACCACGTCGTCCCGGTCGACATGTACCTGCCCGGCTGCCCACCACGGCCCGAGATGCTCATCGACGCGATCCTCAAGCTGCATGCCAAGATCATGGACGAGCCGCTCGGGCCGAAACGCGCCGCGTTGAAAGCGGGTCAGCGCACCGAGATGGTGCCCTCCTCGGTGCGCTATGGCCCGCAGAAGGACCCCAAGCCGTCGGGAAGCGGCCGGTCCCAGGTCGTCGAAGCTCGGAAGCAGTGAACGGCATGACCGACAAGGAACTTGAGGCCGGCCAGTACAGCTCGGCCGAGATGAGTTCGGCCGAGCAGGCCGAGCACGAGGCTCGCGGCGGAGTGGTCGCCGGCCGGGCCCGGCAGGGCATGTTCGGCATTCGCGGTTCGGGGGACACCTCCGGGTACGGCGGGCTGCGGCTACCGGCCTACGTACCGCCTGCTGCGCAACGACCCTACGGTGGATGGTTCGACGAGGTCACCGATGAGCTGCTGGCCGCGATACAGGAGCGCGGAATACCTGCTGAAGCGATCCAGCAGGTTACGGTGGATCGTGGGGAGATCACCTATTACGTGCGACGGGAGCATCTGCTCGCGCTGTGCCGAACCCTGCGCGACGATCCGGCGCTGCGATTCGAGCTGTGCAGTTCGGTCTCCGGCGTGGACTACGGCACCGAGGTCGCGCAGCGGCTGCATGCGGTCTACCACCTGACCTCGATGACCTACCGGCGGCGGATCCGGCTGGAGGTCGCCGTTGACGTCGAGGACGCCCACGTGCCCAGTGTGGTCGAGGTCTACCCGACCGCCGATTGGCACGAGCGGGAGGCCTGGGACATGTTCGGCATCGTCTTCGACGGCCACCCGGCGCTGACCCGCATCCTCATGCCCGACGACTGGGACGGCTACCCGCAGCGCAAGGACTACCCGCTCGGCGGGATCCCGGTGGAGTACAAGGGTGCCGAGATCCCCCCGCCCGACCAGCGGAGGGCCTACTCGTGAGCAGACCGACCGAACCGGCGCACACCGTCGCCAGCGGGACCACCAACGAGACCGGGGCAGGCGATACCACCGGCTCGGACCCTTACGCCACCTCGCGGGAAACGACCGAGGGCCGGGTGTATACCGTCACCGGTGGTGACTGGGACAGCCTGCTCGAGGACTGGAAGCACGACGAACGCATCGTCATCAACATGGGGCCGCAACACCCCTCCACGCACGGTGTGCTGCGGCTGGTGCTGGAGCTGGAGGGCGAGGTCGTCACCCAGGCCCGCTCGGTGATCGGCTACCTGCACACCGGTATCGAGAAGAACTGCGAGTACCGGACCTGGACCCAGGGTGTCACCTTCGTCACGCGGGCGGACTACCTGGCGCCACTGTTCAACGAGGCGGCCTACTGCCTGGCGACCGAGAAGCTGCTCGGGATCACCGCGCCGCGCCGTGCGCAGGTGATCCGGGTGCTGCTCATGGAGCTCAACCGGGTCAGCTCGCACCTGGTGGCGATCGCTACCGGCGGGATGGAGCTCGGCGCGCTCACCGGGATGACCGCGGGGTTCCGGGAACGCGAGGAGGTACTGCATCTGCTGGAGTTCCTCACCGGCCTGCGGATGAACCATGCGTTCATCCGGCCCGGCGGCGTCGCCCAGGACCTGCCCGAGGGTTCCGAGACCAAGATCCGGGACTTCCTCAAGGTGATGGACTCCCGGCTGCCCGACTACGACAAGCTGCTCACCGGGCAACCGATCTGGAAGCAGCGCCTGCACAAGGTGGGCTACCTGCCGCTGGACGGCTGCCTGCAGCTGGGCGTCACCGGCCCGATCCTGCGCTGTGCCGGGCTGGAGTGGGACCTGCGCAAGGTCGAGCCCTACTGCGGATACGAAGAGTACGACTTCGAGGTCCCCACCTCCGCTGACGCCGACTGTTACGCCCGCTACCTGCTGCGCGTGGAGGAGATCCACCAGTCGCTCGGGATCGTCGCGCAATGCCTGGACAAGCTGGAACCCGGTCCGGTGATGGTGGAGGATGGCAAGATCGCCTGGCCGGCCAAGTTGACCATCGGCGCCGACGGGATGGGTAACTCGCTGGAGCACGTACGCAAGATCATGGGGCAGTCCATGGAGGCGCTGATCCACCACTTCAAGCTGGTCACCGAGGGGTTCGCGGTGCCACCAGGTCAGGCCTACGTCGCGGTGGAGTCCCCGCGCGGTGAGCTGGGTTACCACCTGGTTTCCGACGGTGGGACCAGGCCGTTGCGGGTGCACATCCGGGACCCCAGCTTCGTCAACCTGCAGTCCATGCCGGCGATGTCCGAGGGTGGTCTGGTGGCCGACGTCATCGCCGCGGTGGCGTCGATCGACCCAGTGATGGGAGGCGTGGACCGATGACCCATGCCCACAATCCCGCGTTCACCGCGCGACCTGTGGATGCGTCGCAGGCACCGGACCAGACCGCGCCGACGACCTGGTCCACCGTGCAGGACGCTCCGGTGGAGCGGCCCCTGCGGGTGGACACCAGCATGTTCGATGAGCAGACCAGGCAGCGGGCGCAGGAGATCATCGCGCGTTACCCGCAGCCCCGCTCGGCACTGTTGCCCCTGCTGCACCTGGTGCAGAGCGTGGAGGGCTATGTCAGCCAGGCCGCGATCGCGTTCTGCGCGCAGCTGCTGGAGATCACGACCGCGGAGGTGACCAC
>JBOHGX010000485.1:0-3203 GCA_050700255.1 Pseudonocardiaceae bacterium
GGCTGGGGGTGACCACCCTGGCCGGGCCGCTCCCTGTGCGGGGTCACGGTCGAGGCGCCACGACCGAGGGCCTTCCCGCCGCAGGCGAAGGAGCTGGAGGCCGGTCGTGATGCACTCACGGTTCTCCTCGGCTATTCCTTCGGCATGGGCAAGACCGCAACAACCGCTGACGCAACCGGTCCTACGCCGTCATCCTCGGCGGCGGGCACACCACGCCCGTAAGGTCGCCGACGTGATCGACCGTAGGCATCAACTGAGGCAAGCAGCTACAACCGAACTGCCTCAGGTTAGTATGATCACCGGAGGTCACAACCATGGCATTTGATCGAATCACCATCAACCACGAGAAGATGGGCGGGCTGCCGTGCGTCCGTGACCTGCGCATCCCGGTCAGCACAATCCTGGGCCAGCTGGCGGCCGGGCGTGAAACAGGGCAGATCCTGGAAGATTTTCCTGACCTGGAGCCCGAGGACATCCTGGCGGCGCTGGAGTACGCCGCCGCAGCGGTTCAGGAGCGTGAGCTGCCATTGGCAGCTCGGTGATGAAGTTCCTTCTCGACTCCAACCTCTCGCATCGTGTTGCGCAGTTGCTGCGTGATGCCGGGCCGCTCACGTCCGTGATAACGATCTGCAGCACGGCACTGACTCCGTGATCTTGGAGTTCGCGCGGCAACACGCGTTCGTCCTCGTGTCCGAGGACACTGACTTTGGCGAACTACTGGCTCGGCAGTGCACGGTGGCGCCGTCATTCGTGCTATTGCGCACCTACGAACCCATGACGCCGGATGACCAGGCCACTGTGCTGGTGGCGAACCTTCCCCGGCTGTACGACGACCTTGACCAGGAGGCCATCGTGGTAATCGAGCGGAGTCGGCTTCGAGTATGTGGCCTGCCGGTGTTACCCCCGGTACCCGAACAGCGGGAGCAGTAGCCGCCACCTGTGCGTCACGGACAGCCACCAGGATTAGATGCGCCGCCAGGGACTTGGACCGAACCTACTGATAGCCATCCAGCTGTATAGCGGGCACCGCCTCCGGCAAGACGGCTTCCAGCTCCGTCCGGTTCTCGACCTCGACGTAGACAACGCTTGATGCGGCAATGCGGCCCACAGCTAATGGACGCACATCCACAGGTGTTCCCGGTCGCGTCCTCCCGCAGCGCTCCCTGTAGACCGGTATCGAGCTAGGCCAAAGGTCAATAGCGTCAGATTCGTGAGGTTTGTCGACGGCACGTGAAAACTGACCCCCGCGCGGCATCCGAATTTTGACCCCCCTGGGCCGCGACCCTGGCTCGCACCGAGCTGGGGAGGACGAAGGGGTGTTGATCGTGGAGGACTGGGCTGAGATCCGCCGGTTGCGTCGGGTGGAGCGGTTGCCGATCAAGGTGATCGCGCGGGTGATGGGGTGTTCGAAGAACACGGTGAAGGTGGCGTTGGCCGTGGATGGGCCGCCGCGGTATGAGCGCCCGTCGCGGGGTTCGGTGGTGGATGAGGTCGAGCCGAGGATCCGGGAGTTGCTGCGGGCGTATCCGACGATGCCGGCGACGGTCATTGCGGAGCGGATTGGGTGGTCGCGGTCGATCCGGGTGTTGAGCGGTCGGGTCGCCGAGTTGCGTCCGGTGTATCTGCCCCCGGATCCGGCCGGTCGCACGAGCTATGTGGCCGGGGAGATCGGCCAGCATGATTTCTGGTTTCCCGGTATTGAGCTGCCGGTGGGGTGTGGACAGACCCGCACCGCTAAGCAGCTGCCGGTGTTGACCATGGCGATGGGCTACTCCCGGTGGTTGTCGGCGGTGTTGGTCCCGACTCGCAGCGCTGAGGACTTGTTCGCCGGCTGGTGGCAGCAGCTCAGCGCGTTGGGTGCGGTGCCGCGGGTGTTGGTCTGGGATGGTGAGGGCGCTATCGGGCGCTGGCGTGGTGGGCGCAGCGAGCTGACCGGTGATGTCAGGCGTTTCGGGGCACGCTGGGGTCCAAGGTGGTGATCTGCCGGCCTGCCGATCCGGAAGCCAAGGGGCTGCTGGAGCGGGCCCATGACTATTTGGAGCGTTCCTTTTTGCCCGGTCGGACGTTCAGCTCACCGGCGGATTTCAACGCCCAGTTCAGCGCGTGGCTGGAGGGGGCTAATCGGCGGGTCCGGCGGGTGTTGGGCTGCGCACCGAGTGACCGGATCACCGCCGATAAGGCGGCGATGTTGAGCTTGCCTCCGGTGGGCCCGGCGACGGGATGGCGGGCCTCGACCCGGCTGGCCCGCGATCATTACATCCGGCTGGATGCCAATGACTATTCGGTGCACCCCGCGGTGATCGGGCGCCGGGTCGAGGTGCTGGCCGACCTTGCCCGGGTGCGGGTGCTCTGCGAGGGCAGGCTCGTCGCCGACCACCACCGGCTGTGGGCCAAACATCAGACCGTGTCTGACCCTGAGCACCTCGCCGCGGCCACAGCGCTGCGCCGCGAACGCATCGGGCTGATCCGCCCGCAGGCGAACCCGAGGTGGCGCAACGGTGCCTGGCCGACTACGACACCGCCCTGGGGCATCGACGATGGCGGGGTGGCGTGATGGCCGCCGCGAAGACCGCGACCCGCGACCTGGCTAGCGAGGTCGCGTTTTTGACTCGGGCGCTCAAGGCGCCCACGCTGCGGGAATCCGTCGGCCGGCTGGCCGAGCGGGCCAGGGCGGAGTCCTGGAGCCACGAGGAGTTCCTGGTTGCCTGCCTGCAACGCGAGGTCTCTGCCCGGGAGTCCCACGGTGGGGAGGGCCGCATCCGCGCCGCCCGGTTCCCGGCCCGCAAGTCGTTGGAGGAGTTCGACTTCGACCACGCCCGCGGTCTGCAACGCGACACCATCGCCCACCTGGGAACCCTCGACTTCGTTGCGGGCAAGGCCAACGTGGTGTTCCTCGGGCCACCGGGCACCGGAAAAACCCACCTCGCGACCGGCCTGGCGATGCGAGCCTGCCAAGCCGGGCACCGGGTCCAGTTCGCCACCGCCTCACAGTGGGTGGCCCCGCCTCGCCGAGGCCCACCACGCCGGCCGGCTGCAGACCGAACTGACCCGTCTGGGCCGATACCCCCTGATCGTGATCGACGAGGTCGGCTACATCCCCTTCGAACCCGAAGCGGCCAACCTGTTCTTCCAACTGGTCTCGGCCCGATACGAAAGAGCATCGCTGATCGTCACCAGCAACAAGGTCTTCGGCCGCTGGGGAG
>JBOHGX010000486.1:0-6592 GCA_050700255.1 Pseudonocardiaceae bacterium
GCGCGGCCTAGTTCGCGTAAGGCCACACGGTGATGGCATAGCTGCCGAACCAGGCGCCGAAGGCGGTCAGCGCAGTAAGGGTGAGGACTAATACCGCGCTTCGTCGCCGGGCCAGGCTGATCGCCACCGGCAGCAGCAGCACGAAGGCCGGTAGCAGCAGGCGGGCCTTGGAGTTCATCACCCCGTTGGATCCCAGGTCTAGCGCCAGCACCACCGCGGCGTAGACCAGCAACGGCCATGCTGAGCCGCCCCACCAGGCCAGCACGCACGGCACCAGCAGCATCAGTGCGCCCGCGAGCAGCCACACCGTTGCCACCTCCAGTACCGAGGGCGCCGTGGTGAGCACCCGACCGGCAAAGCGCAGCGTGGCACGTCCGCCATCGAACCCGGAATCCCAGCCCTGCCGCTGCAACGCGAACCACCCATCCCAGCGGCCGGTGCGGGCAGCGACGAAGGCCAGGTAGCCGAGCAGTCCGCTGGGAGCGAGCAGCACGGCTACCCATGGCCGCCAGCCCTGTTCGCCGCGCAGCATCGCGACCACACCTGCCAGCGCCACGGCAGCGATCAGCGCCGCCGCCGTGGGGCGCACCAGGCCCGCGGCGGCACTGCACATCCCAGCCAGCAGCCATTGTCGGCGAAGTAATCCGACCAGGCACCACACCGCCAGCGCGCAGAACAGTGCCTCCGAATAGGCCATCGACAGCACGATCGACATCGGTGCCGCGGCGAACAGCGCGATCAGCACCAGCCCGGCCCTTCGAGAGCCGTGCGGCACCGTCTCGGCGAGCCGCACCAGCCCGTAGGCAGCCGCCACCCCCGCACCAGTGCTGACCGCCAGAGCCGCCGCGGTGAGCCCGGCACCGGACAACCCGGACACCACGGCCACCAACGCCGGGTAGCCGGGGAAGAACGCCAACGAGGTCTGCGGCATCCGCGTCCCGAACCCGTCGACGAGCTCAGCCGGTACCCCGCCATAGCCTCCGGCTGCCAGGCCCAGGAACCAGGCGCCGTCCCATGAGGTCAGCGCGCTGCCAGTGCCGGTTCCCCGTGCGACGGACATCCAGGCGAGCACCAGCAGGCTGACCTGCCGGATAGTCAGGTACACCAGCGCCGGAGCGAGCAGGGCGCCGACCCGATGCCACCGCGCCACCCCCCGGCTCGCAGTGACTTGTCTGGACGCGGAGGTAGGGAGCACCGCAGATGACACCGACGCCACCCCGGCCCTCCTACGCATCCATTAGTGCAGCGTTGCCAGATTAACGGCTGGTGACACCGGTCCTCGGTAGGGTGCCGGTCAACGAGGGGCGACGTTTCAGGCTGCTGCCTGAAGGCTGGGGCCGCCCCTCAAACATCCCGACGCGGGAGGTCGGCGTGGCGCTCGTCGTCCAGAAATATGGCGGATCTTCGGTGGACAGCGCCGAGCGGATCAAGAAGGTGGCCGAGCGGATCGTCGAGACGCGCAACGCCGGCAACGAGGTCGTGGTGGTGGTGTCGGCGATGGGTGACACCTCCGACGAGTTGCTCGAACTCGCCGGTGAGGTCTCGCCCGAACCACATCAGCGCGAGCTGGACATGCTGCTCACCGCCGGTGAGCGGATCTCCAACGCGCTGGTGGCCATGGCGGTGCACGCCCAGGGTGTGGACGCGCGCTCGTTCACCGGCTCACAAGCCGGGGTGATCACCACCGGCGCGCATGGCCGGGCCCGGATCATCGACGTGACGCCGAGCAGGGTGCGCGATGCACTGGACCAGGGCGCGGTGGCGCTGGTCGCCGGTTTCCAGGGGGTAGCCCAAGACACCAAGGACGTCACCACGCTGGGCCGGGGCGGCTCGGACATCACCGCGGTTGCGCTGGCCGCGGCACTGCGCGCGGACGTGTGCGAGATCTACACCGACGTCGACGGCGTGTATTCCGCCGACCCCCGGATCGTGTCCAACGCCCGCAAGCTCGACACCATCACCCACGAGGAGATGCTCGAGATGGCGGCGTCCGGGGCGAAAGTGCTCATGCAGCGGTGCGTCGAGTACGCCCGGCGCAATCACGTTGCAGTACATGTCCGGTCGTCATACAGCCACAACCGGGGCACGATGGTGTTCGGATCAGTGGAGGATCTCATCGTGGAACAGGTCATGCTCACCGGCGTAGCGCACGACCGATCCGAGTCGAAGATCACAGTCATGGGGGTACCTGATGAGCTCGGCAAGGCCGCCCGCATCTTCCGGGTGATCGCCGACGCCGAGCTCAACATCGACATGGTGCTGCAGAACATCTCGCACAGCGACACCGGCCGCACTGATGTCACCTTCACGATGCCCAAGCTCGACGGACCGATGGCGGTGAAGGCACTGCACGCGATGCAGCCGGAGATCGGCTTTCAGGACATCGTGTGCGACGACCATGTCGGCAAGGTCTCGCTGATCGGCGCCGGTATGCGGTCACACCCGGGGGTCACCGCGCGGTTCTGCGAGGCATTGGCCCAAGCCGGAGTGAACATCGAGACCATCAGCACCTCGGAGATCCGGATCTCCGTGTTGGTCCGCGCCGAGCAGTTGGACGACGCGGTGCGTGCGATCCACGAGGCGTTCGAGCTGGGCGGCAACGAGCCGGCCGTCGTCTACGCCGGGACAGAGCGGTAATGATGAGCCCGGGTGCGGGTGTCCCGCAAGACTCGGGTGCGGGTGTCCCGCAAGACTCGGGTGCGGGTGTCCCGCAAGACACTGACACGGTGGCACCGACTCTCGCGATTGTCGGTGCCACCGGCGCCGTCGGTACCGTCATGATCGACATCATCAACTCGCGGCCGTCGGTGCCCTGGGCCGACATCCGGTTGATCGCCTCGGCCCGCTCGGCCGGCAGGCAGATCACGGTACGAGGCGAGCAACGGGTTGTCGTCGAACTGCGCCCGGAGGCATTCGACGGCGTGGACATCGCGATGTTCGACGTCCCGGACGAGATCTCGAAGCAGTGGGCCCCGGTCGCGGTGGCGCGGGGTGCGGTCGCCGTGGACAACTCTGGGGCGTTCCGGATGGATCCCGACGTTCCGCTGGTCGTCCCCGAAGTCAATGCGGCCGATGCCGCCCGCAGGCCGAAGGGGATCGTCTCCAATCCCAACTGCACGACGCTGTCGATGATGGCCGCGTTGGGTGCACTGCACCGCGAGTTCGGGCTCACCGAACTGGTAGTGGCCAGCTACCAGGCTGCTTCTGGCGCCGGTCAGCAGGGTGTGGACAGGTTGCACGCCGAGCTCGCCGCAGTGGCCGGTAAGGGCGTCGGGATGCGCGGCGGTGACATCGCCGAGGCGTTGGCCGCAGCGGGGCTGCCCGCCCAGTCACCGTTTCCGGCCCCGCTGGCGATGAATGTGGTGCCCTGGGCCGGGTCGCTCCAGCAAGACGGCTGGGCCTCCGAGGAGCTCAAGGTCCGCAACGAATCCCGCAAGATCCTCGGCATCCCGGATCTCAAGGTGTCCGCGACGTGCGTGCGGGTTCCGGTGGTCACCACCCACGCGCTGGCGGTGCATGCCGTGTTCGCCCAGTCGATCACCGTCGCGCAGGCCCGGAAGGTGTTCGCGGCACAGCAGACCATCGTGCTGGCCGACGATCCGGCCGGCGGGGTATGGCCCACCCCCGCTGCGGTGGTCGGTACGGACCCGACCTGTGTCGGCCGCATTCGCCAGGCACTGGATTTCGCGAATACGCTGGACTTCTTCGTCTGCGGGGACAACTTACGCAAAGGTGCCGCGCTCAACACCTACGAGATCGCCGAGGAACTCGTGCGTTCGCACCGGTCATCTCACCAGGTCTAGTGTGTCGCGGGGCCACCGCTGGCACCCGAACCAGCCGGACAGCTTCAAGCGAACACTGAGGTGGCCACTTCGGTGCTGATCGGGGGTGTGGTCGAGGTGAACGTGCTGGGCCGGACGGTCGTGGCGACGTCCGTGCTGGCGCTGGCAGTCGGCTGTGCCGGCCAGGGGTCTGAGCCTTCGGGTCCGGAGCAGGCGCAGCGCTCGGCCGGCCAGTCGATCTCGGAACCATCGACCGCAGCCCAGGCACCAAGTCAGTCCTCGCTGCCGGCGGCCCGCAGCGACGAGTCGCACGTTCATGGTTACGACAAGACCGTGCCGCTGACCGCGGGCAGCCCGGCTGCCGTGGCGTTCGAGGCCGACCTGCCGGGAGTGTTCGAAGTCGAAACACATGACAGCGAGCTGCTGCTGTTCCAGCTTGTGGTCCGCGGATGAGTACCCGACTGGCTGTGTTGGCCTCGGTATTCGCGATCATGTTCATGCTGATCAATCCAGTGCCTGCTTCGGCCCACATCGCTGGCAGCGGTGGTTCACCCAGCAACTACCGGGCCACGGTGACCGGGATCCAGCCGGCGGTACCGACCGTGGGGGTGGCCGTTGGGGTCGGTGGGCAGTGGGTGCGTGTCACGAACCAGGGCGCGGCGGAGATCGTGATCGTCGGCTACCGCGGTGAGCCGTTCCTGCGATTGTCCTCCAACCGTGTCGAGGTCAATCAACTCAGCAGCACCGCGGCCGAGACCGGGCAGATTCCGGGCGCCCCGGTGTCGGCGGATCCGTCGGCCGAGCCGAGATGGGCGCAACTGCGCGACGGGGACGGCGCCACCTGGACCGACAACCGGATCGATCCGCAAGCTCAAGGTGACGCGCAACGTCAGCCGGAACAGGCGTCGGGGTCCTGGGAGCTGCCGCTGGTGGTGGACGGCCGGCAGGTCACCGTCCTCGGCACCTCGGAGCGGGTACCGCCGCCGTCACCGTGGCCATGGCTAGTGGCGCTTGGGCTGCTCGCCGCCGCGGTAGCGGCCATCGGCTGGCGGCGAAACTGGCATCGGCCCATGGCCGCCGTCATTGCCGGCGGAATCCTGGCCTTTGTGCTGCACCTGCTGGGCACCGGATTCGCTCCGCAGCAAGGCGGGCCGGTCTTCGGTTGGATCGGGGTCGGCGCGGTAGGTGCATTCAGCATGTTGATCGGCGCCGTTGCCGTGCTCAGCACAGTGCGCAGAAGTGAGTCAGCGCCCGATCGGGTCATCACGGTCGGGATCATGGTGCTGCTGCTGGCCGCCACGGACATCAGCGTGCTGTGGAACTCCCAGCTGCCCTTCGCCGGCCCGGCCGTGCTGGACCGCGGCTTGACTGCGATCACCTACGCCACCGCGCTGGGCCTGCTCGTTGCGGGAGGGCGCCTGGTGCATGAGCGAAGCCTGGCCCGGCGCAGTCAGGGAGAATGAGCGGTTTGGCAACCACAGACTTCCTCGCGCACGGGATCGGTGGGCGGCAGGACCTTCCGTTACCGCTTGATCTGATGGTGCAGGGCGCAGTCTTGGCATTGCTGGCCTCGTTCTTCGGTCTGGGTGTGCTGTGGCGGACCCCGCGATTGCGTGCGGGGGCGGCAGGGCGGGCAGTGCCGCTGCCGATCCAGCGACTGGCCGACAGCACCGGGCTTCGATGGCTGCTACGCCTGCTCGGCCTCGCCGCAACGGCCTACGTCGTCACGACGGCGCTGCTGGCACCCGACGACGGGACCAACCCGCTGCCGTACGCGGTGTACGTGCTGTTCTGGGTAGGGCTTGTTCCGCTGTCACTGCTGTTCGGCCCGGTGTGGCGACTGGTCAACCCGCTGCGAACGATTCACCTGCTGCTCGCCGCTATCACGCGGATTCCCGCCGACCGGGGACTGCTGCCGCTACCGCAATGGCTCGGCTACTGGCCGGCGGCGCTGTCGCTGTTCAGCTTCGTGTGGTTGGAGCTGGCCGCCCCGAACGGCGCCGCGGTCAACGTGCTGCTGCTGTATTTCACCGTCTACGCTGCCGTCCATCTCAGCGCGGCCCTGCTGTTCGGCCATCGCTGGTTCGCCACCGGCGACGGGTTCGAGGCCTACTCCACGCTGGTCGGCACGATGGCGCCTTTCGGTCGACGTGACGACGGTCGGCTCGTGCTTCGCAACCCGCTGGACGGGGTGGCCACGTTCGGACCTGCACCGGGCATCGTGGCTCTGATCGCGGTGCTGCTGGGCTCCACCTTCTTCGACAGCGTCTCCGGTTCGCCGGACTGGACCCGCGCCATCCAGGCGGCGCCGGTCCCGGCGGCACTGATCTCCACCGCCGGATTGCTCCTGATGATCGCCATTGTGGCTTTCACGTTCGTCGGGGCGACCGTGCTGGCCGGTCGTGTCGGTCACCGCGGCCGACAGCCGGTTCCGGGGCTGCTGGCACACACCGTCATCCCCATCGTTGTGGGTTACGTCATCGCTCACTACTTTTCTTTGCTGCTCTTTCAGGGACAGCAAGCCATCGTCATGCTCTCCGATCCGCTGGGTACCGATGCGGGAATCTCCGGCGCCGTCAACTACGGGCTCGTCACGGCGACCGGTATCGCTTTCATCCAGGTAATCGCGGTCGTCATCGGGCACGTCCTCGCGGTCATCAGCGCCCACGACCGTTCGGTTGCGCTGTTCCCCCGCTCAGAAGCCGTCGTCGGGCAGCTCCCACTGATGGTCCTGATGGTCGGGTACACGGTGGGCGGGCTTACGCTGCTTTTCGCAGCGTAAGCCTTGTGAGTGGCATTCGGTGCTATAG
>JBOHGX010000487.1:0-6830 GCA_050700255.1 Pseudonocardiaceae bacterium
GACCGGAGGATCTCCAGGATCGGGCCCGACGCCTTCCCAACTGACTTGCCAGGACTCCCACCACGAAGCCGGCACCACTTAAGTTAGGCTACCCTTCACGGCACGTCAAGCCCCGAGTATGTGTGACGATCGCAACCTCCACGATGGTAAGCCCGCGCAGATCCGGCCGGCCTTGTTCGACCCAGCGCTAGAGTGGAGGCTGTGCCGCCCGTTGCAGCTCCGCTACCCCGGGGTCTTGCCGATCCGCGTCCGGTGGTCGGCGTCGGCACCCTGGCCTGGTTCACGGCTGCGGTGATACTGCTGTTCGTCAGCGGGCCCTCAGTATGGGTGGGGGCTTGCGTGACTGGCGGCCTACTGGGCCTTCTCGGCTTCGTGATGATGCACGCACAGCGAAGCTCCGCCCGGCGCGGCGGCCGCAGTGCCCAGCGAGGCCTGCCCTGACCGTGGCTCTCGGTATGACCCTGTAATGCGGAAAGTCGCCATCCTATCCCTCTCTATTGCCACCATGTATGGTTAGGCTATCCGCAGTTGAGGTCCGCAGATCAGTCGCAAGGCGCGGCTGGAGGACCGATGGATCTGGGGTCGAAGGGTGGAGCGGTCCGGGTCGGAGGAGTCGTGCAACTAGTGCACCCGCCGTTGACCGTGCTACTCGAGGAGGTTCAGGTGCCTCCACAGCCGCCATGTCCGCGGCCATTCACGCCATGACCACCGGGATATCCAGGCACCGGCGGCGCACCGCCGTGTCAAGATCATGCGCAGTCGCTACCAGTGATCCGGTCGAACTACTCGACCGGGTCCTCGAGACCTTCCATCAAGTCAACCGGGCGCTGCCGAAAAGAGTGCTCACCCGCGAGGAGCTGATCGCGCTCGGAGGCCTCCTCACTCAGGTCAGCGGCGCGCTGCTGACGCTCACCGATCTGCTCAGCGCGCCAGCCCACCACTACGACCGCACCCGGGTGCTTCATGCGAACGCCGACACCACCCCGGTTGCACGACCATCAGCCGCCACCGGCTTGCTAAGGGACTGCCGGGACGGTTTTCTGGTGGCTTACACCTCCGCACGAGCGTTGCATGCCGACCTCAGGCGGTGCCTCAAACGCCCGTGACCTTAAACTGAGTGGGAGCAACAGAGCGGCCCGGACCGGGTCGCTGGCGTGCACCGTCCCGTCTGGGGTGACCCAGAACGGCACCGTATGTTCGGCGGCGCCGTGACGCACCCGCAGCCGCTCGTGCAGCTGCAATGTGCCGTCAGGAACGGCCAGTCCGGCGGCCGCGCACACCGCGACGAGCTCCACCAGCTGCGCCCACCGCACCGTCCGCCCGGCACCGGCGTCGAGCAGTTGGGGCGCTACCTGCTCTGACGCCAGCGGTAGATCCAGCAGGTCGGCGAGGGTGCCCGGGTCGCCGCCCGACACCAGTTCCCCGGCCGGCAGCACCGCGGCCAACCACGGTGCGTCGAGCACTGTTGCCCGGTCGGCGTCGATGACGTCCCCGGTCACCGCTCGTACCCGGACCGGGGGCTCAAGCTTCGCCGGGTCGAGCTCAGCACCGGCCAGTGCGGCGTGCGCGGCGTGCACGACAGCGGCGGTGACCGCGCGGGCCGGGTCGGCCAGCCGGACCAGCACATCAGCGGCGTCGGCGAGCCCGGTGACGCTCAGCCCGGTGCGCACTCCGGCGGCGGCTAGCAGCGCCTCGTCGGTGTCGCACTCCGGCACCACGTCATAGAGGCCTTCCAGCGCGATGGCCCCGGCAAGCCGCCAGTGCGGCGGTGGATAACCGCCGAGCCGGGAGTGCCGGGCCAGCCACCATCGGGTGTAACCGCCGGGCTGGCGCAGCGCGGCGAGACCCGCGGGATCGGCGGCGATCCGGCGCAGCGCGGCCGGCCAGCAGCCATCGTCGATCAGATCCAGGTCCCGGACGGCGAGCAGCGGTGTGGGCGGGTCACCATCGGTCTGGGCCCACCACTGCTCCTCCCCGTCCAGCTCATGGTCCGGGCGCTGCGGGTGCGGGTCATCGAGCACCGCGAACGAGTCCAGCACTCCGACCGCACGCAACGCCGCCGCCGGGTGTTCAGCAGCAATGGCAGGGTCCAGCACACCCAGCGGTGCGTCGGCCGCCAGTAGCTCCCGTAACGCCCCACCGGGTAATACCAGCTCGTCGGCACGTCGTGGCGCCCCGGTGTCGTCGGGTAGCGCCAACGCACCCAGCCACGGCCGGGCGTCGGCCGATTCGGCTAGCGACAGCGCCGCCCGGGCGAGTCCGGTGACGTCGACGCCGTCTTCGGCGTCATCGACGCTGCGCTCGATCGCGGGGCGTAGCGCATCCAGCAGCTCCGAAGGACCCACCGGACGGGCTCCGAGCCGCTCCAACAGCGGGTGCACGGCGTCTGGGTGCACCAGCCGCAGCTCAGGGGGCACGGCGTCGTCAACGAACACGGGGCCGTCAACGTCACCCAGTAGCACCCCACGCGGGCCGGTGACGGTGCGCCCGTCGGCTAGCGGCACCGGCAACGCACCGAGCTCCTCGCGGACCGCCGGATCGTCGAGCAGCGGGACCAATGCCGCATAGCAACGGCGCCACCACGGCGGCGGCCGGTCCAACCCAGCCAGCAGCTCGGCGATGGCCGCTGGACGCAACCGGGTCACGCCGAGGGCGGCGAGCGCGGCGGCGTGCCGGGGTGCGGCCAGCTCGGCGTCGAGCAGATTGGGCGTCACATCGGCGAGCAGCTCGGCCAGCTCGGGCAACGCCACGTCGAGCACCAGGGCGTCAGCGGGAACGGCCTGCCCACCCGACGCGTCGGGCAGCCACCGGGCGTGTCGCAGCGCCTCGACTACCGCGTCGCGTAGCGCCGCGTCGATCTCCCCGGCTGGGAAACCGGGCACCGGCACCAGCGCGGTGCGCTGATCTGGCGCCAGCACACCGGCCAGCTCCGGATAGGCCTGCGCGGCGGTGTGCAACAACAGATCGGCAGCCGGCCCGGGATGGACGTGACGCCGCGACGAGTCGACGGGCACCGTACCGATCAGCCGGGCGGGCAAGGTGAGCCGCTCTGCGGTGGGGGTGGGCGCGTGCAACACTTCGCCTGCCAATGGTAACGGGGCACCGTCGGGGCCGACCGGCAGTGCCCAGCACAGGCACCACTGCGGCCGGGCCTCGGCGCCCAGGCCGACCAGTGCGGCCGCGGGCAGCAGCCCGGTCCGGCGCACCACCCGCCACCGGTGCAGCTCGGAACCGTGGTGGATCAGCACCGGGTCCTCGCCCTCGCGGCGCAGCAGCCGATCACCGATGTCGATGCGGTGCAGCCACGGCAACGCCAGCAGCAGGTCGGCAGCCTCGGCTGCGAATGCTGCAAGCAGCGCGTCCGGGTCTATTCCAGGACGCAGCGGCAACCGGACCTCAGTGTCGAACCCCGGTGGCGGATCACCGATGGCTGGCCACACCAACCGCAGCACCGGGGGTTGACCACCGCGGCGGTGCAGCTCAGCGCACAGCGCCGGATCACCTGCCACGGCGGCGGCCGTGCGCTGCGCCGAGAACGCCACCCCGCCGGAGCGCGATATCACCTGCGGCGCGTCGGTGATCCCCAGGACCGCCGCGAAACCCACCCCGAACCGACCGACACTGCCACCTTCCCGCTTGGCTGAGGCGCGTAGCGCGGCCAGTGCGGCCACTCCGGCGCAGTCCAGTGGCGCGCCGGTGTTCGCGGCTCGCAGCTCGCCGTCTTCGACAGTGACCCGCAGGTGCCCCGGAACCGCCACCCGCTGGGCGGCGTCGGCGGCGTTCTGCGCCAGTTCGACCAGCAACCGGTCGGCGTAACCGAGCGCAGCGAAGTCGGACTCGGTGTTGGCGTCCTCCCGGAACCGGGTCGGGGATCCTCGCCAGGCCGCGAGCACCCCTTCGCGCAGCGCTGCGGTGCCGAACGGATCGGCGTTCAGGTCACTATCTCCAGCTCGGCGTCGTCATAGACCAGCTCGGCCACCGGAATGCTGGGGCTGGTGTCGACCTGAACCTCGGAATGCGCCCCGCAGCCGAATTCGGCGTGCACCACCTGCCCGTCGGCGGGAGCCAGTTCGTTGCCACAGACGCCGAGGGACGCGGCGAGCAGCCCGCCGAGCGGAAGATAAAAGCCGCATGTGACGCATCGATCGGGGGCGCTGCGGGCCATTTCCGAGTCGGGACCGCGGTCACTGTCGCGCCATCGTTGCAGCAGTGCCAGGCGAGCCTGCCGACTCAGCACCCGGGGTCGTCCCAAACCGAGCTCGGGGCTGAGCTGCTCGACTGGCGGGTCATCGTCGATGAGGTAGCCGGGAACCAGCCGTGGGTCATCCGGGTCGGTGGGTAGCAGGTCACCTACCCCGAGATCCCCCGCTCGGACCCGCTGGGTCCAGGGCACCCAAGTCGGCGCGACCAATGCGTCCGGACCGGGCAGCAGTACCACCTCGCTGACCGTGACCGGAGTCGCCGGGCCTGCTGAGGCCACCGTGACCGCCCAGCGCCAGCCGCGGTAGCCGGGCAGCCCAGCCTCGAACAGGTGGGTGACCGCGCCGCCGTCCTCGGTGTGCGTTCCCACCTGCTGGCCCACCGGGCTGTCGCCCGCCTCCGCCTGCGCCGCCTGCCGAGCCAGCTCGACGGCCTCGATGAGGTCGGAGCCTGCCTCGGTGGTATCGGTCACCCCCCGATTGTGCCGCACCGGCAGTCCGCGCCGACGACCCGGCCAGAGGGTCTGTGCGACGCTGCATCCATGCGGGCCGTTGCGACCGCCGCCGGGTTGGCGGCTGCAGTGTTGGCGGCTGCTGGATTGTGGACCGCGGCCCTGGCCGGCAGCACCACGCAGTCGGCCACGAAGCAGCTACGCGTGCAGGTCGTGGCCACGCTCCCGCACGACACGACGATGTACACCCAGGGTCTGGAGATCCACAACGGGGTGCTCTACGAGGGCAGCGGGCTGGTAGGGCAGTCCCGGGTACGGGCCACCGCGCTGCCCAGCGCTGCCGTGCTGCGAGAGGCGACGCTGCCAGCGCCTCTGTTCGGAGAGGGACTCACCGTGGCGGGCGATCGGTTGTGGCAGCTGACCTGGACCAGCGGAATGGCGATCGAGCGTGATCCGGCAACTCTGGCCGAGCGCCGGAGGGTGAGCTACCGCGGCGAGGGCTGGGGCCTGTGCCACGACGGCAACCGGCTGGTGATGAGCGACGGCTCGGATCGGCTCACCTTCCGGGACCCGGAGACCTTTGCCCCCACCGGCCAGGTGCTGGTGCGCCTCGACGGCGAACCGGCGCGGCAGCTCAACGAACTGGAATGCGCGGGCGGAATGGTCTGGGCCAACGTCTATCAGGACGACCGCATCCTGCGCATCGACCCCGGCACCGGCGCGGTGACCGGCGTGGTTGACGCCTCCGGCCTGCTCAGCGGATCGCCGCAGTCCGCCGCGGGCGTGCTGAACGGCATCGCAGCGATCCCGGGCACCGACGAATTCCTCGTCACCGGTAAGAACTGGCCGTCGCTGTTCCGGGTTCGCTTCGTTCCGTCTTGATGGCACCCAGGGTGTGGCCTTCAGGCGGTACCGGTGGTGCAGGATGAGCACGTGACACCGCCCCGATCCCGATCCGGCGGCGAGCATCCCGGCTTCCGGGGTGCTCGCCGGGTGAGTCGCGGGCGACGCTGGGTACCCGATGACCCCCGTTCCAGCCCGACCGGCCCCCCACCGTGGGGCGACCGGGGGGCCAGCCGCTGGCTGCCCAGCGATCGGTATGTCCCACCCCCAGGGGACGACTCGGCGACGGCTCCGGTGCCCGAATCGAGTGGGCCACCGCGCCCGCGCAAGATCACCGTCACCCGGGTGGCTGCCTGGCGGAGCAGGCAGCTGGTCGGGGGTGGCGTTCGGCGGTTCCACCAGGCGACCACGGCAGACGGAGCGGGGCGGTCCGGGCTGTCCTCGCTGACCTACGCGACGATGGCGGACTACGCGGCGAGCGCGGCCATCGCCATGGCCCTGGCCAACACGCTGTTCTTCGCGGCAGCCACCGCGCAGAGCCGGGCCAATGTGGCGCTCTACCTACTGATCACGGTGGCACCGTTCGCGGTGGTCGCCCCGGTGATCGGCCCGTTGCTGGACCGGCTGCAGCACGGCAGGCGGGTAGCGATGTCGCTGTCATTCGCCGGCCGCGGTCTGCTGCTGATCGTGATGGCCACGCACGTCAACGATTGGTTGCTCTACCCGGCGGCGCTGGGTTTCATGGTGCTCACCAGGTCCTTCGGTGTGCTCAAGGCGGCAGTGACGCCGCGCTTGCTCCCGCCCCAAATCACCCTGGTGAAGGTCAACTCGCGACTCACCGTCTTCGGGCTGGTCGCCGGTGGATTATCGGGTGCGGCCGCCGCCGGGGTGGCGGCGCTGACCGGTTCGGCGGGGGCGCTGTATTTCACTGCGGTGGTCTGCCTGGCGGGGGCAGCCCTATGCCTGCGCATCCCGTCCTGGGTAGAGGTGACCGAGGGGGAGATTCCGGCCTCACTGGCGGTTGCGAACACTGACACCGCTGCCCGGCGACGGCAGCCGATCGGTCGCCATGTGGCGGTCGCGTTGTGGGGCAACGGGACCGTGCGAGTGCTCACCGGGTTCCTCACGCTGTTCGTGGCCTTCGCGGTGAAAGCGCAGACCGAGGGTTCGCCAGGACGGCAGCTGCTGCTGCTCGGCATCGTCGGGACACTCGCCGGGGCAGGCAGCTTCCTCGGCAGCGCGGTCGGTGCCCGGATGCACTTCGGCAGACCCGATCAAGCCATCCTCAGCTGCGTGGCGGCCGGGCTCACGATGGCGGTGCTCGCTGCGCTGGTGC
>JBOHGX010000488.1:0-8617 GCA_050700255.1 Pseudonocardiaceae bacterium
GCCCTCGGATACCCCGCCGCGTCAATCAACGTCGCACTCACCCTCGACAAGGACGGGCGGATCACCGAGGAGACGCTCAGCGACAACACCCACCTCATCCACCGCCGGTTCCTCTACCCCGACCACGACTAAGCGGGAAATTGCGGAGTCAGACATCGGGGCGCGGCGTCGGCGTGCTGCCAGGCACCCTGCCACTGGCAAGCGAGTCCTGAGCTCGCAGCACGCGGAGTTCCTCGCGCAACTCGGCGATCTGCGAGTTGATGTCGGATTCCGGCTCGGAACCGCGGGCCATGCCGCAGTGCCCCCGTCCGCGCAATATCGGCCGGACACAGGAGAGGTAGGTTACCGTGACCGCGGCGACCGCGATGAGCGCGGCGAACCAGGCGGACATCACTGCCTGGCCTTCGCGTGCTGCCCGCCGCGCTCGGCCTTGAGCTGGTCGATCTCAGCGCGCAACTGCGCGACCTGCTCATGTCTACCGGCGCCGTTGCGTTGGCCTCGCATCATCATCCACATCATCACGCCCATCCCGACCGGACAGGCCAGCAGGGCAACGCCGTACAGCAGCGACTGCATGGTTCCTCCTTAGCGAACAGGGGACGAGGCACCAACGACCTCGTCTACCATCTACGTATTAGACTAGTAGATTGTTCCGTGTGCCGTGCACGTGCCGCAGCAGTCAGCAGGAAGGAACTGTGGCTGTGGACATGCCATCTCGGCACCGTGAGGCCCTCGCGTCTGCGGACGGGTCCAGTGCGACCTGGATGCGTTCCGCGCAGCGCGCCGGGATCGTGATGCTCAACGCCTGCACCTCGCGAGTGCTCGCCTTGCGCCTGGAGCAACGTTCGCTGAGCCAGATAGCCCAGGACGGGAGATTCCTTCCCGCCCCCGCCGACCGGGAACAGATCGTGCTCGCACCCGCCAGCCGCGCCGACCTGATCGTCCGCCCGATCCGCGCCGGCCAGTACGCGCTGATCACCGACCCCTACGACCGCGGCACCGGCATGATGGCAGACCGGGCAACCGACCCCATCACCCTGGCCACTCTGGCCGTCGACGGATCGGCCGGCTCCTCGCCGCCGCTACCGGCGACGCTGCCTGCCCCGCCCATCCCGCAGGGATCCGTCACCGGGCAACGACAACTCGTGAAACCGGACGAGGGCCGGGTGAGCATCTGCGGGTGCACCGTCGACTGCGGCCGTCGTTCCCGGGGCCGGCAGCACCGCCGGGAGGTGCAGCGGGCCCGGCAGCGCACCGGGATGGTCTTTCAGCAGTTCAACCTCTTCCCGTACCTGACCGCGCTAGGCAACGTCATCGAGGGTCCCTGCCACGCTCGCAACCTGCCCCGCGAGCAGGCCATCCGGCTCGGCGAACGGCTGCTGGACCGGGTCGGACTGGCCGACAAGCGCGACGAGCACTCGGCGCGGTTGTCCGGCGGGCAGAAACAGCGGGTGGCGATCGCGCGGGCGTTGGCGATGGAACCCGAGATCGTCCTGTTCGACGAGCCCACCTCAGCGCTGGACCCCGAGCTGCACAACGAGGTGCTCGGCGTGATCCGCGAGCTGGCCGCCGACGGGATGACGATGGTGATCGTCACGCACGAGACGCAGTTCGCTCGCGACGTGGCGGACCGGATCGTCTTCATGGACGGCGGGGTACCTCTCGGCGGCCCGGCTGCTCGGGTGCAGTCCAGACGAGATCGCCGTGCTGGACAGTGCCACCCGCGGCTGGACCATGGCCTTCTACGCGATCGGCTTCCGGCCCGGTGACCGGATCCTGACGAGCGTCGCGGAGTACGGGAGCAACTTCATCGCGTACCTGCAGCTGGCCCGTCGCCACGAGCTGAGCGTCGAGGTCGTACCGAATGACGAGTCCGGCCAGCTGTCCGTGTCCGCTCTGCGCGAACTCATCGATGATCGGGTCCGGCTGATCTCACTGACCCATGTGCCGACCAACGGCGGGCTCGTCAATCCCGCCGCCGAGGTCGGGGCCGCAGCTCGGGAGGCCGGAGTGCTCTACCTGCTCGATGCCTGCCAGTCCGGCGGTCAGCTGCCACTGGATGTCGAGGAACTCGGCTGCGACCTGCTGTCGATCACGGGGCGAAAATACCTCCGGGGGCCGCGCGGCACCGGGTTGCTTTACGTCCGCCGGGGTGTCCTCGATGAACTTTCGCCGCCGATACTGGATCTGCACGCGGCGCACTGGGCCGGGCCCGACCACTATGTTGTGCGGCCCGACGCTCGGCGTTTCGAGACCTGGGAATACAACGTCGCCGCGAAGCTAGGACTCGGCGCCGCGCTTGACTACGCAATGGCGTGGGGTCTGCCGACCATCCGGGACCGGATCTACCGGCTCGCCGCCGACTTGCATGAGCGATTGTCGGAGCTGCCCGGGATCCGGGTCCAGGACATCGGCGCGGAGCAGTGCGGCATCGTCACCTTCACGGTCGTGGACACGCCGGCTGCGCAGGTCAAGGAGATGCTGGCTCGCCACCGCATCAACGTCAGTGTCACGCGCGCCCCGTCCACCCGGCTGGACATGGAAAGCCGGGGACTCGACGAGCTGGTTCGGGCGTCGGTGCACTACTACAACACCACCGACGAGCTCAACGCACTATGCGGGACCCTCCGCGGGCGGAGCCGGTAAGCCGTGAGCGCGACGCTGTACGTACACTACCCCCCTAGGGTATAGTGGCGGCAGGGTGACGGGAGGACAGAAATGTACGGCTACGCCCAGGACAAGGACGCCTACCTCAAGCGGATGCGCCGCATCGAGGGCCAGGTCCGTGGCATCGCGAAGATGATCGGGAACGACGCCTACTGCATCGACGTGCTCACCCAGGTGTCTGCCGCCAAGAACGCCTTGCAGGCGGTGGCGCTGGGCCTGATGGACGAGCACCTCAAGCACTGCGTCACCCAGGCGGTCAGCGAAGGCGACCAGGTCGCCGACGACAAGGTCGCCGAGGCCAGCGCCGCGATCGCCCGCCTCGTCAGGTCCTGACCCAGACACAGCGCACGCCTGATGAAGTGCGCGTCCTGCGCCAACCGCATCGAGCGCAAGCTCAACAAGCTCGACGGCGTGACCGCCACGGTCAACTACGCCACTGAGAAGCGAGGCCCGCTCCAAGCGCCTCGCCTGCGCCGCATTGCGCGCCCTGCTGGAGCTCGGCGCCAAGGACGTCACCGTCCTGCGAGACGGGACGGAATCCCGGATCCCCACCGACCAGCTCGTCGTGGGCGACGTCTTCGTCGTTCGGCCCGGCGAAAAGATCGCCACCGACGGCGTGATCGAGGACGGCACGTCGGCGGTCGACGCGAGCATGCTCACCGGCGAGTCCGTGCCGGTCGAGGTGCGGCCGGGAGACACCGTCATCGGGGCCACGGTCCACGCCGGCGGGCGGCTGGTCGTGCGTGCCACCCGGATCGGCTCCGACACTCAGCTGGCTCAGATGGCCAAACTGGTCGAGGATGCCCAGACCGGGAAGGGCGCAGGTCCAGCGACTGGCCGACCGGATCTCCGGGGTGTTCGTGCCGATCGTCATCGTGCTCGCCGCCGCGACCCTGGGCTTCCGCCCGCGCGGTGCTGGTCGTCGCCGACACTGTCAAGCCCACCTCGCCTCAAGCCATCGCCCAGCTACGCAAGCTTGGGCTGACACCAGTGCTACTCACCGGCGACAACACCGCCGTCGCCCACGCCGTCGCTGCCCAGGTCGGCATCGATGACGTGATCGCCGAGGTACTGCCCGCGGACAAGGTCGAGGTGGTCAAGCGGCTGCAGGCGCAGGGCAAGGTCGTGGCGATGGTCGGTGACGGGGTCAACGACGCCGCCGCGCTGGCGCAGGCAGACCTCGGTCTGGCCATGGGTACCGGTACCGACGTAGCCATCGAGGTCAGCGACATCACTCTGGTCCGCGGCGACCTGCGTGCCGCCGCGGATGCCATCCGGCTTTCCCGCCGCACGCTGCGCACGATCAAAGGCAACCTGTTCTGGGCGTTCGCCTACAACGTCGCGGCGTTGCCCCTGGCCGCCGCTGGGCTGCTCAACCCGATGCTCGCCGGCGCCGCGATGGCGTTCAGCTCGGTGTTCGTGGTGACCAACAGCCTGCGCCTGCGCCGGTTCGCTGCGCGAGCCGATGACTAGCCCGCCCCGAAACGCGTCAGCAAACATCCCCTCCCATGCCAAAAGTACTGCAACGTTTACGTCCCGCAGCTGCAGTTCGCGGCGGGCCTGCTGGGCTACGTGTAGCGCCAACTCAGCTGTTCAGTGCTGTGCGATAGTGCGCTAGCTCGGCGTAGGTCGCGTGTTCGATGTTTTTGGGCCGGCTCAGTCCATGACCCTCGTCCGGGTAGACCACGAGCGATACCCGCTTACCGAGCATCGCGACAAGTTCCCGGACTTGGCGAAGTGGCGTGACCGTGTCCCGGGCACCGTGAAAGGCGAGGATCGGACAGTGGGCAGTGATACCGGGGCGGAGTAACGACCGATCCTGCCAAGTGTTGGTTGGGCCCAGCAGAAGGTCGGCATGATGCGATTGGAACTTTGGTGCGGCTGTACGCCATGCGGCGGGGTCAACAATGCCGGAACGTACGGTGGCCGCCCGGAACTTCGTGGTGTTCGTCGCGGCCCGCAACGCGGTGTAGCCACCCGCGCTCGTGCCGCTGATGACGACGCGGGCCAGGTCAAGAGACCCGTCTTGTCCGACCGCCTCGACAGCATCGACGCAGTCGGACACGTCCAGCACACCCCATTGACCGCGTAGCGCGTTCCGGTAGGCGCGACCGTAGCCGGTACTGCCCCGGTAGTCCACATCGAGCACCGCGAACCCTTGACTGACAAAGAACTGGACCCACGGGTCGAGCCGCAACGCAGCGTTCGAGGTCGGCCCTGGGTGCGCACGGATTACCACTGGCACCGGCGCAGCACCTTTCTCTGACCGGGGACGGTACAACGTGGAATACACCCGGCCACCATCCCGAGCGCGGATTTCGACGACCTCGGGATTCGGCGCCAGCCATTTGGACGCGATTCCAGTCGCTGTCAACTCGCGGGATTTGCCACTGGCGATGTCAGCCACGATGACGGTGGGCATCCGATCCGAGGCCGCCCCGATCATCGTGACTCGTCTGGAGTGTGCTGCCAAATACGGCTTGATCGATGTATAGGGCAACTCGACGGCGCGTACATCGGGCCGGTGACGATCCCAGATGCGGAGCTGGGTGGCTCCGCCTTGATACGCGAGTAGAGCGATCCGGTCGTTATCCAGGAACGCGTAGGTGGAGTACCCGAACTCCCATTGCGCCGTTCCCAATTCTGTCGACTCAAGATGCACCAGCGAGACGATGTCACCGTCCGGCGGGCAGGCGTACAGGCCCCACCAGCCGGTGCGATCAGACACGAAGTGCAGGACCCCGCCGGGGCTCCATTCCGGCTGGAACACTGATTCCTCCGGGCCGCCGGCGATATGCCGAGCAGCGCCGAGCGTCCCGTCTTTCCAGATCTCGGCCATCCACAGCCAAGAGCCGTCCCAGGGCATCAGCGGGTGCCGCCAGGTCGTCCAGGCCAGCTTCCCCCCGTCTGGACTTGGCCGCGGGAAGGAATAGAAGTCCCAGTCCTGCGCCACCGGCCACGGGGCAGCTGACCCGTCGGCCGGAAGCATCACCAGCTCGTTGGTCACCGTTTCGTTGTCATGGCGCTCCCGGACGGCGACGAGAAGCCCAGGTGCGCTGAGGCGAAGGTCTGCGTAACGGTCCTCGCCGTACTGGGGCGCCGCAGTGACCGCGCGTAGCCCAGCCCGGGTGGCCCTCCAGATTTGCTGGTCATCGGCACGGACGAACCAGAGGGCATTGTCGGTGGCCAGGTAGGCGCCGCCACCGTATTCATGGACGTAGGACGCTACCGCCACGCCAGTCGGCAGGACCTCCTCTCCACCGCCCGACCCGCGTGACCGGAGCAGAACGTTGCCGCTGGCCCGTCCCTCGATCCAGTACACGTGCTCCCCGGCGACCTGGACGGCATCAACCGAGGGAACGCCCGGCCCGACGGGTCCAGTCATCCTGGTACGGCCCCCAACTCCCGCGCCCGCTCATCGATGGCCGCAGCGGCGCTGACGTGACCCCTGACCAGGAACATCCCTCGTAACTCCCGGACCCGATGCAGGCCCGCAACCGAACCCCGGGCAGCGAAGGTCTCCAGGGAGCTCAGCGTCAACCGTTGCGCCTCCTCCACGTCCCTTGACACCAGCCGTGCGGCCGCAAGCCCAACCTGGATCTCTGCGCCGCGACGTTCACAGGAAGCAGGCAACAAGCGCAGCGCATCAGTGAACGCCGCAGCCGCGCTCTCCGGCCGCCCTACCGTGAGCAAGCACGTGCCCGCATGGACAGCGAGTCCGCCCTCGTCGAAGTCATACATCCACTCATCGGTCCAGCTGTCCTGACCCGCCAGCAGCGAACGTGAGGTGTCCAGCGTGGCCAACGCCTCGCGACTACGGCCGACTCGCGCCAGCGCATCCGCGGTCAGCACCGTCAACCACGACCGAGTGGGGTTAGAGGCAGACCGCTGGGCGGTCTGCCGTGCCTCGTCGAAAAACCCGAGTGCCGACTCCGGCCGGCCCTGTGCCCGCGCGACGAGACCCTGGTAGCCCAGGATGTAGGACCGCAGACCAGTGTTGGACGATTCGGCTGCGGCGAGGCTCGCCTGCTGATAGCAGTGACTCATCGTGTACAGGTCACCCAGGTCGTACCACAACCACGCGGCGAAACCAGCCGCCTCGGCAGCCGCTGAGGCGACCCGGTGCCGCAGCGAGTCCCGCTGCGCACTATCCAACAGCGACGCCAGCAGTCCGCCGTGGGCCTGGACGTGCACCATCATCTCGGCCGAAGACAGCTCGTGATACAGCCGCCGCTGCCGATCGGTGATCAGCTCAAGGTCATCAACAACCGCAGTGCTCAGCCGCGACGGCCGACGAGCCGCATCAGCCAGCCGTGCCCAATCAAGGTCGTCCTCGCACACCTGCCGAGCCCTCGCCCCGACGAGATCGGTCGACCGACCCGCACGCCTGGCCGCCTCATGCTGATGGCGGACCCGCGCCTGCTCCCGAATCACCGCTGGCAACATCGAAACCAAACGACCGTTCGCCAGCACCGCAGCGTCGCACGCTGATACCACGACTTCCGAGGGCACCGCGGTACCTCGCTCTATCGCCCCCAGGTGCTGCCAGGAGTACTCAACCAGTCGACCAAGCTGCCCCAATGTCAACCCGCGGTCGATCCGCAACCGCCGTAGCTCAGCGCCCAGCGCCGCAGCCGCCGAACTTGCCGGGTCGGTGATCTTCGGTGGACGCCCAGGCCTCCGCTTCCCGCCGCCTGGCGACCCACCGCCGCCCGGCTCGTCCACCACGTCCTACTTCCTGACCATGCAAGGCCAATTTGCTGATCGTTGTGAGCAAAGCCTTCCGTGACGTTTTCTTACCCGCAACCGGCCCACGGCGATCGTCCAGCCACAGGACGGCCGCAGTCAGACCCGATGGTTGACAAGCCACTGCGAAGGAAGTGCCTGGCTATGACCGCCCAGACGACCGCCGGGCGTCCCCGGCTCCGGGAGCTGCGCAGCGAGCTGGGTTGGACGCAGCAGCTCGCCGACGAGCCGGCCTACCGCCCGTCGTTGGATGGCCCCTGCGGCCGAGCAGGGAGCAGCGCATGAGGAGGCTCCTGTCGGCAGTCGCTCATCACGGTGGGCAGGTGGGCCTGCCCGCGGTGGTGGAAGAGCTGCTTGTCAATGTGGTCGCCGACGGGTTCACGCTGTACTGCTGCGGCCCGAAGGTGGCGCCGAGTGTGCTGGTCGCCGCCTACGAGTGGAACCAGCATGTCGATCTGCTGACCATCCGAGATTTCGATCGGGTCATCACGGCAAGGGTGCCGAAGCGGGATGCGGTGGACATCTTCGCCCCCGAGGTCGTGGTCTGGGCCTATGAGAGTCCGCCACAGCGGGCGCTACGGGCACTGCTGGGCCTGGTACACCCGGCGCATCCCGACGCCCCTATCGCCGAGTATCCGGCGCCAGCAAGCCTGCACGTTCCCCGCGCCCAGCAACGCCCGATGACGATACGACCCCCATCCCCCAGCCGAGCGAAAGTGCGGGCCGACCGGCTCGCCACCGCGATGACGACTCACGGTGGTGATCGTGACATTTAGAGTCGCCGTGCCTGTCGAGACACAAGATCCCCGGCTGGCCGGTTGAGTGGGCGGCCCCCGACGCTCGACTCCCGGCGGCCAGCCGGCCATCCCAGCTACCCAGAAATGGAGATGCACTATGCCCACCCGAGCACCGCGACCCGCGTACGACCGGTGACGCGATGTCGACGGCATCTCCATTCCGCTGGTGTGCCGGGTCGAACATAAATTGGGCATGTTTGTCCAGAACGGCGTTCACGATCTACTTCGAGGGGCGGCGTCCTCGTTTGCGTGTTCGGTCGCCGGTGGTGTTTTGGTGGGAATTCGGACGTGGACGCGGAGGCCACCGTCGGGCCGGGAGTGGGCGTGTACTTCGCCGTGGTGGGCGCGGGCGACCGAGCGCACGATTGACAGGCCGAGCCCCGCTCCGCGGCCAGGCGAGGTTTGGC
>JBOHGX010000489.1:0-1810 GCA_050700255.1 Pseudonocardiaceae bacterium
ACCGATCCAGGCCAGGCGGGGTGAACCGCTGGCCCGCGCCCAGGATCCGCGGCGACAGCACCGGGTCCACCGCCACGGTGTGCCCACCGAGGCGCAGCAGAAACGACGCATGCCCGAGCCAGGCCAACGCATCACCAGCCGGCAAGGAAGCCGGTAAGGCCACCGGAATCCGCGCCACGCCCTCGGTCGCACCGGCGAAACCGCCTTCCCGCCACAACCGCAGGAACTGCGGCGGGCCGGGCAGCGGTGCGGTCACCCGATCGGCGAACGAGCGCGGCCACCGCCTGTTCAGTGCCGATGTTTCGACCCTGCGAGCAGGTCTCAAAACGCCGGCCACGGGATCGCCGGCCAGGACCCATTGGGAGCCGGGAACGTCTCGGTGGCCAGCAGCCGGTCGGTCCGTTTCTGCAGGGCCTTGAGCTCCGTGCGGGTCAGATGCTCAGCCAGCGCAGCGCCCAGCCCGCTGCCCAGGGAAGATCGCACCCGGCACAGCACGGCCAGCATGTCGGCCGACAACGGCTCACCGAGGAATCCCCACAGCACGGTGCGCAGCTTGTCCTCGTGGTGCAGGCAGATCCCGTGGTCCACCCCGTACACCGCGCCGTCGAGCCCGGCGAGCACATGCCCGCCCTTGCGGTCGGCGTTGTTGAGCAGCACGTCCAGCACGGCCAGCCGGCGCACCCCTTCGTTGTCGGCATGCACCAGCAGCGCCGGATCGCCGTACCGGCCCTGTACCCGCAGCACCGGGCGCCAGCCTGCCGGCACCGCGCCGACCGCAACCACGTCCACCAGGTCGCGTTCATCCTCGGTGTCCACCCACAGCTGCACCATGCCGGGTCCCAACGGCCCGCCCCGCAGGACCGTGGGCGGCACCAATGACCAGCCGGTGGCCTCGGACAGCAGCCAGCTGGCCACCTCACGACCAGCCAGGGTGCCGTCCGGGAAGTCCCAGAGCGGACGCTCGCCGCGGATCGGTTTGTACACACACTCGGCGCTGATCCCGCCGCAGTGCACCGTGCAGAACAGGGTGGCGTTGGATGCGTCCACGATCCGGCCGGTCACGTCGATGCGGCCGTCGTGCAGTAACGGCAGCGCCGCCGGGTCGGTGGGCAGCACGGCCGGCCCGTTCAGGCCTCGACCTGGCGACGGTAGCCATTCTGCCGTGGGCAGATGTGCCCCTTGGGCCCCAACGGCTCCGTGCACAGCGGGCACGGTTTGCGGCCCGCCGTGATCACCCGCTCAGCACGGGTGGCGAACGCCCGGGCCTGCGGCAGCGACAGGAACACCCGCACCGCGTCGGGGCCCTCTTCGGTGTCGTCGAGCACCACCGACTCGTCCAGCTCGTGCTCGGTCACCGCGAGCAGTTCGACGACGATGGCCTGCGATTCCATGTCCCAGCCCAGTCCCATGGTGCCGACCCGGAACTCCTGCTCGACCGGCGTGCGCAGCGGCTCGGCGTCGACCTCGGGCTCCCCGGATTCTCCGGTGTCGGTGTCGACGCCCAATCGCCGAGCCACCTCGTCGAGCAGCGCAGACAGCCGTTCGGCGAGGACGGCAACTTGCTCCTTCTCCAGCTGCACGCTGATGACCTTGGCGTCGTCAATGGCTTGCAGGTAGAAGGTGCGGTCACCGGGCTCACCGACCGTGCCCGCGACGAACCGTTCGGGGGTGCGGAAGATGTGGATGACACGAGACATGACAGTCTCGACACTAGAGCACGGTGAGCTGTCCGGCAGCAGCCTCCCCTGCTCAGCCGGTGCCAGTGGGGCCTCCGGGCGTGGCGTCCGACGAGGGTCGCCGCCTGCGCCGG
>JBOHGX010000490.1:0-10532 GCA_050700255.1 Pseudonocardiaceae bacterium
TTAGCGATCAACCACCTGGAGCACCAGCGAAAGCGGTCGCTCTACGGCGAGGCCCTCGACCTGCTCGCGCCCGGCGGAGTGTTCGCGAACAGTCCCAGCGGAGCAGCAACCGCAACCGGTCCACAATCGACTCTGACCTGGACTGTTTGCCCAGGTCAGAGTCGTGGAGCCGCCTCGGGGAATCGAACCCCGGACCTGCTCATTACGCGGGGGCCGCACCCCGACTAAGAGGGCGTCTACCAGCGACAACAGTTCCAGCTCCCACACCTTTGGGTGCACTAGCGGCGCCATTCGACCTGAGTCGCACCACGTTTGATTCCACGCCGCGCACCAGCGCTCGCTCCGGTGATCCGCTAGCGACGCTCGCGACGAGGAGCTGCGCGTGGTCTGGGAGCTGGAGCCCAGCACCGTGGTGCACGACGTCGCCGTGCTACCGAGTCCCGAACACGGCTTCGGCGAACCGTCAGAGCTCGCGGCGTTCCTGTACACGGTGCGCTGGTGCGCGATCGCCTCAGCCGACACCACCGCGCTGCAAGCACCGTTTCGCTCCGGTATCCAGATCGAGGATTACCAGCTGGACCCGTGGTGCGAGCGCTGTCCATGCCGTGCACCAAGCTGTTGATCGCTGATGACGTCGGTCTGGGCAAGACCATCGAAGCCGGGCTGGTGATGCAGGAGCCGATGCTGCGGCACCGGGCGCGCACAATGTTGATCGTCTGTCCGGCCGGGCTGACCCTGCAGTGGCGCGACGAGACGCGAGACAAGTTCGGGTTGGACTTCCGCATCGTGGACACTCAGCTGCTCCATCAGCTGCGCCGGCGGCGCGGACTCTACGTCAACCCGTGGACGCACTACCCGAGGCTGATTGTCAGCGTGGACTGGTTCAAGCGCGAACGTCCGATGCGGCGAGCTGGCTCCGCACTGCGAGCACCGGCTGTTCCTTTCCGCCACGGCTACCTGGAGGTCGTTTCACCGCGCTGCTGGAGCTGCTGGACGACCAGCGCTTCGCTCGCGGTGTTCCACCAGCCGAAGACCAGTTGGCCAGGGTCAGGGTGCGCCGCTGAAGAAGTCGCTGCCACCGAGATGGGACGGCACACCCCGATTCCCCCGGCGCAACCTCGACTACCTGGAGGTCAGCTACTCCGAGCCGGAGCGCCGGATGTTCTCCTGCCCCAAGGCGTTTGCCCAGATTGAGCTGGACGCGCTGACCGCGCTGACCGCGGCCCGCCGCTGCGCGCCCGCGCTGTCCAGCGCGGAACAGACGATGCTGGCCGGGTGGCCGAGCTGGGCAGGCGGTGCACACGATCGGCTGGACGCCAAGTTCGCTGCGCTGCGCGGCTGGCTGGATCCAATCGTCCCACCGACCGGCCGGCGAGTCCACCGAACGAGTGATCATCTTCACGGAGTACCGGGACACCCAGCGATGGCCCTACGAGCGGCTGCTCGCCGCGGGCTACCCGGCGGGGCGGCTGGCGTTGCTCTACGGCGGGCAGGACGAGCAACCGAGGAGCAGGTGGACAAGTGGTTGGCGGCCTGCCCGTCACCGCACCAGCAGGCCGTGCTGCACGCCGCGTGCGACAACGATGCCGCGCTGGCGCAGCGAATGCTGCCCTTCTGGGGTCTACTCCGCACCGACCTGCGTGGTCTGCCGACGGTGTTCCCAGCCGGATCGGTGCTGTTCACCCAGGTCGGCGACCGCCTGTCGACCGGAACCCATTACACCCCCGCGGGAACTGGCCGAGGAGGTGGTGGAGCACACACTGGCCCCGTTGTGCTTCGCGCCCGCTGGTCGAGCAGAAGGTCACGTCGGAACGGGCGAAGAACAATGATCCTCGACGTCGTGATATCTGGTGGCGCTTCACTCGGCCGACGGTGGAACTGTACGAGGCCATCGCCGAGCTTGACCGGGTGCTCGTGATCGCTCTGGTCAGCAGGACTGCGCTGCCGGTGTGGGTACCGACGGGTCAGGTGTTCTCGCACAAACTGGGAGTTTTCGCCACCGATCGCTCGGGGCATCTCTCACTCTTGTCGAGCACATTGCACACTTTGTGGGCATGGAAGCGATCGTCCACGATGAAAGCCGATCTCAATTATTCACCGTCGAATGTCTATGACACCTTCCCGCAGCCTAAGTTGACCGACCGGATGGATCGGGTGGGCGAAGAGCTGCACTCGTTTCGCCGGTCGGTGATGTTGGGTCGGCAGTTGGGGCTGACCAAGCTGTACAATCTTTTGCACGATCCAGCCGTCACCGATCAGGAGATCCAGCGGCTGCGGGAGATCCACGTCGGGCAGGGGTTTCACAGCACCCGCCAGGGTCGCCGATTCACCATCGCCCCCGGAGGTTCAGGACGAAGTGCTGGACCGGTTGCTGCAACTCAACCAAGAGAGCTACGCGGAGGAGGTCCGCAGGGCCTGCACGCCAAGAAGAAAACCAAGGCCAAGGGCCACAGTGTGGGGTCCCCACCGGGTCCCCACAGACCTCGGCAGCGGATATGAGGATTGCTGCTGCTGGAGGTGGGGAAAGGACTGTTGCACCTCCGTAACAGATCCACCCCCTCTCCGTGGGACAGGAGGGGCTGAAGGGATGAGTCGCAGGGATGCCGCCCCGTGAGGGGCTAGCCCAGACAGATCTACCGGACACGCCGGAGGTTCCGGCTGGTCGCCGGTAGCCGGTCCGGCTTGGCATACTGGGCGGTCCACCAGTTGTTGCCCACCGAGAGCGCCGAGGACCTGCTATGGCCATGCCGCTGCGCCGCTCCGGGTCGTTGATGACCCTGGATGAGTGGGCCGCGTTACCGGAGGACAACACCTACCGGTACGAACTCCAGGAAGGTGTCCTGCTGGTGTCCCCTCGACCCGGCCGTCGCCATCAACTCGCCGCCCAGCGCCTGTCGCAACAACTGGACGAGCAGTTACCTGCCGACTGGGAGAGCGTCCTTGACCTGGAAGTAGTGGTTCGCGCCGAGCATCCGCCGATCGTGCGGGTGCCGGATGTGGTGGTCACCCGGGTCGGCGGGCCGGAGGACCGGCTGGTGGCGGCGGATGTCCTGCTTGCGGTCGAGATCGTGTCGCCGGGTTCCCGAAACGTCGACTTCCACCTTAAGCCGTTTGAGTATGCGGACGCGGCGATCCCGCATTATTGGCTCGTCGACCTCGATCCGCCGGCCCCTTCGATCACGGTGTTCCATCTGGGCGCACCGGGTGACGGCTACGTCGAGAGCCCGGCGACTGCGGGTCAGCTCGACACGACTGTGCCATTCAAGCTTTGCATCGACATCCCCGCGCTTCTCGCCCCGCGAGGTGCCTAACCACAACAGCCGGCCATAGAGGGCGTTACCGTCGTCTGCCCGCTGGCCGCCTCGGCCGGGGCGGCTACCGTACGCCGCGTGACCCAACGACCTGTGCTCGATCTGCCGCGGGAACAGGATATCCGGGACGAGCTGCAGCAGCTCGTGCTGGCGGATCTGCACGGCCCGCTCGGGGGTGACGACGAGGAGTTCTCCGGCGAGAACCCCATCGACCGCGACCCGTTGGGCGCCTGGCGCCCAGGGGCGTGGTGCTGGAGCCCGATACCCACGACGACGCGCCCGCCGACACAACGGGAACTGGCTGGTGTCAGTGTTTCTGGAGAACGGCCAGAGCCAGCCCAACCGCGCCCGGCACGCACCATCCTGGATCTTCCAGGTGCAGCTGTCCGCGACCGGTCCCGACGACCGAGCAGTGTCTTACCGCGCCACGATCGCCCAAATGGCGGGGACCCCGATGACGTCGCCGAGCAGCAGCGGCTGGCGATGCCTACCGGTTCCAATCCAGAGTTCGCCTCCGGCAGTGGCGCCGCGGTGCATGCCGTCATCGACGAGCACATCCCGCTGCGGGCCAAGCAGATCCACATCCGCACGGTGCCCGACTACGAGATCCCGGCGACTGCGGTAGTTCGCGAGCAGGCCATACCATGCCTAATACAGCGGCTACCAGCGACAACAGTTGCAGATCTCACACCTTTAGGTGCAACAGCGGCACCATTCGACCTGAGTTCGCACCACGTTTGATTCCACGGCGGGCTGGCCGCACCATGCCGGGCTCGCCGACGTGTCGCCGTAGTCTCTGCGGATGCTGCAGGGCCTGCCCCCACCACACCGCCCGATGGCCTTCGCAGACGAGTCGTTCCGGGAAGACCCAACCAAGGGCTTCTACGTGCTCGCCGCGGCGGTCCTCGAGGTCCGAGCCCAGCAACCGGCCCGCGAGCTCATGCGGCGCCTGCTGGGATCGCGCGGCGGACGACAAAGCTGCACTGGCACGAGATGGATCGGCTTCAGCAGAAGGACGCCGCCCACCGCGTCGCTGACATCGACGGCTTCCACGTCGTTGCCGTCGGCACTCCGGTGCCCCGCCGTCGCCAGGAACGAGCACGTGCAGCATGCCTGACGGCGCTAGTCGGTGAGCTACATGGATTCGGGGTGCAACACCTGCTCATCGAGGCCCGGGCCGCCGACCTCAACCGCCGAGACGTCGCGACAGTCCAGGGCGCCCGCTTCGTCTTGCCCAAAAGGCAGTCGCTTCCGTGTCGACCACATACTCGGATCCGCCGAGCCACCGCTGTGAGGCGAACGCGTGCACGTGCGGGAAGTGCCCACCAGTTGTTAGGGCTCAGACATCCGTAAGGCCAGGCTCCCGGTCTGCCCCAGGTCACCTGGCCTCGCGGCTCGCCCGACACCCACGGTGCCCGGCTGACATCAATATTCACCACTAACCGGCCGACGTCATCCACGACGGCCGCCCAGTCTTCTGTGCCGCCGCATCCACGGCGCTGGCGAGCGGAACTATGAGAGCGGTAAGCTCGCGTTGATCGTCATGGTGCACCACCCAGCGACGCCATCGAGGCAGGCGGGCGAGTCGTCGATGAGGGGATAGCACCGCACTTGGGTCCTCCAAAGTCTCCTCCACACCTGCCGGATGGTGCCGCGGCCAGTTCCTACCGAAGTTGAGCCCGCAGTTGCTGAATGTTGTCCGACCTGGCCGCTCGTCCTCACCCGACGCTGGCCGTCCGACTCGATTCCCCCGCTTCTCGTGGGACGGCTGGCAGCTCGGCCACCTTGCTGGCTGATGTCTGCGTCGCTACAAGCATCACCTCCGGCTCGGGGCTCGGCCGAGAGTCTCGCTCGCGATCACCAGTCACGATCAGCCTCGGCAAGCGATGATCTCGATCACCCGCTCGTCAACGACAGCGAGCACATTCGTGCAGGCACTTATCGTAGCCGTCGGTGAGTCGTCCCTGTTCGACAATCGCGCCAGCCGGTCTGCAGGTCATGCTCGCTGTCGCATCCGGTGAGCATGGGTCACGGCGCTCGCCACAACACCGGGGTTTAGGGCTCGCCAAGCGCTTCGCCGTCCACGTCCCCGTCGTCACCCGCGAGGATCGTCACCATCTCGGCGGGGATCTGGAATGCCGCGGCCTTGACGCCGTCGTAGATGGGCGTGAGCGCTGGCTCGATGTTCGGTGCGACCAGACCGGCCGCTTGGAGATCACGGGTGGTCCTCGCCGCAGGTCGAGTGAATCCGCGGAGCATGCGGTCGTCGTCGTAGCCACACAGGGCGTAGATGTCGTCGCGGTCGATGCGGCCGCCACGTGCTGCAGCCTCGCGGATCACCATCGCGTGCTCCCAGCCCTCCGCCTCCAACCTCTCCAGAAGGGCGACGACCCCGGCCTCGGACCAGATTGGCCGGGCGGCTACCCGGCTGACGCGTTCCGCCTCATCCACGGACTCTGTGCGGACCGAAATGTCCAGAGCGCTGGCGCGGCGAAGGAGGTCAGTCGGTCGCATCATGAAGAGCTGGGCACCGTACGCGGCAGCAAACTCGGCAACCAGTTCCTGGCGAGGCCCGATGAAGTCCGAGCGGTGGCGCCACCACCAGTCCTCCTTCTCGTCACCGGAGAAGGAGAGCACCACCTCGGCGGCCAGCCTCGTCGATCGCCTGTCGCCAGACCAGGTAGTCGCCGGCGGGACCCTCGGGAAGGTCCGTGTCGATCTTGTCCGCGTCCGCGTAACCCGGCGGTTCCCGTCGGTCTACCCTCGCCTTGCCTTCGGTCACGGCCGCCTGCCACTCGGCCGCGGCAGGCGCCGGTCCCACCCGGCCGTCGAGCAGACTCTCGAGCGCCTGCACGACCGGTTCGTGCATCGCGCCGCCGGCGACGCCCACCGCGGCAGGGGAGTGCGCCCGGACGGTGGCTTCAAAATCCGTGTACAGGGCATCAACCCGTTCGATCAAGGCGTCGCGTGCGCGCGCATCGACTGCGGTCGCCTTCGCCCATTGGTGGATCGCGTCCACCGTCGCCCGCTGCTGCCTCGCGAAGGCCGTCAAGGCCTGTTCGCTTCCGGTTCCACGGTTCGCGAGCACGCCGAGTCGGTTCCGCCAGAATTCCCGGACGACCTGATGCGGTAGCCACAGCCTGTCCCCGAGTTTGCGCAGGACGCCCAGCAGGTCGTCGCGCGTCGCCTCGTTGTAGCGGTACAGGTCTAGGAGCACGTTCGCGTCGACCACGATCGTGGCAGTCCGGAGTGCGTTGGTGAGCTCGGCCTCAGTGGGGACGCGATACCCCCGGAAGTCGTTGTACAACCCGCGGCGCTGCGAGTCCATCCCACCCATGTGCAGCCCCTCGGCATGAGCGATTAGGAGATGTCGACGCCGACCCCACCCGCACTGACTCCACCGGAGGCCGCCCCTGCAGTGGGACCATCGACAGCATGCGCGATCCTGCATCTCAGCCCTGACGCGGGAACTCGGCCTATGCGGCGGGCGACCGGAACAGCGATGGCGCTCCCGATGCGCTTGTTGTGGTCTGCCCTACTCATTAGTTTCGCTGTGGGGGGCGCGTGTCACGCCAGCCTCTCTTGACATGAGGGCACCGGGGTCGCCGGCATGTTCGGGCTTGGTCGATGCGCCCTGGAACATCCACGGCCTCAACAGGACCGGTCCCGACGGCAACGTCGTCGTCTCCACCGCTGGTCGAGCTTGCAGATGCCTCGTTCTCGGAGCGGATGAGACGTCGGAACGTGCCGCGTCTTGCATCTCCATCTGGAGATTTGAACAGGGCCGGGACGGAACTGTTTGCGGCGATGTGGGGCGGGCGGCAGCCTGATCCGGCGTGGGTAGGTCAGGGTTGGGCTGGGCTGGCCAGCTGCTCGACCCTGCCGCGCTGGCGCCCGTTGCGGCGGGTCGACGGCGTTGCCATGGAGTCACCGTACGACAACTCGCACCACGTTTGATCCACGCGCCGGGAGCCGCCCCTCACCCGAGACTGTTTTCCCAGGTCAGAGCCGTGGAGCCGCCTCGGGGAATCGAACCCCGGACCTGCTTATTACGAGGAGGCCGCACCCCGCCTCCTCTGGCGTCTACCAGCGACAACAGTTGCAGCGTTGACACCTTTGAGTGCACTAGCGGCAGCAGTCGACCTGAGTTCGCACCACGTTTGATTCCACGCCAGGCTAGCCGCACAGCAAGGGACGGGTCGCCGGGGTTTCGATGATCAAGCTGTGGCCCGTGGTGGAATGATTGCGCGAGCGTATCCTCGGGCTTTACCCGTCGGCCTACGCCCAGCCGTTCCTCGTCCCAGGAGACGTCCTCCAGCGTGGGCTTGGACCTACCTGCCCGGCCGCCCGCCCCCGGACAGGCCGTGTCAGCGTGACCAGTGCCACCCAGGGTGGTTTATGTTTGGTACGTGACCACCGCCCTGAAGCCGCCGTTCGCCGACGCTTCCCCAGCGGAAATCCGCGCCGCGCTGCTCGCGGAGGACCAACCGGAATTCGACCGGCAATGGCGTGAGGCCCTGACCGTCGCAGCCGAGGCCCTGAGCCTGGACGAGGTGCACGACACCCTGGAGTCCTGGCGGCGGGTCGCGTGGCTGGTCAGCGAACACGGGCACGACGGGTACCGCCGGATGATGGCCCAAGCCCAGGAAACACTGCGCACCGGCCAGAGCCCACCCGGCAGCGTCGGGATCGAGGAGATCGAGGCGCTGATCCGGGCGCGACTGGGCCGGTAGGTGTACCGCGTTGAGACCTACCCCGAGGCACGCGACCAGATCGCCGCGCTGCCCGACGATGCTCTGGCTGGCTACGCCGAGGCACTGGGGGTGCTCAAGCTGATCCCATGGAACGGGGAGCCGATCAACAAGGACAATCCGACCGGTCCCGTGCGGACACTGCCGTTCGGCGCCGCGGGCATGGTCACCTACCTGATCCTGGAGGATCAGCGGCGGGTGGACGTGATTACCGTGGTGTGGGTGGGCTGACGACGCCTTAAGACCACACCGTCGAACAGATCGCCCAAACCAGACGAAGGATGAGGTCGTCGCCGAAGACCTCATCCCAGCGGTCGAAGACTTTATTGCTGCCATCCCGAGCCGCATGTCGCGACACTCCCCACGCGCAGCGACCGATCTCGCACCACGATTGATACCACGAGAGGAGACGGGATGAGGCTGGTGAATGCACATTCAGTCCACCATGGGCTCTGACCTTGGTTATCTGCCCTGGTCAGAGTCGTGGAGCCGCCTCGGGGAATCGAACCCCGGACCTGCTCATTACGAGTTGTGCGGGTCATTGTCCGTCGCAGTTCCACACCGCTGCTGATTAGCACAACTCGTTCTTCATCAGACCCTGGCAGACTCCCCGGAACTGCGTGGAATTGCTACCACAATTGCTACGCCCTCGCTGGCTGCCACTGGCATCGGGGGTCGGGCATGCGCCCGCTCGCCGCGGCGGCGTTCCTGTCCTCTGGTAGCGCTTGCGCCATCTGTGGAGATCGCTCGTGACTCGCGGGCAGTTCCGCATATCGACGCATCCCTCGCGTACGGCCACTTCGTCATGGGCAGCCATGCCGGCTGGCGCCGGCCGGTCGGGGCGGGCCGGAGGCCAGAGCCCCGGCCGTGTCGAGCGCCGGGCCGGCTCAATGTCGGCACCAGAAGGGTCGCCGTCATCGGGTGGGCTTGTCCCATGTGCCATAACTGTCCGTGATCATGACGAGGTATCGGACTGGAGCGCTGCCGGTTTGTGGCAGCCGGCGTTTCCAGGTCCGGAGCTGGTGGGCGCTGCCGCTGATCTGCTCCCGTCGATCCGGGAGGGCGGCGGCCGAAATACGACGCTACGTGAGGGACCGCGCTGGGAGGTAGTGGTCAGCCCCGGCGTGATCCGGGTACGGACTCGGGATTACGCCAAGGCCGAAAGGACCCACGAGCGACACGGGCGTCACCACCGAGCAGATGTGGACATGGCCGCCGGCTACCTCGTCGACGGCCAAGAGGTGCCCGAGCTACTGCCCACTCAGGGGGCGATCGTCGGGTGGAGCCCGAAATCCCGCGCCCGGTTGGTCGCCAGACTGTCGGATCTGGACTACAACCGGTTGTACGGGCGCTATCGCACCTGCACCACGTGCGGTCACGACTACGATTCTGATGCGACCTGCTGCCCGATGTGCGAGGCCCCGGGACACACCTCGACTGACCGCACCAACCGGCTGCCGGCGATGCTCACTCTGACCTATCCCGGGGACTGGCTGACCGTGGCCCCCACCGCAGAGGCTGCAACGGAGCATTTCGCTTCGTTGTGCAAGCGCTACGCCCGGGCTTGGAACGAGCCGCTGATCGGCCCGTGGAAGAAGGAATTCCAGGCCCGCGGCGCCCCTCACTTTCATATCTCCACCACCCCGCCGATGGGATTCACCATGATCACCGATCCGGAGACCGGTCAGGAGATCGGGGTCGACTTCCGCCGCTGGCTGTCGATTACGTGGGCCGACATCGTGGCGCATCCTGATCCTGAGGAGCACCGCAAGCACCGGCTCGCCGGGACCGGGGTGGACTATGCCGAGGGCATCAAGCTCACCGACCCACGCCGGATGGCCGTGTACTTCGCTAAATACGGCACCGCCGGGGGCAAGGATTATCAGCACCAGGTTCCCCAAGAGTGGATCACCAGCTACCTCGTGTGCGAAAACTGCGGCCGCGACTACGACGAGGGTCGTCACGAATGCCCACACTGTGGCTGTCCAGAGGCGCAGCTAGTGGACACGGGCAGTGCAGGTCGGTTCTGGGGCTACCGTGGCCTACGCCCCGTGCTCGCCATCCGCCAAGTCACCCCCGCAGTCGGGATCGCGGCAGGGCGAGTGCTACGCCGCTGGTATCGCTCTAAGGGCCTCACCAAGCGTGTCATCGTGACACGGGTCGAACAGTCCACCGGCCGCGTCCGCTACCGGCGCTCGCGAAAGCGCAAACGGCTTATGGTCGGCAACAGAGGGTTCATCGTCGTCAACGACGGCCCCGGCGCGGCCTCGCAGCTCGCTAGGTACCTATCGGCCAGCGTAAGCCTGACGTAAGCGGCCTGATCGGATGACCAACACCACTCTCAGCCCGGATCCACCGATTTGATTCGTGCGTGCTTGGGGTGTTGAGGACGCGGGTGCTGCCTGACCTGGGATGATCGATTTTGTCGAGGAATCGTTCATCTGGTGTGAGGGAGCACCCGCGCGATGAA
>JBOHGX010000491.1:0-2918 GCA_050700255.1 Pseudonocardiaceae bacterium
GGAATGGGCGACGTCGTGCCCGCCGCCGCGGCCCAACTTCACCGAACTGCCCCGGATCCGTTCCGAGCGACCGGCCTTCGAGCTGCACTACCCGCATATGGCGGCCCGGATGCGAGCCGAGGCGCAAATTGGTGGCAGCGGGCACCCTGCCGCGCCGAGTGAACAGGCGGCACAGGCCCTTGAGCAAGGCGATACCGGTACTACCGACCCGCGTGAGAAGTGAGCATGCCGGTCAGGTCATGGTCGATCTGCGCGGCAGAGCATCAAGGAGATCGGGATGGTCGGCTGATGGTGTTCACCTCCGGCAGCAGGCCCTGCCGCGCCGGTTTGGCCCAGCGCGCCGACGGTTTGCGGATACCGCATTGCCGATCGTCGGAGCAGCCGCTTCGGGACTGCTGCTGTTCCTGAGTTTCCCGCCACGGCACGCGTGATGGCTGGCGCCGGCTGCTTTCGCGCTGCTAGGTGCGGTCCTGCACGGACGTACCCGGGCAGGCTTCAGACTCGGGTACCTAGCCGATTGGGGCTTCTTCCGGCCACTACTGGTATGGACTGGCGAGTTCGTCGGCGCGCTGCCGTGGCTGCCGGGCCGCTGGTCAGCTTCGCCCGGATGCCGGTACGGCCACCGCGGCCGTCATCCAGGGCGACGTTCCCCGGCTCGGGTTGACTTCAATTCCCAACGTCGCGCCGTTCTCGATAACCACGCCGTACGCACCGAGGAGCTTGCTGCTGACGTCGCCGCTGGCCTGGTCGCCCGGTACCGGCGGGTCGGGTCGGTCGGCACCGGGCGCCGTGCAGGGCAACGTTCCGCGGCTCGCGCAGGTGGGCCGTTCATGTTCGAGGACGGCGGCGACGGCGTCGCAACGGACAGCCCGCGATGCCTACCGGTAACGGCGGCCCTACTATGTGCGATAGTTAACCATGAAAGGTAGTAGCTGGTGACGTAGGGGGACTGGGGGCGATGACCGAGGCACTCAGCGGGAAGCCGTATCCGAGTACATCATGACCGGGATCAGCTCCCGTACCTGGTGCTTCGCTCGGTGGTCACCGGCCTGCTGTTCGATCGGCGCTACGGCGTCCGGACCGCGGGTCGGATCGAGCCCGCCGAGCTCGGACTCAATGGGGGTTGCCAGGGGTATCGACCCGTCGAGGTCTCCGAAGACACTCCACGACATCGCGCAGCAGAACATCGACCACAACCGCCACCGGCTGCGCTGCCCGGATATCGAACTCGTCCACGCCGATGTACAACCTGTTTCGGGGGAGATCTTGGCCATCCTCATCGAGCGACTGCTCCAGTCGGTTGAGCGAAATCCCCGGCCACTGGCTATGACCTGTCCCGCTGGTCGGCGGTTTGGAGGCAAGCTTGTCGCGATCGCGAGGCGCTGATGCAGGGAAGGGGAAGCAGATGAACGGTGGCACAATTCGCGGGCTGTTTGCCACGGTGATCGGGCTGGCGCTGATCGTCAGCGGTTGCACGGCTGCCCAGCCCGTCAACCCTCCACCTCCCGGCGCGCCGCCTCCCACCAACCAGGCCGGCCCGCTGCCGGCGGACTGCGCCGACCGGATCACCGAGCCCAAGCAGGCGAATGCGGCCGTGGCGCAGGTCCGGCCGGGCAGCATGGTGTGTTTGGGCGGCGGTGGTCTCACCGACGCTGAGCTGGAGGTGACGACCTCGGGGACGCCTCAGCAGCCGATTACGATCGTCGCCGACGGCGCGACCATACGAAGCATGAACGTCAAGGCCGACTACGTCGTCATCCAGGGGCTGACGCTGCGCGATGGGGATGGCCTGACCATGGCGGGTCGCGGACTCGTCGCCCACAACAATGTGATCTATAACGCCGCCGAGAACGGCCTGACCTGCTTCGGCTGCGTTGACACGATCCTTGAGTCGAACGCCGTGCAGCGTGCCGACGGAACCGGTATCTGGTTCAGCGGCGAGCGGGTCACGGTGCGGGACAACACGGTGAGCGAGTCGGTAGCGCGCACTCAGAACGACGCCGACGGAATCCGGTTCTTCGGAGCCGGTCACCGGCTGACCGGGAACACGATCAAGGACATCAAGGCATCCGGCTACCCCGACGAGGGTCCGCACACCGATTGCTTCCAAACCTACGACAGTGCTGACACTCCACCCACCTACGACGTCGTCATCGCCAACAATGTCTGCAGGAATGTCGATGTCCAGTGCCTGATCGCCACCATCGACGACCCCCGCGCCCGTCGCGCCCCGGCGGGGCAGACCGCGATCGTCTTCGAGGGCAATACCTGCGAAGTCAAGGGTTCCCAGGCGGTCCTGTTGCGGAACTTTCCCGACGTAGTCGTGCGTGGCAACAGCTTCTCCGGTCCCGGTGACCGCGCGGTGCAGCTCACCGGGGAGTCGACCGATGTTGCCGTGATCGGCAACACCATGACGGGTCGCATGCGGCCGTTCGAGATAGACCGGCAGTCCGAGCCGGGTTTCCAGGAATCCGGCAACAGCTCGCGCGTCACCGAAGGCTCGCCGACCGCACCTCAGACGGATCGACGCTATGAGCAGGGCCAGCGTCCTGGGCGTCCCGGCGATCACCACGGGCGCCACGAGCACGGAGGCTAACCCAACTGTGGCCTTAGAGCGACACCTCACCGAGGCTGTAAGTGCCGCCCGTCAGGATCGACGTAGTCCTGCCGGTTCATTGCGATTTGGGTCCGCCCGCTGGTCACGGGTGTCGGATCGAGGGGCGACCTGACGATGTCGGCAGGAAGGAGCATATGCGTGCCGCACTGCTTTGCCGGTGGTGTCTAGGTGGGGATTCGGACGTGGACGCGGAGGCCACCGTCGGGCCGGGAGTGGGCGTGTACTTCGCCGTGGTGGGCGCGGGCGACCGAGCGCACGATTGACAGGCCGAGCCCCGCTCCGCGGCCAGGCGAGGTTTGGC
>JBOHGX010000492.1:0-3228 GCA_050700255.1 Pseudonocardiaceae bacterium
TCGCCGAGACGTTCACCGCACCGGGTGACGAGGTCGAACGACTGATGTACGGGTTCAGCATCCTGCACTGCCTGCCGGCCAGCCGCACCGAGACGCCGTCCGCAGCCACCGGCACCGTGCTACGCCCGGCCACCCTTCGCGCCTACGCTCTCGCGGCCGGCTTCGACGACGTGCAGATACTGCCCATCGAGAACGAGATGTGGCGCTTCTACCGCCTGGCCGGCTAGCAGCTAGCGCGCCTGCCTACCCGCCGGTTGGCACCTCACGTCGTCGTGCGGCCGGCAGTCGATGGCCCTACTTGCCGTCGCCTATCCCGGGGTGGTTGCCGTGCTGGAGGACGTCGGCGAGGAACTCGCCGGGAAGATCCTCATCGACGCCACCAACCCTATGGGCCCTCGATCCGGACGGCCGGATCGTGTCACTGTCCCATGCGGCGTCACTCAGGGCGCGCACACCGCGCCGCTGCTGCCGCGAACCCGCGTTGTCCGAGCTTTACCCATGCTTATGGAGGAGTTGTTGGACAACCGGGGCCTGACCCAGCCGCCCATAGGACTTGCGACCGGCTGGAACCCTGCACGCGGACGGAGGTCAGCGAACACCGCGTCAGCGCGTGGTGCCGAGAGTAGGGTCAGCGACTTCGAGCAGCGCGTCCGTCACGAGTCCCGGTGCCGTGATCATCGCGTCATGGCCGGTGGGGAGTGCGTGAAAGCTCCAGTCCGGTCGAGCGCGGGCCTGCTCGTGACTGCGCGCGACGACGGGATACGGCGGGTCGGTGCAGGCAAGGTAGGTGCAGGGCAGCTCGTTGCCGAGCGGGTTCGCCAGGTGCAACGGATCGGTGTAGGTCCGGAGCGGGTGCGGCATTAGCCGACGCTCCAACCACGCCACGTCAGCGGGCTCGGTGACCCCGAACGCTGCGGAAACGGCGGCAGCGACAGACCACCGCTGAACTCCTGCGCGATACGCACCCGCTCGGCGACCACCTCCGGCGGCATCTGGTCGAAGACGCTGTGTCCCGAGGCCGGGAGCATCCCGTCCAACAGGACCAGATGCCGCAGGAGACCGGGCACACGATCGGCCACGCCCAGCACCGGGATGGCCCCGAAGCTGTGCCCCACCAGCACCACGTCGGACAGCTCCTCCGTGTCCAGCACCCCAAGTACATCGGCAACGAACGTGTCCAGACTGACCTGCTCATTGAGCAGGTGTGCGCGCTCGCCTAGTCCGGTGTGCGTGGGCGCGAACACGCGATGCCCGACCGCCCGCAGTGGCTCGGCGACCCGCCGCCAGCACCAGCCGCCGTGGAAGAGCCCATGAACGAGAACGAATGTGCTGTACCCCACAGCGCACTCTACGACGCAGGCGGGCCGGTGAAGAGTCACAGCGGGGACCCTGGTGGTTTATTTCGTGGGGATCTTGGCTCGCCCGGCGTGGCGTACCCGTTTTGGATCTTGTGTTCCGCATGATCATCCTGCGGCTCGGTTTCTTCTCGTCGCCTTCCCCTTGTGTGGGCCGCAGACTGGAGCTTGTGATGTCTGTAGTGCCGCAGCGGTGGCCACTGCCCGCGCCGCAGGTCGCCGAGGCTGTCGCGGCGATGTACCGCGGGAAACGCGAGCGTCCGCTGCCGGTGCTGGTGCGCGACAAACTCGGCGAGTGGCTGGCCGATGAGCAGTTCGCGGGTGCCTACGGGGTGCGCGGTAAGCCGGGCTGGCCGCCGTCGCGCCTGGCCCTGGTGACGGTCTTCCAGATGGCGGAGGATCTGACCGACCGTCAGGCCGCCGAGTGCGTCCGTACCCGTATCGATGGGAAGTACGCGCTCGGGCTTGATCTGGCCGATCCCGGTTTCGACCACTCGGTGCTGAGTGAGTTCCGGGCCAGGGTCGCCAGCGGGGGTCTGGATCAGGTGGTGCTGGACACGCTGCTGGAGCGGCTGGCCGCCGGCGGGCTGGTGGGCGCGGGCGCCAAGATGCGCACCGATTCCACCCACGTGATCTCCGCGGTCCGCGACCTGAACCGGCTGGAGCTGGCCGGGGAGTCGGTGCGGGCCTGCCTGGAGGCGCTGGCGGTGGCCGCGCCGCAGATGGTGGCACAACTCCTGGACGACTCGTGGGGCACACGGTATGCCGCACGGATCGATACCTGGCGGATGCCTGCCTCCGAGACGAAGAAGGCTGAGCTGGCGCTGGCGTACGGGCGCGATGGGCACACGCTGCTCACAGCGGTGCACGCCGCGGCCGGGGGTGATCCTGACCTGGCGTTTTTGGCGCGGCTGCATCAGGTCGAGGTGCTGCGGGTTGTGCTGTTGCAGAACTACCTCGCCGTCGAAGACAAGCAGGGACGGGAGGTGATCAAGCGGCGGGAGCCGGATGCGGAGGGTCTCCCGCCGGGCAGATCCCGTATCACCTCGCCGTATGACCTCGATGCCCGGTGGGGCGTCAAGCGCGACACGTTCTGGAACGGCTACAAGGTGCACGTCACCGAGACCTGCGACACCAGCGCCGCCGCCGGCAACAGCAGCGACGGTGACGGTGAGGCCATCGCGCCACCGCACCTGATCACGAACGTGGAGACCACGGACGCGACCGTGCCCGACAACCAGATGACCGAACCGATCCACACCCGCCTGGCCGGGCGGGGCCTGCTGCCGGCCGAGCACTACGTGGACTCGGGCTACCCCTCGGCGGAACTGCTGGTGTCCTCGCTGGCCAGCTTCGGCATCGCTCTGGTCACCCCGATGCTGGCCGATACCTCACCACAGGCCAGGGCAGGTGCCGGATACGACCGCACCGCGTTTTCCATCGACTTCGACGCCCGGCAGGCCACCTGCCCGCAAGGCCACGCCAGCAGCTCCTGGAACCCGGTCGCCCAGCGTGGCACCGACACGATCGTGATCACCTTCGCGAAGCGCACCTGCGGGCCCTGCCCGGTCCGAGCCCAGTGCACCACCTCGACGTCCCGGCGCCGGCAGCTCACCGTGCACCCCCGCGACGTCCACCAGGCCCAACTCGCCGCCCGGACCGCCCAGGCCACCAACGACTTTCAGGCCAAATACGCGTTACGCGCCGGCGTCGAAGGCACCATCCGCCAAGGCGTGGCGGTCACCGGCATCCGGCACGCCCGCTACCGGGGACTAGCCAAGACCCGCCTCGAACACGCCAACGCCGCCGTCGCGGTCAACCTGATCCGGCTGCACGCCTGGTGGAACGGCCACCCACTGGACCGCACCAGAAC
>JBOHGX010000493.1:0-5159 GCA_050700255.1 Pseudonocardiaceae bacterium
CGTCGGGTCCCACCGCAACGCCGGTTCAGGAGCCAACGGCCGTTCCGGAGTCTCAGCGCCACAACGACACCACCCGCTGACGACGAAGGTCGGGTGAGCGGGATGCGTTTCCCGGCTGGGCGTTTCCTCGCTGCGCTGGGCCGTGGGCGCAAGGCCAACCCGGAGGGCTCCATGACACTCATGGAGCACCTCTATGAGCTTCGCTACCGGTTGTTCATCGCGCTGGCAGCAGTCGCGGTCGGTGGCATCCTCGGGTTCACCTGGTGGGGGACATCACCGTTCGGGCTGCCCACGTTGGGCGACCTGATCACCCGTCCGTACTGCGGCCTGCCGGAGACGCTGCGGCTGACCCCGAACCAGGGCCGGTGCCAGTTGCTGCAGACCGGCCCGTTCGAGGTATTCACCCTCCGGATGCAGGTGGGCTTGGCAACGGGTGCGGTGCTCACCGCGCCGGTGTGGGTGTACCAGCTGTGGGCGTTCATCACGCCCGGCCTCTACGCCAAGGAACGGAAGTTCGCCGTCGTCTTCGTCGGCGCGTCCAGTGTGCTGTTCGTCGCAGGCGCGGTCCTCGCCTACTACGTGGTCCCTACCGGTCTGTCCTTCCTGGCGAACCTGGGAGCCGGGCAGTTCTTCACCGCGCTGACCGGCAAGGCCTATGTCGGCTTCCTGCTGACGATGCTGGCGGTCTTCGGCCTGACCTTCGAATTGCCGCTGCTGGTGGTGATGCTCAACCGGGTCGGGGTACTGCCGTATGAAAAGCTCAAGCGCTGGCAGCGTGGCATCCTGTTCGGGCTGTTCGTCCTTGCCGCCGTCGCCACTCCCGGCAGTGACCCGATTTCCATGCTGGCGCTGGCCGGTGCGCTGGTGGTGCTGTTCGAGACATCAGTGCTGATCGCTCGGGCGCACGATCGCACCCTGGCGCGGCGGCGCGCCGAACAGGGCTGGGGCGACCTCGATCCCGACGAGCCCTCCCCGCTGGACCATCAGGTGGAGCCGGTGGCATCGGAAGGCGCAACGTCCCCCCGCTACGACGACGCCACCTAAGCCGTCGCCGTGCGCGCCACGCTGATCGTCAACCCCCATTCCGGTCGCGGTGCGGCGGTCCGATTTGCCGGCACCGTGGCGGCCACGTTGCGCGCCGCGGTACCCGGGCTGATGGCCACGGTGACCGCCGACGCGGCAGCGACCAGCAGGTTGGCCGCGCAGGCCGCGCAGCGCGGTGACGACGTGCTGGCCGTGCTGGGCGGGGACGGCACCGTGCACCTGGCCGCGCAGGCCGTCGCCGGCACTGAGACCGCGCTGGCGGTGTTACCCAGCGGGACCGGCAACGATCTGGCCACCGCGCTGGGCATCCCTACCGATCCGGTGCACGCCGCCCGGCATGTCGCCGACGCCCTGCGCAGCGGGCAGCGGCGGCGCATCGACCTCGGCCGGGTGGAGAGCGGTACCTGCTGCACCACGGTGCTGTGCACCGGCTTCGATGCCGCGGTGAGCGCCCGGGCCAATGCGATGCGCTGGCCGGCCGGGCCACGCCGCTATGACCTGGCGGTGCTCGCCGAGCTCGCGACGCTGACTCCACGTCCGGTTCGGGTGCACGCCGGGGACAGCAAGATGGACCTGGAGGCGATTCTGGTCGCGGTCGGCAACGGACCCAGCTACGGCGGGGGGCTACGGATCTGCCCGGATGCCACCCTGGACGACGGCCTGCTCGACGTCATCGCCATCGCCGCGGTGAGCAGGCGCCGGCTGCTGCGGGTTTTCCCGTCGCTGCGCACCGGCGCCCATGTCGACGAGCCGGAGGTCACCGTGCTGCGGGCCGCGACGGTGCGCATCGACGGCGACCCACGCTGGCCGGTCTACGCCGACGGCGAGCCACAGGGCACCCTGCCAGTGACCATGCACTGCGAACCCGGTGCGCTCACCGTCGTCGCCTAGTCGGTGACATTAGTCTGGGGACACTAGCCTGGGGCAGTGGCCGGCCACTCACCCACCAAGGCGTCTCACCTCGACGAGTTCACCGAGGGCCTGAGTTTCACACTCGACCCCTTCCAGCGACAGGCATGTGAGGCCCTCGAGGACGGGCATGGGGTGCTGGTCTGCGCGCCCACCGGTGCGGGCAAGACCGTGATCGGCGAGTTCGCCGTCCACCTGACGCTGTCGCAGCGCCGCAAATGCTTCTACACGACACCGATCAAGGCACTGTCCAACCAGAAGTACGCCGACCTGGTAACCCGGCACGGCGCGGACGCCGTCGGCCTGCTCACCGGGGACACCTCGATCAACGGGAACGCACCGGTGGTCGTGATGACGACCGAGGTGTCGCGCAACATGCTCTACGCCGGGTCGGCCACGCTCGGCGGGCTGGCCTACGTGGTGATGGACGAGGTGCACTACCTCGCCGACCGGTTCCGCGGGGCGGTGTGGGAGGAGGTGATCCTCAACCTGCCGGGCAGCGTGCGGCTGGTGGGCCTGTCAGCCACGGTGAGCAACGCCGAAGAGTTCGGCGAGTGGCTGGTCGACGTGCGCGGCGACACCACAGTGGTGGTCGATGAGCACCGCCCGGTGCCGCTGTGGCAGCACATGATGGCCGGTTCGCGACTGTTCGACCTGTTCGCCGCGCACAACGGTGGCGTCACCGTCGACCCGCACCTTGTCCGGCACGTGCAGGAACTCGAGCGCCACGGCGGGTGGGACCGGCCGCGCCGTGGCGCACCCCGGTTCCGGCCACCGGCCCGCGCGGACATAGTGGCGCGGCTGGACCGCGACGCCCTGCTGCCGGCGATCACGTTCATCTTCAGCCGGGCCGGCTGTGACGCCGCGGTGAGCCAGTGCGTTCGCAGCGGGCTGCGGCTGACCACTCCCGACGAGTCCGCGCAGATCCGCGCGGTGGTGGACACCCGCACCGCCGACCTGCCCGAGGGTGATCTCGCCGTGCTCGGCTTCTGGGAGTGGCGTGACGCCCTGGAGCGCGGCGTCGCGGCCCACCACGCCGGGATGCTGCCTGCGTTCAAGGAGACCGTGGAGGAACTGTTCGTCCGCGGGTTGGTCAAGGCAGTGTTCGCCACCGAGACCCTCGCCCTGGGGATCAACATGCCGGCCCGCACGGTGGTGCTGGAGCGGTTGGTCAAGTTCAACGGGGAGGCCCATCTTGATCTCACACCCGGTGAGTACACCCAGCTCACCGGGCGAGCCGGGCGGCGCGGCATCGACATCGAGGGCCATGCCGTGGTGCTCTGGCAACCCGGCGTGGACCCTGTCCAGGTAGCGGGGCTGGCGTCGGCCCGCACCTACCCGTTGCGCAGCTCGTTTCGGCCCGGCTACAACATGACCGTCAACCTGATCGATCGAGTCGGGGCGGATGCCGGACGGGCCCTGCTTGAGCGTTCCTTCGCCCAGTTCCAAGCCGACCGCTCAGTGGTGGGGCTGGCCCGGCGGATCGACCGCAACGTCGAGGGGTTGGCGGGTTACACCGACTCGATGACCTGTCACCTGGGCGATTTCGCCGAGTACGCCCGGTTGCGCAGGCAGATCTCCGAGCGGGAGCGCAGCCTGGCCCGTCACGGTGCAGCGACTCGTCGCACCGAGACGGCCGAGTCCCTTGCGCGGCTGCAGCGCGGCGACGTCATCGCGGTTCCCGGTGGGCGCCGGTCAGGCCTGGCCGTGGTGCTCGATCTCGGTGACGGCCCCTACGACGATCCCCGCCCGCTGGTGCTCACCGAGGACCGGTGGGCCGGCCGGCTCTCGATCGTCGACTTCCCCACCCCGGTGCAGGTGCTCGGCCAGATGCGGCTGCCCAAGCGGGTGGAGCACCGGGTTCCCCGGGTCCGCCGCGACCTCGCCTCCACGCTGCGCCAGACCGGTATCACGGTGCCGCCTCGGGCCCGGCTGCGCAGCGATGCGGCCGACGACGCCGAGCTGGCAGCGCTGCGCCGGGCGCTGCGCGCGCATCCCTGCCATGGCTGTGACGACCGGGAAGCACACGCCCGGTGGGCGCAACGGCATGATCAGCTGGAACGGGAAACCGACACGCTGCGCCAGCAGGTCGCGGCGACGACGAACTCGCTGGCCCGCACCTTCGACCGGATCCGGGCCCTGCTGACCGAGCGCGGATACCTGGCCGGTGATCACCTCACCGAGCACGGCCGAGCGCTGGCCCGGTTGTGGTCGGAGACCGATCTGCTCACCGCGGAGTGCCTGCGCCACCAGACCTGGGCCGGCCTCGAACCCGCCGAACTGGCTGCGGTGATCTCAGCGCTGGTCTACGAAGCCCGCGGGGACGCTGCTACCCCGCGGGGTCCTCCTGGACCGGTGAGTGATGCGCTGGTCGCCACGGTGCGGTTGTGGGCGGAGCTGGACGCCGACGAGCGGCGACACCGGCTGGAGCGCACCCGAGAACCCGATCTGGGCTTCGTCTGGCCGGTGTACCGGTGGGCGCGCGGGGAGTCGCTGTCGGCAGTGCTGACGGCAGCCGCGGACAACGGTGCCGAGCTCTCCGCGGGAGACTTCGTCCGATGGTGCCGCCAGGTGCTCGACCTGCTCGACCAGGTGCGTGGTGTCGCCGGGGAAGCCTCCGCGGTCGGAGCTTCGGCCGCCGCCGCAGTGCAAGCAATACGCCGCGGCGTAGTCGCCCTAGGCACCGTCTGAACCCCTCACCACCTTGACCGCATTCCGCGGGCTGAGCGTGGTTATCCCGCCACGATAGCCACGCTCAGCCCGCTGAATGCGGGAATAGGTGCGGTCTCTGGGGGGAATACCAGTGCCGTGGACACCGAACTGACACTGCAGGTGGACGGGGCAACCCACCACCTGATGGTGGATACCCGGACGACGCTGCTGGATCTACTGCGGGAGCGGCTGGGCAACATGAGCCCGAAAAAGGGCTGCGACCACGGCCAGTGCGGTACCTGCACCGTGCTGATCGATGGGCGCCGCGCCTTGAGCTGTATGGCTTTGGCTGTCGCCTATGACGGCTCTGAGGTCATCACCGCCGACGGTCTGGCCCACGGCGGTGTGCTGCACCCGGTGCAGCAGGCGTTCGTGGATCACGACGCGTTCCAGTGCGGCTACTGCACACCAGGACAACTTTGTTCGGCCGTGGGCATGCTCGACGAGGCGCGGCGCGGGGAAGTGAGCCACGCGACGGAGGACGTCACCCGAAC
>JBOHGX010000494.1:0-27468 GCA_050700255.1 Pseudonocardiaceae bacterium
GTGCTGCTCGGGTCAGTCGAACTCGCCGGTGCACACCCCGGCGGTGCTCGGGGAGGGAGACCTTCGCAGCTCAGCGGCGACGCGCTGGATTAAAGCCACAGCATCAGCCCCAGTCGCTGCTGCTTCCCGAGCCAACTCGAACGCCTGCGTGTGTGTTGTGATCTCGTCCGGGTCTGTGGAACGCATCTCCCGCGTCAATGTCTCCAGCCACAGTGTTTCGTCGTCGTGGATGCTGAACCCGCCAAGCGGCAGGATCGGTGACGGTGCCGCACTCGGTAGCACCCGTAGGTCCACCGAGGTGAGGCCGGCGAGGGTCACCAGCCGATCGAGCTGGCCGATTAGTGTGTCCACCGACCCGAAGTGCACGGTCAACGCGGCCTGCCCCAGCACGATCTGTACCTGCCGGCGGGGCTCGTACAGCAGCGCCTGCCGCTTGACCCGTTCGGCGATCAGGGCCTCCACAGCGTCAGGTGTCGCGCCAACAAGAACCGGGCCACCCGGTGTCGTGAGCATTTCCCGGGCGTAAGCGACGGTCTGCACGATGCTGGGCATCATCGAGGGCTGGTACTCGCGGATGATGGTGGCCTCGTCCTCGAGCTCACCGATCTCAGCCTGGCTGGCCGCGATGCTGCCGGAGCGATAGTCCTCGCCCCACACCCTGTGCTCAATACGCGCCCGGGTGAGCAACTCTCCCAGTTCGGCGCGAACGTCGGGACCGGCCTCGGTGGCTTCCACCCATGCGTCGAGGTCATCGTCGCTGGGCAGCTGGGAGCCCAGCTCCAGTTTTGACACCCGTGTCTGTTGCCAGTCGAGGTGGCGGGCGATTGCAGCACCGGAGCGGAACCGAGCCGCGCGCAGTTCCCGCAGTCGATCGCCGAGACGGGCACGCTGGGGGCTGATCTTCCGCGGCGACACGATCAGGTTCCCTTCGGCAACCGCCGGACTAGCTCCGGATGGCGGGTCATGTACTCGGCCCAGGGCATGGCCTGGTGCAGTGCAGCGTCGCGAGTAAAACAGGCCGCGACCACGGTGGCGGGGTCGGTAACCAATTTCGCACCCAGCCAAGTTCCGTCCAGGGCGTAGTTCAGCTGGAACAGGAGCCGGGAGTCGAACAGGGTGAAGTCTGACCGCGGCACTTCATGGGGCCAGCGGCCGGTCACCGGGATGATTCGGATGTCTTCCCCAGCGGCCGTGTGTAACCCGTACTCCCACGTGAGTTCGTAGGCTAAGTAGGCGGTGAGGGGTTCGGTCACGACGTGCACCCGCTGCTGGGTGCGCCCGGCGTCCCGGTTCGCTCGCAGCAGCGCAGCCCACTCGTCCTCAGCGGGATCCGGTGGAGGTTCAGGATCTCCACGGTGGAAAGCGGCGATGCCTTCGTCCTCACCGGAGCCTGCGTAGACCTGCAACGTTTCCAGGCGGAACACTGAGTGCTGGAAGGCGTGCAACGCGGCTACCAGCTGGTCAACCCCGGGGAGCTGGCGGCCAGCGGTCACATCAGGTGTGCGAGTGCAGCACGAACGATCTTGGCGTCGATGTGCACCGCGCCCTCGCCCGGCAACACGTTGAGCAAGTTGCCCTCCGTGGCCGAGTCGAGCAGGAGACCCTGGACGACCAGGGATCCGTCCTCGGCGAGGTACACCGACGGGCAGCCGGCCTTCCCGGAGTCGAAGTCCTTCGCCAGCAGCGTCAGCCTCATCACGATCCCCTCGACGGCTTGATATGGGCTGGACCGGTTGCCATAGTGGCTGACCTCCCGCCGCCGTGTCACCCATACCACAAGTAAGCCACATACTAACCACAAGAAAACCCCTTGCCGCTTAGGGTTCTATAGGGTTAGCCTGAGGCTGAAAGTCGTCTCAACTCGTGACCGTCCGTTCAGGCAGGGCGGCCCCACCCCCCGGCGAGCGGTGACAGCGATGGATCTGGCGGAGCACTCGATGAGCGGCGACAGTAACCGCCGCGTCATCTCGACCACCTGTACCAGGCACGGCGGCACGCCCGGGTTCACCAACCTTGTGGTCCGCAAGCGAGCCGGCGAGATTGAACTTGATCCGCACGTCGACGGCTCCTGCGTACTCAAGCTCAACGAGACCGCCGCGACCCAACTGTTCGACGTTCTCGAGGAATGGTTAGGCCGACCGTGAACTGGGGCTTGTCGGTTCTGGACTGGCGCAGCCATGTCGTCCCTCTGCACGAGGAGCCCAACGGACCGCCGACGTGTCCGCACTGCGCTGCCTGCCAACTCAAGCTACTGGCCGTAGCAGCTAACCGGCCTATCCAGGGCGTTAAGTCCATGTCTCGGCTCGTGCTCGGTGCGGTACCACGCCGGGCTACTCGGCGAGCGCCCTGATCAACGCCATCAACATGAAACACCCGAGGCCAAGCAGCAGGAAACCTAGCCACTGTGCACTCAAGAACCCCGCTGTAGCTACCGATACCACCCCGGAGCAACCAAGAAGCGCCAGAAACACAGGGCCGAGCACAAACCTGCCGAGCCCACTGAGTGGAGGAAGCGGTTCGGCCGGTGCATCAAGCGATGACTGCGACGACGTTGAAGAAGTCATGGGAGGACTCCGTTCTTCCCTTCTCGTCTGCTCATCGCGGGCTGGCTAACGGGCGTTACCAGGCCTGATGTGGCATATGACGACGGGCGCATTCCGCTTACCGGCGAGACCTGTAGACACGCGAAGACAGCGACACCGCTGCGGAATATAACTGTGACGAACCACTGAGCTGCCCGTGACGCCCACAACCGGCCTCTCGTGTGGACAGGCAGAAAAGCTCACGGCAGCACTACCTGCTGCACCCACGCTGCTCCGAGGTGGATGCCCAGCAGTAGCGCCAGCGGCACTACCACGGCAAGTAACACGAACAGGAGCACCGTCTTGGTCCACATGGCTCAGCCGCCTTCCCCGGTCAGCGATCGCCCGCTAGCCCGGTTTTGTCCCTCGGCAACCTGTTCATCGCCGCAGGCAGGCCGGAGGTAACAGCGGTCGCAACACGGGATATCCCGACGGCTCCATCGTGTGCGTGGTTGCCACGTTGACCCGCACCGTGTCCTGCAGTTGGCCCGAGTCGGGCATGACGTCCCGCCACGCTTCCATCTGCGTGAACGTTGCCTCGGTGAGCGTGATCAGCCGGTCGAGCACCTCCTCGCTGACATCGCACGCCTCGCCCCAGGCACGCACCTTGGGCAATGGCAACAGCTTCTCCGCCGCGCTCCGACCCGAGAGACCGTGGCCTGGCTGACGCCGATCCGCGCCACAACCTCTCGCTGATCCAGCCCGGCGATACTTCGCAACCGCAGCAACTCCCGAGCCAACTGCTTCTGCAGAATCGGCGGCTCCTTGCCGACAGCCATCGGCTTATACGGCGCTGTGCGCGGCGAGGTACTCAGCGAGACTCACCGAGCACGCCCACGCCACCTGGCGCTGCCGCTCTAGCTCGTGCACCTTCGCACTGTCAGTGACCTTGTCGATGCCGAGCAGGTTACCGCTGGTGTTGAAGTGCAGCAGCACCCCGAATGCGCTAGGCGTCTCTGCGTCGAACAACCAGGAGTCGGGGCCGAGATCGGCGAGGGCGAAGTGCTTCCCACCGTCGGCGAGCCGGATTTCCTCGCCCGCAGCTTGAGATTCGACGTAGCCGATGAGCTGATAGCGCATGTACTCGGTGAGCGGGTGGTCGATCACATGGACCCGGCTCCAGCGCTTGCCCTGGATCGTGGTCATGGCGACGCGACGCAGCCACGGCGACGTGCGGATGCTCCGCTCCGGTCGCGGCAGCCCTTCACGGAACGCGCGAAGCCGTTCGTCCTCGCCGGACACTGCGTAAGTCTGGTGCGTCTCCAGGTGGAAGGCAGAAACTTCGAACGTATCGAAGAACCGGTCGAACTCTTCGAGAGTCATCGGCGCCGCCGCAGCTCGGACAGCAAGTTCTCCCGGCCCGTATCCGGGATGAACAGGACCCCTTCGTGCTCTGGCATTCCAGGCGGCCTGTGTTCGGGGTCGCTGGTGGTGTAGCCACGGACGACCAACGGCGCATCGGTACGGTTCCGATCAGCCGGTCACTACGGGGAGGGCAGACGACCGTGTGCTCTACAAGTCCCGAACTCAACAGTAAGGCTGTCAACCGGCGGTCGGACGACTCCACCGTTGAGTTCGGGGCACGGGGCGCGGTCGAGGCGCCAGGAGAGCTCGGGACATCGAGAGGACTTCCCCCGGTGCAGGTGAGCAGGTGCGGGTGATCCACTGCGACGGGTCGCCTGAGGCGGTCCGGGAGCTGGATGCTGCGCTGCGAGCCGCGCTGACCGGCGGCGAGGCGGTGGCACCGCTGGGCTGCGAGCAGCCGCCCCCACCGCGGGACCCAGGTCCCGGCCAGGTCGTGCTGACCACGTCGGGCTCCACCGGGACTCCCAAGTGGGTGCCGCTCAGTGCGGCTGCACTGAGCGCGTCTGCCGAGGCGGCGCATGCCCGGCTCGGCGGTCCCGGCCGGTGGTTGCTGGCGCTGCCCGCCCAGCACGTCGCCGGGCTGCAGGTGTTGATCCGGGCAACGCTGGCCGGCAGCCAGCCGGCCGCGCTCGACCTGCGCGGCGGGTTTGATCCGGCCGCATTCGGCACCGCCGCGCGGCGGCTGGCCGGTGAAGCCGGGCGGTGCTACACGGCGCTGGTGCCCACCCAACTGGCACGGCTGCTCGACACCGATCCCGATCCAGTCACCGGGATCGACGCAGTGTTGCTCGGAGGTAGCGCCCCGCCGGCTGAGCTACTGCGCCGGGCTCAGGCGGCAGGTGTGCGGGTGGTGACCACCTACGGCATGACCGAGACCGCCGGTGGCTGCGTCTACGACGGTCGGCCACTGGACGGGATGCAGGTCCGGGTGGATGGCCCCGAAGCCGGCACAGGACGCGTCGAGCTGGCCGGTCCGATGCTCGCCACCGGGTACCTCGACGCGCCCGAGGACACCGCCGCAGCGTTTCGCGACGGTTGGTTTCGAACCTCAGACCTCGGACGGCTCGACGGGCAGGGCCGGCTGCAGGTGCTCGGCCGAGTTGACGACGTGGTCGTCACCGGGGGGCTCAACGTTGCGCCGGCCGATGTGGAGGCCGTGCTCACCGGCATGCCTGGGGTAGCCGCCGCCTGCGTGGTGGGCCTGCCAGATCCGAAGTGGGGCGAGCGGGTCACCGCAGTGGTGGTACCGGCCGACCCGGAGCGGCCACCGGACCCCGGCGCGTTGCGTGCTGCCGCCCGCCGCCTGTTGACCGGGGCGCAGACCCCCCAGGAGATCGTCTTGTTCGACGCTCTTCCCCTGCGTGGCGTGGGCAAACCTGACCGCAGCGCCGTCCGGGCCATGCTCGCCGCACGCGATCGCTGACCGGGCCCACGCGGACCGCCACTAAACACTCTCAGTACAGGTTCACCCACTCTAGGTATGGACGGCGACATAGAGGTGCGGGTTCTGTGGGTACCAACACCCCCACCAATCACACCAGTCACAGCGGAAACACCTGCCCCCTACCCTCAGGAGTGTCCCGTGAGGCTGCCGGCTCATCGCTGCCGCCGCGTCCACATCGCCGTTGTCGCCCTCGCAGTGATCGCGGCGGTCGCTGTGGTGACCTTCCCGGCCATCGCACGCGCTGCAGCGCAGCAGGGCGCTCAGTACGGTGCGGCTATTGGGGCCGGGGACACCACCTGGTTTGCCAGCTTGACCCCCGACTGGGACGACACAAACGTGCGTTCCGAGGCCGGTGGACTGAGCCTGAACGGCAATCCCCCGGGCCCGGCGAGCACCCGGACCGGCCCGCCGCAAGGCATGCTGCTCACCCCGGCGCACCGGCTCGCCGAACCCCGCAACCAGGTAGTGGCGGAACTCGTCGCCGATCAGCCGGCCGGATCGACCGTGGCCGTCGACGTCCGTGGCACCCGGGAGAATGGATCGTGGACCGAGTGGGTGCCCGCCAGCACCGAGGAACCCGCGGTGTTGGACGCCGCGGTGACGACGGTACAGACCCGAGTTCTGCTGCGCGGTGGGGACGGTGGCGCGAGCCCGAGGGTGCGATCGGTGCGGCTCAGCGCGCACACCGTCGCCCAGACCCTGGCCGCTCTCCCGCTCTCGGCTCGCAGCTATCGGGTGTTCGCGACCCGCGAGGGCCTGGTCGGGGGCACCACCGCCAACGGTCACGTGATCCGCAAGCGGGATCACTTCGTCGCGCTACCCTCGCGCCGAGCACTGGCTCCCCGGGGTTCGGGCGACTACACGGTGAAGGTCTGCTCGGACCGCGGCCGATGCGAATGGGCGCCGGTGTGGGACGTCGGTCCGTGGAACACCACCGACGATTACTGGAACTCTCGGCACGGCCGCCAGTCCTGGGGAGACCTGCCGCAGGGCCGGCCGCAGGCCCAGGCCGCCTACAGCGACGGCCACAACGCCGGTCGCGACCAGTTCGGCCGGCACGTGCTCAACCCCGCCGGGATCGACCTGGCAGACGGCACGTTCTGGGACGGTCTGGGGCTACGCGACAACAGCTGGGTCACCGTCACTTACTTGTGGGCTGACGGCGGGCCACTCGGCATCGTGCGAATGCCGCTGCTGCACGTCCGCAGCGGCCCTGGCACCCATCACCCGCCGGTAGGCCTGGCAGCACAGCGAGCCACGCTGCGCGTCGAGTGCACGGTCATCGGGCAGGCCGTCACCGGCACCCATGGCGTGACCGACCGGTGGCTGCGGATCGGCCCACAGCAGTACGTGTCCGCTGCACACGTCGCCCTCCAAGGGGGCGGCGCGCCCTGCACCACGCCGTAAGGTCTCGCCCATGGCGACCGTGGCGCAGTGGGTGGAAGGGGCACGGCCCCGGACGTTGCCCAACGCAATCGCCCCGGTGCTTGCCGGCTGGGGCGCAGCGGTTGCACCGGTCGAACAGTTCTCCGGCGCGCCGCGCGTACTGTTGGCCCTGGTGGTGGCCCTAGCACTGGTGGTCGGGGTCAACTACGCCAACGACTACTCCGACGGCATCCGCGGCACCGACGCCTCCCGGGTCGGGCCGATGCGACTGGTCGGATCCGGTGCCGCGGCACCCAGCGCGGTGCGTACCGCGGCACTGGTCAGCTTCGCGGTCGCTGCGGTCGCGGGCCTCGTGCTGGTCGCGCTGGCCGGGCAGTGGTGGCTGCTGACGCTGGGTGGGGCGTGCATTGCCGCAGCGTGGTTTTACACCGGTGGGCGCCGCCCCTACGGTTACGCGGGACTCGGCGAGTTGGCCGTGTTCCTGTTCTTCGGACCGGCCGGGGTGCTCGGCACCCAGTACGTCATCAGTGGGCAGATCACGCCTACCGGCAGCTTCGCGGCCGTTGCGGTCGGGGCGATGTCAGCCGCAGTGCTGGTGGCCAACAACCTGCGCGACATCCCCACCGATGCCGCCGCGGCGAAGCGCACCCTGGCAGTGCGCCTCGGTGACCACCGGACCCGCATGCTCTACACCGGGTTGTTGGCTGTCCCGTTCGTGGTGACTCTTGGCTTCGCGGTCACCCGCTGGGTCACGCTGGCCGGCCTGGTCGCCCTGGTGCTCGCGGTGCCCGCGATGCGCCGGGTCCGTGGCGGGGCGAGCGGACCAGCATTGATCCCGGTGCTGCGAGACACCGGGCTGGCGCTGCTGGTGTGGGCGGCTGCCACCGCTGCCGCACTGTCGGTCTGAGATCCCCCGGCGATCAACGCAGGTCTTGCTCGCCACGGAGCTGGTCGCGCAGCCGGTCGCGCTCCGACCGGCGGCGCGCCGTAGCCGCTGCCATCCCGGCGTTCACCCGTACCCGCAACGACCGCAGCAGCACCATCGACAACGGCAGCGCCACCACCAGCGCGAGCAGGACTGCCACCAGCAGCGGCACCCCGGACAGCACCAAGACCAGCGCCAGCACGGCCACCAGGGCCAGCCGAGCCGCACTGTAGAGCGCGACGTCGCGGACCAGCGCGGAGCCGGACAGGGGGATCTCCGGGGGAATCTGTGGTGCACCCACAACCGTTGAGCCTAAAACACTCAGCCGCTGCATCGGTCGGGCGTCTGGCTGCCGGCGGCACCGATTGGCACGGTTCATCCCATTACCGGCGCTTTACCTCGACACAACCGTTCGAGTACCTGCCGCGCGACCTGTCACGATAAGCCCGAAACATCCCACTGTGAGGTCGACGAGTCTGGGGAGGCCCGCGATGTCCCAGCTATCAGCCACTGAGCGCCTACTCACACCTGGGGAGGTTGCTGCACTGTTCCGGGTGGATCCCAAAACCGTCACCCGATGGGCCTCCGCTGGGCGAATCGGGTCGATCAGGACCCCCGGCGGGCACCGGCGGTTTCGCGAAACCGAAGTCCGCGCGTTGCTCGCATCACTCACCACCCCGGCGCCGGATCGAGCTGATGTGCCGGGCCGTCCCTTAAGATCCGACACCGTAAGATCTGGCGCGGTGAAATCGGGGTGAGGTCTGCTCGTCTGCAGCGCGCAACGCCACTAAGCTCGGTGGCAACTGAGGAGGTGGCTGGCGTGCAGTACGTCATGGCGGCAATCGGGATGGCTGCGGTCACCGCGCTGCTGTGGAAGGCGTTCGGCCCGCAGCGCCCGGCCGCACGCTCGGTGCTGGCACCCGACGATGATCCGGAATTCCTCCGGGGCTTGAACCGGGAACGTGACGACGAGCGTTGATGTGGCCTGCTAGCGAAGGGCGCGGCCGCGGGTGACCGCGTGCGGGAAGTCGTCGGCGACGGTCGCCGCCAGCTCCAGGGCGGCCAGCCGGGCGCCGGAACCGAGACGGTCGAGTTCGATCTCGCCGCCCTCCTCGAGGTGTGCGTCGAAGGGCATCCGGCACACCGACCGGCACCGAGCGGCGAAGTGTGTGGCGACCCGGTCCAGGTCCACCTTGCCCGCGGCAGGACGCACCGAGTTGATCACAGCGACCGATCGGCCGACCAGTTCGCGATATCCATGCGCATCCAGCCAGTCCAGGGTGGCTGATGCCGAACGTGCGCCGTCGATCGAGCCGGACGAGACGATGACCAGCGAGTGCGCCAAGTCCAGCACACCTTTCATCGCCGAGTGCATCAGCCCGGTCCCGCAATCGGTGAGCACGATGTTGTAGAAGTGCTCGAGCAGGTTCACTGTGCGCCGGTAGTCATCCTCGCTGTAGGCCTGCGAGACCGCCGGATCCTGCTCGCTGGCCAGGATCTCCAGCCGGCTGGGGCTTTGCGAGGTATAGGAACGGATGTCGGAGTAGCGACGGATCCGGTCCGCGTCGCGCAGTAGATGCCGCACGGTGGCGGTGGTCTCCAGCGGAATCTTCTGGGCCAGCGTGCCTCGGTCGGGATTGGCGTCCACCCCGATCACCCGATCACCGCGCAACGAGGCGAAGGTAGAGCCCAACGTCGCCGTGATGGTCGTTTTGCCGACGCCGCCCTTGAGGCTCAGCATCGCGATCTTGTAGCAGCCCTGCAGCGGCTGGTTGATCCGGGAGATCAGTTCTCGGCGCTGTAGTTCGGAGGGACTCTCCCCGAGGTTGATGGTGCGTCCTGAGGCGACGAACAGCGCCCGGCGCCAGCCGGACTGCGGGGGTCTCCTGGTCTGCCGAAGCAGCTGCGCGGAAGACAGGTCATGCGCGGGAATCCCAGCTTGGCCGTCGTGGGGACCGCCGGGAGCCCGACCTGCCGGCTGCCCAGGCTCGTCGGGGCGTCCGATCACGCTCACTTGCCTCCCTGAACGCAGTCTCAGATCCCGGCATAGGAGTGGAACCCGGCGATGACGATGTTGACGAAGAACAGGTTGAACAGCATCACCGCAAAGCCCACCACGTTGATCCAGGCCGCCCGTGAACCGCGCCATCCAGCGGTCGCCCTGGCGTGCAGGTAGCCCGCATAGACCACCCAGGCGACCAGCGCGAACGTCTCCTTCGGATCCCAACCCCAGTAGCGGCCCCAGGCGGCCTCGGCCCAGATCGCGCCGGTGATGACCGCGAAGGTCCAGATTGGCAGCGCAACCACCGCGGTGCGGTAGGCCAGCCGATCCAGAGTGGCACTGTCGGGTAACCGGGCGGTGATCTGGGATCCGGCCCCTTCCCGGACCAGGTACAGCACGCTGGCAACTCCGGAGACCAGCAGGATGCCCGATGCGATGGCTGCCGCGGAGACATGAATAGCGATCCAGTACGAGTTCAACGCTGGGACCAGCGGCGCAGCCTGGGCGTAGAGCACCGTGCCGGCCAGGAACATCAACACCACGACGGGCAGCAGCACGAACCCACCCAGGCGTTGCAGGGCTGCACCACCGCGCTGCCGGTACAGCACGACCAGCCAAGCGATCACTGCGACGACGCAGATCGCCGAGGTGAACTCGTACATGTTGCCCCAGGGCGCCCGCCCGATAGCAGCTCCCCGCAGTACCAGCGAGCTAGCGTGCACCAGCGCAGCCGCAGCGGTGAGCGCCACTGCGCAGCGCCCGACTCGCTCGGAGGTGTCCCGCTGCGGACGGCTTCCCGGGGAATCGTGCGGTGCAGCCATCGTGGCGACCGGTCCGTCTCCCTCGGCGGCCACCCGCTGTGCGCCGGTCACCGCGACCCGCCCGGCTGCATACCCGACGGCGTGCAGCACCATCGCGAGCAGGTAGAGCACCAGTGCGGTGCCGTACGCGAGGTCGCTGTAGGACGCCAAAACCGGGTTGACTGGCATCGCTACGGTCCCTCCTTTGACGCTGCCGCGGTCGCCGTTGGCTGCGGGGACCCGGGCGGCAGCAGGTCGACGGCGATCCGGTCGAACTCCTCGCCGTACCCGGCGGCCTCGGTGCGGGCCAGCCCACCCAGCTCGACCACGGTACCGTCTGGCCCGGCTGGGCTGACGCGCACCCAGAACCGGCGCCGCTTCACCGCCAGCGACAGCGCAAGGCCGCCGAAGACCAGAATCGCGAAACCGAGCACCCAGCGCTGCGCCGGGTCGTAGGAGACCTGAAGCGAGGCGAACCGGGTCACCCCGTCGAAGCGCACCACCGTGCGGTCGGGCAGGGTGAGCTGCTCGCCGGGAAACAGGTTTCCCCGGGCCACCCGGTTGAGCCGTCCGGAGTCCACCATGGACTGGTCGATGGCGAAGATGGACTGGCCGCGGCCGGAGTTATTGCCCAGGTCGCCCTTGAGCACATCGATCGCGACGGCCGGGTTGAGCAGGTCCGGGAAGCCGGAGGACAGCAACGCGCCTTGGAACGCCGCGGTCGGCGCGAACAGGCCGGTGATCGCGAGCTGGCGGGTACGCCGCTCGGCGTCGTCGGTCACCCCGGGCGGGTCGAACTTGGCGCTGCCCTCGGAAAGCATCGTGGCGATCTCCACCGGCCGCCACTGCACCACGCCGCTGCGCTGCTGCCCGTCGGGGAAGGTGACGGTGAACTGCGGCGCGTAACCGTGGCCGATCAGGTAGACCCGGTTGCCGTCCATCCGCAGTGGGTCGTTGACCTTCAGTTGATACGGATGCCAGCTGCCGGTACTCAGGTCGTCAGGTCCCTGATAGTGGATGCTGGCGCGGAACTCCGCCGGCTGCCCGGTGCTCAGGTAAGTCGGGGTGAATCCGTCGACCTTGACGCAGAACGGGTCAAGCGCCGTGCCGTCGACGGACAGGCCGGGGCGAAAGGAGTCATAGGCCAGCGGGCCGGAGTTGCAGAACTGAGACCCGTTCGCGAGCACGATCACCTGGCCCTCGTAACCCACCAGCTTGCCGACCGCGAAGGACACCAGCAGCCCCAGCAAGGCGATATGGAAGACGAGATTGCCGGCTTCCCGTGAGTAGCCCCGCTCGGCCGACAGCGTGCGGGCACCGCCGGGTTCCTCCCGTTCGGAGATCCGCCAGCCGCGCAACCGTCGCCGGGCGGTGGCCAGTACCTCGTCGGGGACTGCCTGGGACTCACTGCGAGCATGGTGTGGCAGCCGGGACAGGTTGCGGGGGGTCGCCACCGGGGCCCGGCGCAGCTGCCGCGCGTACTCGACGCTGCGGGGCAGCACGCAACCCACGAGGGATACGAACAGCAGCAGGTAGATCGCGGCGAACCAGGGGCTGGCGAAGACCTCGAAGAAGCCCAGCCGGTCCAGTACCGGGGCCAGCGTCGGGTACTCGGTTTTGTATGTCCGGACCCGTTCCGGGTTCAGCGAGTACTGCGGTAGCAGGGCGCCGGGTAGCGCGGCCAGCGCCAGCAGGAACAGCAGCACCAGCGCGGTGCGCATGCTGGTCAGCCCGCGCCAGGTGTTGCGCAGCACCGCGGTGACGGGATAGGCCGAGGTCATCTAGATCGGCGTCTCGAAGCCGGTGATCGGTCCGCGCAGAACTGCGATGAGCTCCGCCCACAGGCCGGTGGCCAGTAGCAGCCCGACCGCGATCAACATGGCTCCCCCGGCCAGCTGTACCCCCCGGACGTGCGTGCGCAACCAGTCCACCGCGCGAATGGCGCGCCGGGCGCCGAGGGCAAGCAGCAGGAAGGGCAGCCCCAGCCCGAGGCAGTAGGCGGTTACCAGCAGCACCCCGCGGGCCAGGCCACCGCCGGGGGTACCGACTGCCAGCGCGATCACCCCCACCAGAGTTGGCCCCAGGCACGGCGTCCAGCCCAGGCCGAACACCGCGCCCAACAGCGGTGCACCGAGCAGGTGCCGTGGCCCCAGTCCTGGTCGCGGGTGCACCCGGAGGTCGCGCTGCAGGGTCGGGATCAGCCCGACGAACACCAACCCCATCGCGATGGTGATCACGCCACCGACGCGCTGCAGGGTGACCTCGTTGAGGATGAGCCGGTCCGCGATGCCGAGCACAGTGACCACACTGGCGGTGAATACCACCGAGAAACCGAACACGAACAGCGCCACCGCGCCGAGCACCCGGCCCCGGCTCTGGGCGCCACTCTGATCCCCACCCTGGACGCCGCCCTGGTCCCCACCCTGGACGCCGCCCTCGGCGCCGACCAACCCGGTGAGGTAGGCGAGGTACCCCGGTACCAGCGGAACCACACACGGCGAGGCGAAGCTGACCGCGCCGGCGAGCACCGCCACCCCGGCCGCTAGCAGCAGCGGCCCGGAGGTGGCGAGTTCGGTGAGGCCCACGCTGGTCACTGTAGGTCGAGGTAGCCCTTCAAGTACCACCAACCCCGGGCACGGGCGCTCTCAACAGCTACCAACCCCGCGAGGAAATGCTGCCGTGGAGCCCGATGCACCGACGCGGCGGGTAGCGGATCGACGTCTCCGGCGGTTCCCTTATCGAAATTCGGATCACAATGGTTCCCGCCCGGCTCCCTTGACCTCAATCATACTTCAGGTTGTTCTCAAGGCACGCCAAAATTAGCCGATACCGTGTTTCGCAAACACGGCTCCCAACGAGGTTCTACGGTACAGCGACGTCCATAGACGTGGGGTACGACGACCTTGTATAGGCGCGGCGTCGGGATGTGAGACGGCCACCGCGTGATCCTTCGAGTGCTTGAGGTTCTCGGGGGAGGAGACGCGATGGCCGCACGTACCAGCGTGGAGCGTGGCCTGGCCGGCTGGCTGCAGCAGTTGGAGTCGGCGAGCCCGGATCAGTTGCGGGCGATAGTGAAGTCGTTCACCGAGGCGGGTCAACGCCGACGGTCAGCGCGAGATCCTCGGCGTCGACGTGGTGTCCAGCCAGGACGGCGCCGGCTGGCTGGCGTTTCTGCGCTGCCTGGTGGCCCGCGGCCTGCACGGCGTCGCGCTGGTCACCTCCGACGCCCACCCCGGCCTAGTCGAAGCGATCGGCTCGACCCGGCCCGGCGCGAGCTGGCAGCGATGCCGCACTCACTACGCCCGCAACCCATCCACCAAGGTGCCCAAAAGCACCCAGCCGTGGGCGCTTACCCCTGCTGCGCACCGTGTTCGACCAGCCCGACGCGGCCGACGTGCACGCCCAGTTCGAGCGAGGTGTCCCGCTCTGGAAGCTCAAGATGATCTGTCGCACGTCAGCGTCGGTCAGGCGATCTCGTAGGCCGTGTGCTCGCGCTGGATGTCTTGCACGGCGAGGAGCAACGATGACACGCCGGTCACCCCCTCCACTGGGGTGACGACGAAGCCACGGATCGGTGGCGCCGCTATGGTCAACTCGATGTTGGAGATGCGCGAGGTGTCCAAGCGCTATCCGGGGGTGCTCGCGGTCGACCGGGTCAACGTGACACTGCTGCCCGGTGAGGTCCACGTCATCGCTGGCGAGAACGGTGCCGGCAAGTCCACCTTGATGAAGCTGTTGTCGCAGGTCGAGCGACCCGATGAGGGTGTTGTTCGCCTTGATGGCAAGCCGGTTGAGTTCCGTGGTCCACGCTTCGCTCAACTGGCCCTGGGTGTGTCGATGGTGCACCAGGAACTGGCGCTCGCTCCGCACCTGACCGTGGCGGAGAACTTGTGCCTGGGCGAAGAGTCGACCCGGCTGGGTGTGTTGTCTCGTCGCGCCGACCGCAAGCGTGCCCAGGCGCTGCTTGACCGGGTCAACCTCGCGGTGGACCCGGGCCGCCTGGTCGGCACGCTGCCGGTTGCAGATCGCCAGCGGGTCGAGATCGCGAAGGCACTGGGTGGAAGTCCTCGGGTCGTGATTATGGACGAGCCGACCGCGATGCTCACGAAGGGGGAGATCGCTGATCTGTTTGAAGTGATCGCGGAGCTGAAGCAGCAAGGCATCGCGATTGCGTACATCTCTCATCGCCTTGACGAGGTTGCCCACCTCGCCGATCGGGTCACCGTCCTGCGCGACGGCAGGGTTGTCCAGACGCTGCCTTCGGCCCAGGTGTCACCGCAACGCCTGATCCGGCTGATGGTCGGTCGGGGCATCGACAGCCTCTATCCCAAGCCACGAATCGAGATCGGGAACGTTCTGCTCCGGGCGGAAGGCATCTGCCGGCGGGGCAGGGTCGTCGATCTCGTCGACTGCACGGTTGAAGTTCGGGCCGGCGAGATCGTCGGGTTCGCCGGCCTGGTCGGCGCCGGTCGGACCGAGCTCGCGCGGGCCATCTTCGGCGCGGACATTCCGGACGCAGGGCGCGTTTTCCTGCGGGGAAGCGAGGTCCACATCAGGTCTCCCCGGCAGGGAATCCAGGCAGGACTCGGCTATCTGACGGAGGACCGCCAAGGCGACGGGCTCGCCCTGCAACTCCCGATCGATCAGAACATCACCCTGGCCAACGTTCCGCTGCGCTTTGGCATCATCGACCTACCCGAGGAGCGAAAGATCGCGCTGTCCTGGCGAGATCGGCTGGGTATCAAGACGCCGTCGATCACAAGTCCGGTCCGGGCGCTTTCCGGTGGGAACCAACAGAAGGTCGTGGTGGCGAAGTGGTTGGAGACCACGGGCCAGGTGCTCTTCTTCGACGAGCCGGCGCGTGGCATCGATGTGGGGGCCAAGGCCGAAATATTCGACCTGATCGGGCGATTGGCCGGCGAGGGGCGCGGAATCGTCGTCATCAGTTCCTACCTCCCGGAGCTACTCAACATGTGTGACCGCATCATCGTCTTACGCGCTGGACGAATCGCCGGGGAATTGGCTCGTGAGCAGTTCTCCGAAGAGCGGGTCATGGGGTTGGCCACCGGAGCGCCGGTGTAGTCCCCGCGCCGGCCAGAGGGAACGACAACAGGGGCGAGGTGCAGTGCGCGTGAGCGAGGCGAGAACGAGGGGACCGGGGTGGCGCCGTATCCCATTGTCCGACGCGTGGCGCGACCGACTTCGTTCCGCGGTGTCCCAGCTGGCGGCGGCCGGCGCCGTGGTGGTGTTGTTCGTTTACCTGTCCTTCGCTTCCGATGCCTTCCTCAGCGCGAACAACCTTTTCAATATCGGTGTCCAATCGGCGGTGGTGGCGATCATTGCGATCGGCATGACCATGGTGATCATCACCGCGGGAATCGACCTGTCCGTCGGCTCGGTGGCCGCTCTGTCGGGTGTGCTCGGCACGATGATGGTCGTGGAACACGGCGTCGGAGTTCCGTTGGCGATCGTCGGCGGTGCGGCGATCGGTGCCCTCGCGGGCGTGGTCAACGGCATGCTTGTGACGCAGGGTGGGATGGCGCCGTTCATTGCTACTCTGGGTATGCTCAGCGTGGCCCGTGGCCTTGTGTACATCGTGACTGATTCCGTTGCCGTCTCCGGTGCGCCACAGGAGTTCAAGCTGCTTGGCCAAGGAAAACTGGGAGCGCTGCCGATCCCGATCCTGGCTCTCATCGTCGTCGCTGTGACCGGACACTTCATCTTGACCCGGACCAAGCTCGGCCGATACGCGTACGCCATGGGTTCGAATATCGAGGCTGCGCGACTGTCCGGCATTCCGGTCAAACGCTACCTCACGATCGTATACATTATTTCCGGCACTCTTGCGGGCTTCGGTGGGATGATCGCCGCGTCCCGGGTGAACTCCGGGCAACCGAACTTCGGTATCGGACTCGAGCTCGACGTGATCGCCGCTACCGTGATCGGCGGTGCCAGCCTTCTCGGCGGTGAGGGAAAGGTCCTCGGTACCTTGCTCGGCGCCCTGCTGATCGCGTTGATCCGCAACGGGTCCGTGCTCTTGGACATCAATACCTTCTACCAGCAGGTCATCATCGGAGTGATCATCTGGATCGCTGTGCTCTGGGACCGCTACCGGCGGCGGGCAGCGTCTGCGTTGATGCAGGCGTAACGACTCCTTGAGGAAGAGAGACTCCATGCGTGTCAGGCTCTCGGCGGCACTGGCCTCAGCGGCCGCTGTCCTTCTGCTGGCCTCAGGTTGCGGAGAGGTCACTGTGCAGGGTTCGGGCCCCGGCGGGAGCCCGAATGTGAAGAGCAGTGGACCCATCACCATCGCGGTCGTTCCCAAGGCTGTCGGGTTCGACTTCTGGGACAGCGTCCGCAAAGGGGCACAGTGCGCGGCGTCGAAGCTGACCGATGTGACGGTCCAGTGGGACGGGGTGACCGCGGAGACCGACGTCACCGGACAGGTCAACCTGTTGCAGAACTTTTTGACCCGGGAGGTGGACGGTCTCGTTTATGCGGCCACCGACGCGAAGGTCCTCGCCCAAGTCACCCAGGATGCGCAGACCCGCAACGTTCCAGTGATCAATATTGATTCCGGGACGAACCCACAGCCGGACAACGTGCCCGTGTTCGCCACCGACAACGTCGCGGCCGCACGAAAGGCTGCTGACCTGCTCGCCGAGGCACTGGGTCCGGGGGATCACAAAGTTGCGTTCATCCCCTTTCAGCCGGGAACGGTGACCAACGACCAGCGCACCACGGGCTTCAAAGAGGGACTCGCCAAACACCCGAACCTGAAGCTGGTGGCTGAGCAGTCCAGCAACAGCGACCCCATCACCGCGCTGTCGGTCACGGAGAACATCTTGACCGCCAACCCCGACCTGGACGGGATCTTCGCGGCGAACGAGCCGGGTGTGGTTGGCGCCACCAACGCTGTGAACCAGGCGGGCAAAGCCGGAAAAATCAAGCTCATCGGTTGGGACGCCTCACCGGACGAGGTCAAAGGCGTCACATCGGGCGCAATTACCGCGCTCGTCGTTCAGAACCCGTTCCGGATGGGCTTCGACTCGGTCAACACGATGGTGAAGACGGTGCGGACCGGCCAGGTTGCGTCTAGCGAGGACACTGGCGTCACTTTCGTCACCCAGCAGAACATCAACGATCCGCAGGTACAGGCGATTCTCCAGCCGAGCTGCGAAAACCCGCCCGCATGAGCGTCTGCTCGCTCGAGCTGATAGTCGGGCCGACGAGCACCAGGGGCGTACAGGGCGTACACGAGAGCGCGACACGCGAGGGTTAGGGCTCGCGGGAGATGCGCTCCACTATTGGTTGCAGATCTTGGGCGTGCACTGCGTGCAGGAATACTGCGGCGACCCGGTGTTGGCGATCCAGCACGATCGTCAGCGGCACCACCGAACGCGGGATCCCCTTGAGCGCCAGCAGGGTCCGGCCGGGTGGATCGAAGATCGACGGGTAGGTCAGGCCGAAGTCGCGGGCGAAGTCTGCCCCGGCCTGCCGGCTGTCTCGCACGTCGATCCCGATGAACTGCACGCCCTGACCCGCCGTGGCGGTGGCGACCCGTACCAGGTCGTCTGCCTCGGCCCGGCACGGACCGCACCATGAACCCCAGACGTTGAGCACCACCACCTGGCCGCGATAGCGCTGAAGTGACACGGTCATGCCGGGTTCGGTGAGGCTCTCCCCGGCCAGGCCGGCGACCACGCCCCGGTCGGCCGGCGGGTCGTAGAAGATGTCGGTCTTTCCTCCCGGCGTGACGAACTCGAAGGTGCCGCCGCGGGCCACCGCATCGGTTCCGGTGGCGCAGCCGACCAGCAGCATCACCGCTGCGACGAGCAGTAGCGCACGTGTCATGCCCCGGCCACCTTGGGGTCCGACTCTCCGGTTGGCTGGGTGTAGACCACTTCGACCAGTACCTCATCGGCGAACACCAGACTGGTCAATGAGGCCAGGGAGCACTGCCGGCGCCGGGGGTCGTGCCAGAGCCGTCGCTGGTCCAGATGCCGGCGCAACGTCCAGATCGGTAGCTGATGAGACACGCAGACCGCCTCGTGTCCAGCGGCCCGGTCCCGGGCGTGGTGTGCCGCAGCGAGCATCCGGCTCGCAACCTCCCGGTACGGCTCGCCCCAGGACGGCCGGAAGGGGTTGTACAGCTTGGGCCAGTGTCGCGGATTGAGCAACGTCCCGTCGCCGACCGAGATCTGGGTGCCCTCGAACACGCTGTCCGCCTCGATCAGCCGTTCGTCGCTGACCGGCTCCAGACCGTGCCGGGCGGCGATCGGTTCCGCGGTTTGCTGCGCCCGCTGCAACGGTGAAGCGGCCACGAACACCACATCGTGGTCGCCGAGATACTCGGCGACCACCTCGGCCTGGCGGACGCCGACGTCGGAGAGCCGAAAACCGGGTAGCCGGCCGTAGAGGATGCCGTCCGGGTTGTGCACCTCGCCGTGCCGTAGCAGGTGAACCACGGTGCGACTCACGACGGACTCTGTTCTTGGGGTTCCAGCACGTGGGCGGCGGCCCGGGCAGCGTGCGGCAGTGCCGCGGCGATCACCCCGAAGGACTCGTCGTCCAGTGCCGCGGACACGAACCAGGCCTCGAACGCACTGGGCGCAGCGTAGACGCCGTGCTCGAGCAGCGCGTGGAAGAACGCCGGGTAACGCCAGATCTGGGTGGCCTGCACGCCGGCATAGTCACGCACCGGCCCGGTGCCGGTGAACAACACGCTGAGCAGCGAGCCGGCGGCCTGAACCACATGCGGCACGCTCTGGGCGTCCAATGCCTCGTCGAGCAGTCCGGCCAGCCGAGCAGCTGCCGCGTCCAACCGGGCGTAGACCTCCCGGTCGGCGGCTCGAAGCGTGGCCAAACCGGCAGCCACCGCGACCGGGTTCCCGGACAACGTGCCCGCCTGATAGACCGGCCCGGCCGGCGCCAGGTGCGACATCAACTCGGCCGAACCACCGAACGCCGCCGCCGGCAGCCCGCCGGACATCACCTTGCCGAAGGTGTAGAGGTCGGCCGGCACCTGCTCAAGCCCGAACCAACCGGCCGCCGAGACCCGGAACCCGGTCATCACCTCGTCCAGTACCAGTAGCGCGCCGTGGGCGTGGCACAGCTCGCGCAGCCCGGCGTTGAAACCGGGGTCGGGTGGTACCGCGCCCATGTTGCCGGCGGCCGCCTCGGCGATGACGCAGGCGATCTCGTCACCCCGCGCGGCGAACACCGCGCGCGCCGCGTCGATGTCGTTGTAGGGCAGCACAATCGTGTCCACCGCCTGCGCGCCGGTGACACCGGGGCTGGAGGGCAACCCGAGGGTGGCGACCCCGGACCCGGCGGCGACCAGCAGCGCATCGACGTGTCCGTGGTAGTGCCCGGCGAACTTGACCACCGCGGCGCGGCCGGTAGCGCCGCGCGCCAGCCGGATCGCGCTCATCGTCGCCTCGGTGCCCGAATTCACCAGGCGGACCTGCTCGACCGGCTCGACCCGGCGCACGATCTCCTCGGCAAGCTCGATCTCCCCGGTGGTGGGGGTACCGAAGGACAGCCCCTGTGACGCGGCCGCGCGCACCGCGTCCACCACCGCCGGGTGCGCATGGCCCAGAATCATCGGGCCCCAGGACGAGACCAGATCGACGTAGCGAGTGCCGTCGGCGTCCCAGAGGTGGGGCCCCGATGCCCGGACCATGAAGCGCGGCGTGCCACCGACCGCACGAAACGCCCGCACCGGGGAGTTCACCCCGCCGGGGATCACGGTGCTGGCCCGGTCGAACAGCCGGGCCGACTCGATGACTGTCACGTTGTCCCGCACGGCCGAGCGGGCTGGCCGCCGAGCAGCTTCATGTGCCGACCGCCGCTACGACATCATCGCCTGGGGTGACGGTGGGGCGCACGAACGAATTATACGCGTCACCTTCGTGCTGACATGGCGTCGGGTGAACCGGAGTAATATGCGTGCCACCGCATACGAAAGTTTGTCGTTCAGGCAGGAGTATCGGAATGACGCAATCCACCCAATACAGCAAGGGCACCGTACTTACTTGTGAGCATGAGGGATGCGGCTGTCGGGTTCGGATCGAGGAAGAATGCCACTGCCCGTCCGGCGGTCAGCCTTACACGTGTACCTGTGGGGCTCCCCTGGTCGAGCCCGCCGAGGCCACCAACCCCTAGCGCCGTACCGCGGCTCATTCGCGGACGGATGCCGGCGCACGACGTGCGGCGACGCGCATCACCTGCCGCAGCGCATCAAGCATCAGGACGCCGGCCAGCGTGGCCGCGCCGGTGGCGATTGCCCACCAGCGCCCCTCAATCCGGCGCAACGTCACACCATTGTGCTCCGTGATGATCACGCCGCGATGCCAGCACCACCAGGCAAACCAGACAAGCACGACGACAACCAGGACCTCAGCCACAGCAACCAGGACACCGCGACGCAACCGCACCTCCTCCCCCGAGCCCCTGAGCCTCCCGATATGGAGACATATCGGGGCTATGACCACCCCAGTGACCCCGATATGTCTCCATATCGGGGCAGGACGCGCCTCATAGCTGAGCGCGGCGGGGGTGGAACCAAGCATTGGCCGCGGGGAGGAACATGGTCACGATTGCCCCGATCAGCAGCAGCAACTGCAGCAGCGAGCCGGCACCCATCGCGCCCGTAGTGCCCGCGAAACCGATCAGACCGAACAGTACGACCAGACCGCCGAGTACGGCCAGCACGATCCGGGCCCAATTGCGCCCGCCGCGCATGAGAAACACGAAGAGGATTTGGGCGACGACCAACAACAGCCCGATCACGGCTCCAGCGACGAGCGCACCCGTGGTGACGCTCTCGATCGTCGACCGATCCAGCGTCGGGTCATCGGCAAGCGCTTGGTTGATCGCCTGAGCTCGGAGCTGGTCGAACTGAAAGAGGATCGGCACACTGCCGATCAGCCCGAGCACGATGGTGCTGATCCAGAGCCAGAAGGAGATCTCGACCTCCTTGGGCCGGGTTTCCGCCTGGGGGCGGGGCATTGTCATACCTGCGACGGTAGTCGTGCCGCTGTCCGGCCGTCATGGCGACGGCGCCCCATCAGCGGCGCCATCAGCGCAGCCAGCCGGCGGCCTGCACCGCCCAGTAGGTCAGCACCAGATCAGCACCGGCCCGGCGGATCGAGGTCAGCGTCTCCACCACAGCGCGCCGCCGATCCAGCCAACCCTGCGCCACCGCCGCCTCCACCATGGAGTACTCGCCGGACACCTGGTAGGCCGCGACCGGCACGTCGGAGACCTCGGCGACGGCCTGCAGCACGTCCAGGTAGGACATCGCGGGCTTGACCATCACGATGTCCGCACCCTCGGCAAGGTCCAACGCCGCCTCCCGCAGCGCCTCCCGGGCGTTCGCCGGATCCTGCTGGTAGGTCATGCGGTCGCCGGTCAACTGCGATTCCACCGCATCGCGGAACGGCCCGTAGAACGCTGAGGCGTACTTGGCGCTGTAGGCCAGAATCCCCGCGTCGTGATACCCGACGGCGTCCAGCGCCTCCCGGACCACTCCGACTTGGCCATCCATCATGCCGCTGAGCCCCACCAGGTGGGCCCCCGCTTGGACCTGGGCGACGGCCATCTCGGCGTACACCGCGAGGGTGGCGTCGTTATCGACCCCGCCGGTGGCGTCAAGCAGGCCGCAATGCCCGTGATCGGTGAACTCGTCCAGGCAGGTATCCGCCATGATCACGATGTCGTCGCCGACTTCGGCACGCACGTCGCGTAATGCCGCGTTGAGGACGCCGTCGGGGTCGGTGGCGCCGGAGCCGGTGGCGTCCCTGGTAGTGGGCACGCCGAACAGCATGATCCCGCCCACCCCGGCTGCCACTGCATCAGCGGCGGCCTTGCGCAGCGATTCCGAGGTGTGCTGCACGACGCCTGGCATGGCGGCGATCGGCAGCGGCTCGGTGGCACCCTGCTTGACGAACACCGGCAGCACCAATTGATGCGCCCCTACCGAGGTCTCGCGCACCAACCGCCGCATCGCCGCCGTAGCCCGCAACCGCCGCGGCCGACTGATCGGATACATGCTATTCCTCCAGCGATTACTGCAGTCTGTCCCCAGAACGCGGTGTCCGAGCCCCGGATTACTGCAGTCTGTCCCCAGAACGCGGGCTAGCGTCTGCGGCTCTTGGCTTTGCGTGGTGGGGGAAGGGCGCCTTCGGCGCGCAGCGCAGCGGCGTGTTCGGCCAGGGCGTCGACCAAGGCGTCGACCTGGGCCACCTCGGGCTGCACGTCCACCCGGAGACCGAACTCGACCGCAGTCTCCGCGGTGGCCGGGCCGATGCACGCAACGATCGTGCGAGCATGCGGTTTGCCCGCGATACCGACCAGGTTGCGCACCGTGGACGAGGACGTGAAGCACACCGCGTCGAAGCCACCGGTCTTGATCATTTCACGGGTCTCGGCGGGCGGCGGAGCGGCCCGTACCGTGCGGTAGGCCGTCACGTCGTCGATCTCCCAGCCGCGCTCTCGCAACCCAGCAGCCAGCGTCTCAGTGGCGATGTCCGCACGCGGCAGCAGTACCCGATCCACCGGGTCGAGGATGTCGTCGAAAGGCGGGAAGTCGGCCAGCAGCCCGTCGGAGGACTGCTCACCCGAGGGCAACAGCTCAGGGACGATGCCCATCGAGCGCACCCGCTGTGCAGTGGCCTCCCCCACACAGGCGATCTTCACACCGGCAAACGCACGGGCATCCAGGCCGAACTCTCCGAACTTGTCCCACACCGCCCGTACCGCGTTGGTCGAGGTGAACACGACCCACTGATACCGACCGTCGACCAGGCCCTTGACCGCGCGTTCCATCTGTGCTGGAGACCGGGGCGGCTCCACCGAGATCGTCGGCACCTCCACCGGTACCGCGCCGTGCACCCCCAGCCGCTCGCTCATCACGCCGGCCTGCTCCTTGGTGCGCGGCACCAGCACCTTCCAGCCGTACAGCGCCCGGGATTCCCACCAGGACAGCTTCGCCCGCTGCCCGACCACCGAGCCGACCATGACCACCAGCGGGCCGGTGAGCTCGCCGGCGTCGGAGCTCAGCGACTCCAGCGTGGTCTCCACGGTGTGCTGGGTGGGCTCGGTGCCGGCAGCCGTGGCCGACACCGGCGTCTGCGGAGTAAGCCCGTGCTCGATGAGGGCAGCTGCGGTCTGCGCCAGGTGCGATGCGGTGGCGTGCAACACCAGCGGCCCCGGCACCGCCGCCAAGGACGCCCAGTCAACATCGGAGCGGACATCGGCTTCGGTGTGTTCGGATCCCAGTGGCACCCCGGCATAAGCCGGTACCGCGGTGCCGGCAGGTACCCCGGGAACCACCTCGAAGGGCACCGACGTGCGGGCGACGGCCAGCACCTCGGCGACCACGGCATCGGCGGTCAGGGGATCCCCGGACACCAACCGGACCACGGTCTGGCCGCTCTTGGCCTCGGTGACCAGGTCCTTGGCGACCTCGCCGGGCTCCCCCACCGCCGGGCGTACCTCGGCGCGCTGGTCAGCCAGCGCCAGGATGTCAGCAGGCACGTCGGGGTCGGTCACCAGCAGCGCGGTGGAGGTCAACAGTTGCTGCGCTCGAACGGTGAGCATTCCGGCGTCGCCGGGGCCAGCCCCGACGAAGGCGACCCGTCCGGTGGTCTTGCGGGCACGGCTCATCTACTTACTCGTTTCCCATCGGTTCTCGACAGACCCGGATCGCGCGGTGCTGGGCTCCGCACCCAGCGCACCAGCACTCAGGTCCAGCAACTCGGCCGCGACCTCGCGACCGAGGTTCTCGGCATCGGTCAGCTCCCCAGGCGAATAAGGCCCAGTGGCGGACGACCGGAGCAGGTGGTCGTCCGCGGTGGCTGCAACTCCCCGCAGGGACAGCCGTAGTACAACTCGCCCATCGTCATCCAAGTCCTCAACGACGTCGGCGAGGGCTCCGACCGGCTCACTGCAGCCGGCCTCCAGCGCGGCAAGCAACGCCCGTTCGGCGGTGACCGCAGCGCGTACCCCAGCGTCGTTGAGCAAGGCGCCCAGCAGGTGTTCGGTATCCAGATCGCCGACCCGGCACTCGCAGGCCAGCGCTCCCTGTCCCGGTGCAGGCAGCATCTGCAGCGGGTCGAGCAGCTCAGTGGCCTCCTGGATCCGGCCGAGCCGGGCCAACCCGGCGGCGGCGATCACCACGCCATCGAGCTCCCCGTCGACGACCCGGCGGATCCGCGACTCGACGTTGCCGCGGATCGGTTGCACCGCAAGGCCCAAGCCCAGTGCTCGCAGCTGTGCACCGCGCCGGGGCGAGCCGGTACCCAGGACTGCGCCGGGCGGCAGCTGTCCCAGCACCATCCCGTCTCGGGCGACCAGCGCATCGCGAGGATCCGCACGCTCGGGCACCGCAGCCAACACCAGCCGCGGGTCTGGCGCGGTCGGCAGGTCCTTGCAGGAATGCACCGCAATGTCGACCTCACCGGCCACCAAGGCTTCCCGCAGCCCCGACACGAACACCCCTACAGCCCCGGAGCCGATCTCAGCGACCGGCGCTGAGCAGGCATCCCCGGCGGTGCGCACCGGCACGATGCACACCTCCAACCCAGTGAAGCGCAACCGTTGCGCCACCCACTCGGTCTGAGCTAATGCCAGGGCGCTGCTACGAGTTCCCAATCTCAACACGGCCATCACCGTGTCCCGGCAGGGTCGGCGTCAGACGTGGCGCGGGCAGTCGCGGCGATGGCGGCAGCGGCCTGCGGATCAAGCTCGAACAACTCCCGCAGCGCGTCGGCATAGGCCTCGCCACCACCGGCCTCGGCGAGCTGCTTGACCCGCACCGTGGGGGCGTGCAACAGCTTGTCCACCACACGGCGCACGGTGCGGCCCAGCTCATCGCGCACCGTCTGATCAAGTTCGGGTAGCCGGCCGTCCAAGCGCAGCAGTTCCGCGTCCACCACCTCAGCGGCCCGCTTACGCAGCGCGGTGACCGTTGGAGTGACCTCCGCGGTGCGCTGGGCCACCAGGTAACTGCGCACCTCCTGCGCGACCAGGCAGTGTGCGGCATTGATCGCGCTGGACGCGGTAGTGCGCCGCTGTAGCCGCTGCGCCACGGTGCTGAGATCCAGCAAGGTCACGCCGGGCAGTTGGGCCACGCCTGCCTCGACGTCCCGGGGCAGCCCGAGGTCGCACACCACCAGTGGTTTCCGCGACTGGCCTCGGGCATCGGCGACCTGCTCGACACTGAGCACCGCTCCAGTCGCGCCGGTGCAACAGATCACCAGGTCTGCAGTGGCCAGCGCCGCGGCGACGCCGCCCAGTCCGACGGCTCGGGCGGGCGTGCCGTCAGCCACGCACAGCGCCGCCAACCGCTGCGCGCTGGCCTCGGTGCGATTGGCCAGCACGATCTCGGCCACCCCGGCGCGGCGCAACTGCGCTGCGGCAAGGCCACCCATCGAACCGGCGCCGAGCACCAGCGCCCGCCTGCCGGCCAGACCCGGTCGATCGGCGCAGGCCAATGCCTTCGCCGCATCGACGAGGGCTTCAGAGACCACCGAGGCTCCTGCGGCGTCGATTGAGGTCTCGGTGTGCACTCGTTTGCCGACCCGCAACGCCTGCTGCACGGTCTCGTGCAGGGTGCGTCCCACGGTACCGGCCTGCTCAGCGCCCGCGTACGCGGCACGCAGCTGACCAAGGATCTGCGGCTCGCCGACGACCATCGAATCGAGCCCGGCGGCGACCGAGAATAGGTGTTCGACACCGGCGGCCGCGTAGTGCACGTAGAGGTGGTCGGACAACTGGTCCAGCGCCATTGCGGACTGGCGTGCCAGCACGTCGGTGATGTCGGCCAGGCCGCCGTGGAAGGTCTGCACCACCGCGTAAACTTCGACCCGGTTGCAGGTCGAGAGCAACAGCGCCTCGGCGATGTGCTCGCGCTTGAGCAGCTCGCAGAGGACCTTGCCGGCGTCCGTGGCGGGCACCGCAGCGGCCTCCAGCACCGCAACCGGCGCGCTGCGGTGGGACAACCCGACGACCAGCAGGCTCATCGGCCCACCGCGAGCCCGGCAGCATCGCTGACTGGTGCGATCACCCGTAGTGCCCCGTCGCCGCTGGAGTCGGCGCTGGAACGGCGGGCGTCGTAGAACGACAGGATCTGCAGCTCCACTGCGAGGTCCACCCTGCGTAACTCGACGTCATCAGGTACCTGCAGCACTACCGGGGCGAAGTTGAGGATGCACCGGACGCCGCCGGCTACCAGCAGGTCACACGCCGACTGGGCAGCGACCGAGGGAGTGCAGATCACCCCGATGGTCACTTCTCGCTCGACGCAGACCGCCGGGATGCTGTCGATGTGGTCGACGGCAAGCCCACCGACCGAGATGCCGATCAGATCCTCGTCGACGTCGAACAACGCCGTGACCGGGAAGCCGCGGTCGGGGAAGCCCCCGTAGTTGGCCAGCGCGTGTCCGAGGTTGCCGATTCCGACCACAGCAACACTGTGGTGCCGGGTGAGCCCGAGCAGCCGCTCGATGTGCTCCACCAGCCGCGCCGTGTCATAGCCAACGCCACGAGTGCCCGAGGAACCCACATGGGAGAGGTCCTTGCGCAGCGTGGCCGAGTTCACTCCGGCCGCGCCGGCGAGCTCCTCGCTGGACATCGTGGTCACGCCCTGCTCGATCATCGAGGTGAGCACCCGCAAGTAGACGGCGAGGCGGGCGACCGCGGCCTCGGGTACGGTCCTGGAGGGCAGCTGCCCGCCCGGTGTGCCGTACCTGCCGTGCTCATGCACCGTGCCGATTCCTTTCGGGTCATCTACATCAACGCGCCGCTGCCCGGACCCGGCGGCGCGTGCGTTCGAGCTGGCCGGTCGCGGGTCGGCAGCACCGTCCCAGGCGTGCTTCCAGCGATGCGGCTACCACGGTAGCCGCATGTGAACGTAGGAACAAAGTCGCGACCTGGGCGCCCCTCGCATGCGTCAGGGG
>JBOHGX010000495.1:0-6248 GCA_050700255.1 Pseudonocardiaceae bacterium
CCCGATCACCTGCACCGCGCCGTTGCTGACCGTCCAGCCCCCGACTGTCAACCGGCGACGTACTTCGGTGAGCAGTTCGGCGCCGTGCACCCCGGCCCAACGTTGCTCGCCGGTGCCGAACACCGCACCCAGATCGCCCAGACCAGCAGCAGACAGCGCAGCGTCGCACAACGCATGGGCGGCGACGTCGCCGTCGGAGTGCCCGGCACAGCCGGGTATTCCAGGCCAATGTAGGCCGGCGAGCCAGCACTCCCGGCCGGGTTGTACCCGGTGTACGTCGCTGCCGATCCCGACCCTCATACCCGACCGGCTGCTACCGCGCCAGCCAGCGTCTCGGCGACCACGAGGTCGAACGGGGTAGTGATCTTAAAAGCGTGCGGGTGACCAGGCAGTATGGTCACCGTCTCCCCCAGCTGCTCGACCAGACCGGCATCGTCAGTCACCGGGCCGGACGGCCGCTGGTGCGCCCGGCGCAGCAGGTCCGCGGCAAATCCCTGCGGTGTCTGAACCACCCGCAAGGCCGTGCGGTCCACTGTCGACACCACCCGGCCCTCGGGGTCCACCTGCTTGATGGTGTCAACCACCGTCAGAACCGGCACCACGGCCCGCTTCCCGGCCAGTACCGCCTGCACCACTGCCTGGATCACACCGACTGGGGTAAGGCAGCGGGCGGCGTCATGCACCAGCACCACCTCGGCGTCCGGCACGCTGTCCAGGGCCCGGCGCACCGAGTCGGACCGTTGCGCCCCGCCGGTCACAATCTGCACCCGCCGCCCCGCATCGGCGAGTGCGGTGGCTGCCCGATCCCGGTACTGCGCACCGACCGCAACCACGACAAGGTCGACGCAAGCGGCAGCCAGCAGCCCTTGCACGCAGTGCCAGAGCAATGGGCGCCCCAGCAGTGGCACGAAAGCCTTGGGCATCCCGGCTGCCAACCGCACACCCTGACCAGCAGCCGGTACCAGCGCAACGATCCGAGCCGGGGCGCGGGCTACCACCCGAGCCGCCGGTCGGCGTCAGGAGGCGGCAGCGAGGACCTCGTCGAGGAGCACCTCAGCGTTGTCCTCGTTGGTGCCCTCGGCGAGCGCGAGCTCACTCACCAGAATCTGGCGGGCCTTCGCGAGCATGCGTTTCTCGCCGGCCGACAGACCGCGGTCACGCTCGCGACGCCACAGATCCCGGACCACTTCCGCCACTTTGTTGACGTCGCCAGAGGCGAGCTTCTCCAAGTTGGCCTTGTACCGCCGCGACCAGTTCGTCGGCTCCTCGGTATGGGGAGCACGCAGCACCTCGAAAACCCGGTCGAGGCCCTCCTGGCCGACCACGTCCCGGACGCCGACAACTTCGGCGTTGGCAGCGGGAACACGGACGGTGAGATCACCCTGAGCGACCTTGAGGACGAGGTACTTCTTCTCCTCGCCCTTGATCACTCGAGTTTCGATGGCCTCGATGAGAGCGGCACCGTGGTGCGGGTAGACGACGGTCTCTCCGACCTTGAAAACCATGTGTCCTCTGCCCCTTTCGCTGCACCTAGGTTACCACGCCTGGAAATCGTCCTGCGCCGGGTATCACCGCGTCATCGCAGGTCAGAGGATCGGCAGCGGACTCTTACCAAGCAACGCTGCGCTCCCGCAGCTCAAGGTGACTCCACTGTAGACCTACACCAGACCGGCACCAGACCAGACATGAGCCCCGCGCCAGACCGGCACCGGGTGGGTCGGGTGCCCCGGAGCACTGCGGCGATGGATAGGATTCGCCCTGGTCGGATGAGGCTGGCCATCGATGCACGAGCAAGACCTGAGGAGGACTTCGCCCGTGAGCCGCCGGCACAGGTTGATGCGGCGCCGCTTCGCGGTCACCGCCCTGATAGCCGCCTGCTGCGCCAGCGCGCCGTCGCTGGTCGGCTGCAGCGCAGGTCAGATCACCCAGACCGACAGCCAAGTGGCCGCTGTGGACGGCGCTTACGCTGACGTCGGGGAAAGCATTGCGCTGCGCGACGTGCTGATCCCCGCCCCGCCCCACTCCAACGGCACCTACCCGACCGGCTCAAGCGTGCCGGTGCTGCTCACCATCATCAACCAGGGCACCCGCGCCGACAGGCTGATCGCTGTGACCTCCCCCGCAGCCAGCCAGGTGCTCGTCCTGGGCACGACCACGATCGCCCCCCGAACGAACGTCACCAGCACCGCCGGCTCGGCTTCAGCAGGGGTCCAGCCGCAGAGCCCGCTGGTCGTCGGGCAGCTGCGCATCGTGCTCAACATCACCCAGCCGTTGCGCGCCGGGTTGAACACCCCGGTCACATTCGTGTTCGAGGACGCAGGCAAGGTGACCCTGCCGGTGCCCATGGCGGCGCCCCTGGAGTCGGTGAGTGAGGCCAACGTCGTCGAGAGCGGTGAGCACAGCGGCGGACACGGCTGAGTCGGTCCGCCGCGCTGTCGGGCCGGGCAGATAGCGTCCGCGACCATGGCAAGGTCTCCGGTGCATGCTCGCGCCATCCACCGCTGCACCGAATGCGGCCACGAGGTCACTAAGTGGGTAGGGCGCTGCCCGGAGTGTCAGACGTGGGGCAGCGTGGTGGGTGCCGGTCCGCAACCGGTGACGAGGGTCGCGGCCGGTGCTCCGTCGTCCCCGGCCCGCCCGATTTCCCAGGTCGACCTGCATTCAGCACGAGCCACGGCCACCGGGGTGTCCGAACTCGACCGGGTACTCGGCGGTGGGCTGGTGCCCGGTGCGGTGGTCCTGCTGGCCGGCGAGCCCGGTGTCGGAAAGTCCACCCTCCTGCTGGAGGTCGCGCACCGCTGCGCGCTGGCCGGCAGACGCTCCCTCTACGTGACCGGTGAAGAGTCCGCGGGCCAGGTGCGGCTGCGGGCTCAGCGCACCGGCGCGCTTGACGACGAGCTGTTCCTGGCCGCCGAATCCGACCTCGCCGCCGTGCTCGGGCATCTCGACGCGGTCCATCCGGACCTGCTGATCGTCGATTCGGTGCAGACCATGTCCTGTCCCGGGGCCGAGGGCAGCCCGGGCGGGGTGTCCCAGGTCCGGGCCGTCGCCAGCGTGTTGATCACCACCGCCAAGCAGCGCGGGCTCCCGGTGGTGCTGGTGGGGCATGTCACCAAGGACGGCACGGTGGCGGGGCCCCGGGTGCTGGAACACCTGGTCGACGTCGTTCTGCAGTTCGACGGCGACCGCAACACCACGCTGCGGATGGTCCGCGGAATCAAGAACCGGTTCGGGGCGGTCGACGAGGTCGGCTGCTTCGAACTCACCGATGAGGGCATCACCGGCTTGCCCGATCCGTCCGGACTGTTCCTCACCCGCCGCGACGGTGCCGTGCCCGGGACGGCGGTGACGGTGGTGGTGGAGGGTAAACGGCCGATGCTCGGTGAAGTCCAGGCACTGGTCGCGGAGTCCGCGCTGGCCAACCCGCGCCGGGCGGTCAGCGGTCTGGACTCTTCCCGGGTGGCGATGATCCTGGCGGTCACCGAGCGTCGCGGCAACGTGCGGTTGGCGGGTTCCGACGTGTACACCGCGACGGTGGGCGGGATGCGTGTGGTGGAGCCGGCGGCCGATCTCGCCGTCGCGCTGGCCGTCGCGTCCGCGGCCGGTGACCTGCCACTGCCTCCGCACACGGTCGCGATCGGCGAGGTCGGGCTGGCCGGCGAGGTCCGGCAGGTGACCGGGTTACGCCGGCGCCTGGCCGAGGCCGCCCGGTTGGGCTTCCGGCACGCGCTGGTGCCAGCCGGCGGTGATGGTGCCCCGCCACCGGCTGGAATGCGCCTGCACGAGGTGGCCGACCTGAGCGCGGCGTTGCGCTGGCTGCAAGCCTGGGGCTGGACCGGCAAGGGCAGCAATGACCTTGGCAGCAAGGACGCGCAGCCGACCCGGGCCCAGCTGTACGACAAAGCCAAGGAGCAGAAGGTGCCTGGCCGCTCCGGAATGAACAAGGCCGAACTCGCCGAGGCGGTCGACCAAGGCTGAAACGGGTTGGCAGGGCGTCCTGATCGGCCAGGGGTCGCCCCGGTGGACCCGGTGGTGGACCGCAGACCGATAGGATCGATACGCCTTGAACACCCTGCCCAGGCTGCGGAGACCGGCAGAGCATGCGCGCACCGGAGTGGTACAGCACAGCACCGAGGTGCCGTCCCTGTGGTCAGCGCGCGCTGCTGAGCCGACGGGCGGCTAACCGGCTTGCTGATTTCTCCGCAGACCGCCTCGTCGTGTTCCAGTGCCCCCGCCAGCCCGATGCGTGGCATGTGCGGACTCCCGATCTAGAACTCGCACCGCAGACTCGCTCCCAGCGGTAGTGACCGCCATTCGGAGCCGAATCGCGGTCTATGCAGCCTCTTAGTCGCAATCCGGCTCCGAATGGCGGTCGCAGGACTGAATGAACAGCACGGCGGCAAGGTCACCGCATTCTTTGATGACGGCAGTAGCGCCACCGGAGATGTACTCGTCGGCGCCGATGGTGCCGGCTCAGCGGTACGCCGGCAGTTCCTGCCGCAGGTCGAGCGCGTGGCGACCGACGCCATTGCTACCGCACTGAGATTCCCGCTGACCGAGCAGACCCGGAGCTGGGTGCCGCATCGGCTGGCGACCTCGATGAACATGATCGTGGCGCCGGACCCGTTCTTCCTGTTCACCTCGGTCTTCGAGCGCAGGTCCGGGCCTACCCAGCTCGTCGTTACCGGCCGGCAGTACCAGAGCTACATCGTGTGCGCGTTCGTCGCCCATCGATCCGCCTACCCCCGGAATGTCCACGATCTGGACCGGCGGCCTGCAACACGTCGTCGAGGTGATGACCGTGGGCTGGCACCCTCTGCTGCGATGGATGGTGGCTGAGTCCGACCCCGACAGCGTGATGCTGGCTCAGCACAAGACATCGGTTGCGATACCGGCCTGGCAGACCACCAACGTGACGCTGATCGGAGACGCCGCTCACAGCATGCCGCCGGTGGGTGGGCTCGGCGGAAACGCCGCGCTGCGAGCCGCAAACCTGCTGTGCCGGACGCTGGCGGCGGTGGGCAACGGGCAATGCACCGTGAGTTACGAAGCCGAGATGCGCACCTGCGGCGACGCTGCCATCCGCACTGCATTGCGCACCCAGCGGCAAGGCCTGCGCAGCAACCGCGTGGCAGTGGCCGGCGCCCGGGCCTGGTTTCGGGCCTGCAAGGCCGTCCCGTCGCTGGGTCGACTCACCGTTCCCTACCGCGAACAAGCGCGGCCGCGGGAGTGGGAGATAATGAGACAGGGCTGTCTGTCTGGCCCCCCCGCCGATATGCTACCCGGATAGGGGTTCGGGGTCACGGGTTCACGAGCCTCGGCGGCGGCAGGTCGGAATCGGTACGGTCTGAAGATCGACACCGTGCGGTGCGACGCGCCGGACCGCACGTCCCCGTCCCTCCAGAGTCACAGCCCTGCCAGAGTCACAGCCTACGAGTCGAGGATTCGCCGATGAGTGCTCTGCCCGCTGATTTCTTCACCAAGCCGGTCTCCGAGGTCGACCCCGAGATCGCCGAGGTGCTCTCCAACGAGCTGTCCCGCCAGGAGCACACGCTGGAGATGATCGCCTCGGAGAACTTCGTGCCCCAGGCGGTCCTGGACTGTCAGGGCTCGGTGCTCACCAACAAGTACGCGGAGGGCTACCCGGGCCGGCGATACTACGGCGGCTGCGAGCACGTCGACGTGGCCGAGCAGCTGGCGATCGACCGGGCGAAGGAGCTGTTCGGGGCCGAGCATGCCAACGTGCAGCCCAACGGTGGCGCCTCAGCCAACGCCATCGTCTACAGCACGTTGATGGATCACGGCGACACCTTCCTGGGGATGAAACTCGACCACGGCGGGCACCTCACGCATGGCATGAAGATCAACTTTTCCGGGCTCTACTACAACGTGGTGCCCTACGGCGTGGACAAGGACACCTCGCTGGTGGACATGGACGAGGTCGCCCGGCTGGCCAAGGAGCACCAGCCGAAGATGATCCTCGCCGGCTGGTCCGCCTACCCCCGCGAGCTCGACTTCGCCCGCTTCCGTGAGATAGCCGACTCGGTGGGCGCCTACCTGTTCGTCGACATGGCGCACTTCGCCGGCCTGGTCGCCGGCGGTGAACATCCCAATCCGGTCTCCTATGCCGACGTGGTCACCACGACGATCCACAAGACGCTGGGCGGGCCGCGCAGCGGGATGATCCTCTGCAAGGAGCAGTTCAAGAAGAAGATCAACTCGCGGACGTTCCCCGGCTGGCAGGGCGG
>JBOHGX010000496.1:0-4296 GCA_050700255.1 Pseudonocardiaceae bacterium
GTTCGGCGCGGCCGGGCCAGCGCCGGTACAGGGATCCCTTGCTGGCACGGGCCCGGTTGGCCACGTGTTCCATCTTCAGCTCGGCGTAACCGACCGCGGTCAACTCTTCGAGAGTGGCTTCGAAGATCGCCGCGTAGAGTGCGTCACCGCGGCGTCGAGGCCCTTTACGGTGGTCGGCTGCAGCCTTCACAGGCTCACAGGTGTCGCCGAGGCTGCTCAAAGTCCGCACCTCCCACGCTGGAGGGTAATGCCGGGTGTTCCGGTGACAGCAGCAGAATAGAGCACGCGGCGTTCTGGTAGCCGAGGCGGTGTTGATGGCACAGTGAAGGTATGGTCGGCGCGACAGCCGAGACAAGCCCCAGCGGGGCGGACGCCCGAGGTGTACCCGTTTCGGGCACCCCACAGCGATCGACGAGCTGGGGGCTGCCGCTGGCGGTGCTGATCGTCGGGGTGTTCGTCTCGATCCTGGATATCACCATCGTCAATGTGGCCATCCCCACCATTCAGAACGAGTTCGGAGTGACCACCGGCGACGCGCAGTGGGTGGTCACGGCCTACACGCTGACGGAAGGTGTAGTGGTGCCGGTCACTGCGTGGCTGGGATATCGCTTCGGGTTGAGCCGGGTGTACAGCCTGGCGCTGTTGAGCTTCGCCGCCGGGTCGGCGCTGTGTGGGCTGGCCTGGGACCTGAACAGTCTGGTGATCTTCCGGATCGTGCAGGCGGTCCCGGGCGGGGTCCTGCCGGCGATCACGCTGTCGATCTTGTTTCGGATCGTGCCGCGGGACCGGTTCGGCGCCGCCATGGGCCTGTATGGCCTGGGGGTCGTGTCCGCCCCGGCGATCGGGCCTCCCCTGGGCGGGTATCTGGTCGAGTACTTCGACTGGCGACTGATCTTTTTCATCAACGTGCCGATCGGGATCCTGGGTGTGTTGGCCGCGGTGCTCGTGTTGCCGAGATTCCCCAGACAGCCCGGACGGCGGTTCGACGTGCTGGGTTTCGTCACCGTGGCCGGTGGGCTGTTCGCGCTGCTGCTGGCGGCGACGGAGGGGCCGGACTGGGGGTGGGGCTCCTACCAGGTCCTGGGTCTGATCACCTTCGGCGTGCTGAGCCTGGCGCTGTTCGTGGTGATCGAGCTGGAGGTCGCCGACCCCTTACTGGATATCCGGGTATTCCGCTACTGGGCGTTCACCCACTCGCTGTTGTTGATTGCAGTGCTCATGGTGGTGATGTTCGGGGTGCTGTTCTACATACCGCAGTTCCTGCAGCTGGTCCAGGGCCTGGGGGCGCTCGACTCGGGACTGGCCCTGCTGCCCCAGGCGCTGGTGATGGCGGTGTTGATGCCGATCTCCGGGCTGGTCTATGACCGCATCGGCCCCCGCTGGCTGGTGTTCGTCGGCTTGACGATCGTGGCCGCCAGCACCTATTGGTTGCACACGATCACTATCGACACGTCCCGCGAGCAGATCATGTGGATGCTGACGCTGATGGGCGCCGGTCTGGGGACCGCCATGATGCCGATCTTCACCGGGGGAATCGCGGTCATCCCGGAGGCACAGGTCAACGTGGCGAGCGCATTCAACAACGTCGTGCAGCGGGTCTCGGGCGCGATCGGGTTGGCCGTGCTCACCGCGATCTTCACCACCCAGCAGGCCCAGCAGATGGCCGGACGCGCCGCGCTGGTGCCCGCGGACACCGTTACCCCGGACCTCAGCCCGAGCGTCCCGGTTTGGATGGATCAGTACGCCACCTACCAGCAGACCGAGCTGCAGGTGTTCGTCGGGGCGATGGACAACCTGTTCCTGATCTGCGCCGCGATCAGCGCGTTGAGCGCACTGGGGGCGCTGCTGCTGAGGTCCGGACCCGCCCCCGCAGCCCCAGCCGGCTTTGCCCCACCGCAGCAGGCAACCTCGTCGGCAGTATCCGGCAACGGCAGCCCACCCCGACCAGCCAAGGAGCTGACCGACGTCGGGACCGATACTTCTCCGCGGGATACCTGACCATTGCGGGACGCACTCGAGCAGTTTCTGGCCGCGGGTCTGGACGAGGTCCTGGCCCGTCCGGCGCCGGCGGAGCCGGAGCAGCGGGCGCTGGCGCTGTTCGAATCCGTGGTGGCGACGGTGCCGGCCTACCGGACGTTCCTCGCCGAGCACGACATCGACCCGGTGGCGGTGCGGACCATCGGCGACTTCCGGACGCTGCCGCTGCTGACCAAGGACAACTACCTGCGCCGGCATCCGCTGGATCAGCTGTGCCGCGGCGGCACGCTGGCGGGCTGCGACATGATCGCGGTGTCCTCGGGCTCAACCGGCGAGCCCACCTTCTGGCCGCGTTCGGTAGCCGACGAGTTCGCCGTCGCCACCCGTTTCGAGCAGGTCTTCCACGACAGCTTCGGCGCCGATCGTCACGCGACCCTGGCCGTGGTGTGCTTCGCGTTGGGCACCTGGGTAGGCGGGATGTACACCGCAGGATGCTGCCGGCACCTGGCAGCCAAGGGCTATCCGATCACCGTGATCACCCCGGGCAGCGATGTCGAGGAGATCCTGCGGGTGGTCACCGCGCTGGGTCCACAGTTCGAGCAGGTGGTGTTGCTCGGGTATCCGCCATTTCTCAAGGGTGTCGTCGACGCCGGCCGGGCCCGCGGCGTGCCGTGGCCGGACCTTCACGTCAAGTTGGTACTGGCCGGCGAGGTGTTCAGCGAGGAGTGGCGCACGTTGATGGGCGAACGCCTGGGCAGTGGTGATCCGTGCTCCGGATCGGCCTCGCTGTACGGCACCGCGGATGCGGGTGTGTTGGCCACCGAGACACCACTGTCGATCTGCATCCGCCGTTACCTGGCAGCCCACCCGGCCATCGCGCGGGAGTTGTTCGGCGGCGAGGCCCGGCTGCCCACGCTTGCCCAATATGACCCGCGCAGCCGGCTGTTCGAGACCCATGACGGCACCTTGCTGTTCACTGGCGACAACGGTATCCCGCTGATCCGCTACCACATCGCCGACAGCGGGGGGCTCACCTCCTTCGATGCGATGCTGGCCTTCTTGGCCGATCACGGTTTCGATCCGGCCACCGAGCTGGACGGTCGCCGCGGCGTCCGCGAGCTGCCGTTCGTGCACGTGTTCGGGCGCTCGCAGTTCACGGTGTCCTACTTCGGCGCGAACATCTATCCCGAGAACATCGCCGTCGGCCTGGAGCAGTCACCGGTCGCGGGATGGGTGACGGGCAAGTTCGTCATGGAATCCAGGGAGGACGCCGACCGGGACCGCTACCTGGCCATCGCTGTCGAGCTGGCGCCCGGCGTGACCGGTACGGAGCACATGCGCACTGTGATAGCGCAGTCGGTCACCGACCAGCTCTGCAGGCTGAACAGCGAATTCGCCCACTACACCCCACCGGAGAACCAGCTTCCGCGGGTGAGCCTGTACCTGGCCGGTGACCCGGAGTACTTCCCACCCGGCGTCAAGCACCGCTATTCCCGCTAAGCTACCCAGGGTGCCGGGATTCCACTCAGCGTGGCGGGAATCGGTTCGAGCGCGGCGTCTACCTGACCTGGCGTTTCTGCGGCGCAGGACACGGCAAGCGGCTGCGACACCAGCGGCTCCGGACCCCCTGCTCATCGATCCTCGTGCCTTCGCGAGGATCGACGTGATCCAGGACTCGATCAAGGAGTTGTACGCGAAGCTTTCCGGCGCGACCGTCAAGTCCTACGCGGCGAACCTCACACCCCTGCACCCGATGACCCCGCGCGGCCATGACCCGATCATCGAAGCAGAGCAGATGGCGAGGACCATATCCCGGCACCTCAGGATGACCGATGTTCAGCTCATCGTGTCATTCAAGAAAATCGGAGGTGACGGCCAGCTGAGTCCGGCGGCAGAAGTCAAACTCGGCGCTGGGCCGGACTACCTCATCACGCTGAACCCGCGTTACCACAACGATCGCCGCGACATTGCCGCCGTGCTCGCACACGAGGTGATGCATATATTCCTGCACCGATCAGGAATTCGGTTCACGGACCGCATCAAGAACGAAATACTCACCGACACCGCGTCGGTGTACCTCGGCACCGGCTGGCTGGCATTGAACGCGCACCGGATGAGCACCACGTACTCCGGTAATACCCGCACGACCTCGACACAGACCCTGGGATATGTATCCCCGGAAGAACTCGGCTACATACTCGCCAAGCGAGCCCTGGCCTGCGACGAGAACATCGAGATCCATCTGAGCAGCAACAACGCGGTCCGTCATGCCTACCGAGTCGGCTACCAGCGCGCCCTGGGCGACTACCAGCGTGCCCC
>JBOHGX010000497.1:0-5325 GCA_050700255.1 Pseudonocardiaceae bacterium
CCGATGGCCAGCGCGACCGGGAACGAGGCCGACGCGCCCGCCAGCACCGCCACACCCACCAGCACCGGCGCGCAGCAGGCGCTGGCCACCCCGGAGAACACACCGAGCACGTAAGCGGAGCCGTAGCTGCCCTCCTTCACCGCACGAGCGCCGGGCATCGGCAGGTTGGGCTTCCACCCGACCAGCACCGCGACCCCACCGGCAATCATCAACACGCCACCGAGGGAGAACACCCACAGGTGCTGGCTGACCAGCAGGCTGCTCAACGCTGTCGCGCCCAGCCCGATCGGCCGGATCACCGTGGCCACCCCGGCCCCGAACACCAGGGTCGCCGGCACCACACCACCGCGGTGCCGGAAGCCGGTGGCCAGGTAGGCGGGCAGCATCACCGACACGCAGCACGGTGCCAACAGGGCCACCACGCCAGCGAGGAACGAGGCCAGCAGCGTCGTGGAGAACAGCAGCTCACCCACGGCGCGCCCGCTCGGCCTTGAGCTGCTCGACTTCGGCACGCAGTCGGGTCAGCTCCTGCTGGGCGCTCGCATCGGCCGGGGAATCCGCGCTGTCCGAACGCTTGCCCAGGGCCATCATCACGCCCATCCCTACCGGGCAAGCCAGCACGGCGAGGCTCAGCAGCAAGTTCTGCACGGCTCCTCCTCGCGTCCGTTGACCGAGAGAGCCCTCGGCTACTATCTACGTTCTCGGTACGTAGATAGTAGCTTGTGGATGTGGGGTCGCGTCCATCAGCGTCCCGTGATAGCAAAGCGCACCCGCGTCAACGTCCGACTGGCCTTCAGCCCCAGCATCACGGACACCTCACAGAGCTCGGAGATCTCCTCCCTGCCCTGAGCTGCGCAGATACCGACGCCCACATGATCTAGAGCTCGCCCAGTTCGGTGATCACATGGTCGGGGTGGTCGAGCCACACCCACTGCCGCTCTTGGCGAGCGGTGACGCTGAAGCGGTCGCGGTCGGGTTGGCCCAATGCGCGCCACTGGGCGTAGGCGGTTTCGAGGACGCCCCACAGCGGGCCCTCAGCGGCGACGTGGGTGGTGTCGTCGATGGTGGTGAGGGCGAAGGTGGACCCGTCGGCTCCCTGGCCCCAGGTTTGCAGGCCGGTGCTGTTGTCGTCGGGGGTGAAGCCCAGTGTTTTGTACGGGCAGGGGCAGCACAGTGAGAGGTAGAACGCGGCCGGGTGGGCGTCGGTGAGCGCGGCTGGTGGGACCTCGGTCGGATGGGCGGTGTCCAGGAGGTGCGGCCGGATCTTCGGGGTGGCGGGCTCGGGGACGCTGCGCACGGCCATGAATCCGCCGTACTGGGCGAGAAATGCTCCGCTCGCCCCGCCAGCCTCGTCGCGGCGCAGCAGCGCCATCAACCCTCCGCGGCCGGCGAAGCTCAGCGGGATGAGGATCAGCGCCCCAGGGTGGGTCTGCTCCAGGTGCGCGGGCGGCACCCGGGAGAAGGCGACGGTGGCGATCACCCGGTCATACCGGGCGTTCGGCGGGTACCCAGCCGCGCCGTCGCCGGTGACGACCGCGGGACAGTGCCCGGCAGTGGCCAGGGCGATGCGGGCCCGCTGGGTGAGAGCGGGGTCCAGCTCGATGCTGGTCACGGCGTCGTCGCCCAGGCGCGCCGCGAGTAGGGCGGCGTTGTAGCCGCTGCCGGTGCCGACCTCCAGCACGGTCATGCCCTCTGCCACGTCCAGACTGTGCAGCATGGCGGCCATCAGGCCCGGCGCGGAGCTGGACGAGGTGGGTCGCCCTTCCACGGTCTGTCCCCGGCGCGCGGCCAGGGCGGCGTCATCGTCGCCGTTGAGCTGGGTGACCAGCGCGTCATCGACGTACACGCCGTGCAGCCATTCCTGGTCAGCCTCGGCCAGCCGCCAGCCAGGCCGACCCCGGCAGGGGAGGAAGAAATAGGGCACGAAGACCTCGCGGTGCACCGTGGCGAAGCCATCACGCCAAGCCAGGTCGGTGAGGAACCCTCCGCGGGTCAGCTGGCCGACCAGCGTGGCGCGCAGGTCCTCGGCGGTGGTGCGGTTGGTGGTCACGGCGGTGTCGTCTCCCCAGTGAGGGCATCGGCGATGGCCGAGGCGATAGCGTCGCGTAGCGGGTGATCCCAGGCCCATTGCCCCGCCGGATTGACCTCCAGATGCCACCACACCCCCGAGTGATCAACGGAGAAGTCACAGGCAGCGAAGCGCAGCCCCAGGCGGTCCAGCAAGTCCCGCAGCCCGACCTGCACCTGCTCGGGCACGGTGACGACCTGCCACTGGTTCGCGCCGTGATCGACCCGCCAATCCAGCGGGACCACCCCACCCACGGCGCGCGGAGCCACAGCGAAAACATGCCCGTCTACGCAGGTCACCCGCGCGTCGAACGCCTTATCGATCTGGGTTTGGAGCATCACCGGTGCCGCGCGGATGGACTCGCTGCGGCACTGCTGCGCATCAACCGGGGTGGCATAAAGCAGGTGGGTCTTCCCGCCGATACACACCGGCTCGGCCCGGAACGCCTTGTACAGCACGGGGGCCGCGTCGCTGGCGAAACCGGCCGCTGATTCAGGATCGTTGGTGATGGCAGTGCGGGGCACCCGAAGCCCGGCGGCGGCAGCCTCGACGAGCTGCCAAGGCTTGTGCTCCGCAGCATGCACGGCAGGCGGTCAATTGACCCACAGCGTCCGCGGCAGCGCGACCAGCAGCCCCCGCAGCCCCCACCGAGCCTCAGCCTCGATCCACTCACCGACCTGCGGATCCGTGCCCGGCGGCGCGATCGGTTGAGAAGGCCGCCGGTAGTAGACACCCACCGCGTCCTCCATCCGCGCGCTCCGGCTGCCCGTCCGCAGCTGACCAACCCAACGCGAGCCGACCAACTCAGCGGCCACCACCTCGCCCAAATCGAAACGGACAACCGGCACGGCCCGGCGGTTCAACTCATCGACCACCACATCGGCGGTCGGGTCCATCCGCCGCGTCAGCACCAGCACCGATCCACCCACATCAGTCCTCGGTGTAGTCCTCGTCAGTCTCCCGCCCACCCTTGCCATCGGTGTTGCTGTCCGTGTTCGACGTATTCGGGCCCGATCAGCTTCACCGTGAGCCACCTTGCGACTGGGAAGCCCTCCCGGCCACGTCCGCGAGGAAAATCCGACCGCAGCGTTCGCACGGCAGCCCGGGTGGTGGCTGGTCGTGCTGGGTGATCACCATGAGGAGCAGATGCCCGCAGCGAGCTTTGAGCAAGCCCGAAGGATGATCACCCTCGGGCAGCAGCAGGTGCATGCGGTAATCGAGCGGGGACCGCGCCCAGCGCGGCGCTCGGCTCACCGCGCGGCCCTGCACGTCGGGCAGACCTGATCCGGTGGGTAGCCCACCAGCGCGCCTGGACATCACCAGATTGGTGAAGCCGGCCGCGACCCCCGGACGCGTGCGGGCGGCGTGGATCACCTTGCGGCGGTTGCCAGCGGGCCCGCTGCGTCGGGAGTATGTCGTTGCTGCCGTTGGTCACCCTGTAGACAGTGCGGTGAAGATCGAGCTAGGTGTTCACACTCCGTGCACCTGGCCGCCGACACCGAACCGGTTACGCAGGCTGTCCAACTCCCACACCCGGCGCCGGGCACGCCGGTCCAAGGTCAGCACGAGATCCCGGGCGATCGGGTCGTTACGCATCCGGGTGGGCGCGATCCGGTCGGCGGTGTCCAGGCGCCGGATCGCCTCGTTGTCTCTGGTCCCTTCAGCCTGCGCGTAGCCGCGGGCGAGGTCGAAGTGCAACCGGCTGCGCCGTCCCGCGGACGCAGGCGCCACCGGGTCGGCGTCGAGTCGCTCGGCGTGACCTGGGCCGTTGCCTCGTTCCCCGGCGATCGCCAGCGACCACGCAGTGACGTTGGCCGGGCCGAAGTGCCATGCCAACGTATTGCGCTCCCCAGTGGCGTGCGCAAGATCTGCCGCCTCGGCCAGGTGAGTCTCGGCGTCACCGGTGCGCCCGTCGCGGCCGGCGAGTTGGGCCGCGAGCAGGTGCGTCATCCCGAGCGCTTCCGCCGCGCGTACGTCCGAGCCAGTGGGGTCGGCTTCCGACTCCACGGCCGCTCGCGCTTCGGCCAGAACATTGGTGGCGGTACGCCGGGCGCCAAGGCGGCTGAACGCACCAGCTCGGGCCAGTCCGGCGAATCCGGCCAGCGCCGGGTCACCGAGGCGCACAGCAGCGACATGTGCCCGATCCATCGCCTGCACCGCCAACTGCGGGTGCCCCAACTGGCGGGCGATGCCGAAGGCGACCGCGCAGGCCTCCACCAGCGCCGCTAGGGCCGTCCCGCGGGCCGCTGGGGTACCAGTCGCAGCGTGCACGTGCAGCTCGGTCAGCAACGCGCCGAGGTCTTTACCAGCAAGCGCATATCGGGCCTCATCACAGTGCGCGTTGGCCTGCGCTGCCCAGGTGGCGAGCTGGTCCACGGGGCGCGCGGGGACCTCCGGCACGTGGTCCAAGGTGAATGTCGTACAGCAGCGGCGTGATCTCGGCGATGACCGCCAGAGCATCTGCCGTCGCCCGGTCCGCCGGTGGGTAGGGCTGGCCGGTCAGGTCGACCACCGAGCAGCCCAGCGCGTCGGCCAGGTCCTCGATCAGCCCCCGCCGGTTGAACCCGCGCTGGCCACGTTCCAGCATCGACAGGTAGCCCTTGGTGATCCCGGCCAGCCCTGCGGCCACATCCAGGCTCAACCCGCGGCGACGGCGGATCATCCGAGCACACGCGCCGATGGACTGCGCTTCGTCAGCGTCCACCAGAAACCCTCTCCTCGCCGGGACCTCTCGCCGATGCCCCGGGGAGTTACCCAGGGGCGGAACCTCGGGGAAGAGGTGACTCCAAGGCTACCCGGCGTGGTGAACACTGCGACTGTGGACCGCGGCGGCGCGATCAAGCTCGCTGGCCGCGGTGCGGGTCGGGGGATGTCACGTGTCACCGCGCGAGGTCGCCGAGCGTGCGCGCCCGGTAGGCGGCAGCGCTCCGCTCGGAGAACTCGTCCAGCGTCAACCATCCGGTGCCGACCTGCTGCTGCAACGTCGCACGGCGCGCTCCTGGGCGGCGGCGACCGGATCGTTCCGGCCGAGCAAGGGAGACCCGCGGCATCACGCGTCGGCAGGAGGTGCCGGCCGATCGGTGGGTACCCGACCGGACTCGAGGGCATCCTCCGCGCGCAGCATCCGGACCTCTTCCCGCAGCTCGGCGATCTGCCGGTCCAGCTCGGCGTCGTGCTCATGGGCGCCGCTCATCGCGCAGCTGCCGTTGCGCATCGGCCGGATGCAGAAGAAGTACACCGCGGTGATCGCGGCGACC